>NZ_JPII01000008.1:0-72476 GCF_000832025.1 Shewanella sp. cp20 | reverse complement strand
AGTTTTTTTGGACCTAAGTCCGACTCAATGAATTCTGATTCATATAAATGACTCGGAAGAATCATCTACATGTTTGTACATATTGCTATGGACTCTCATCATTGCATTGAGATTTAAATCGTTTTCGATTAACTCAATACCTGTGAGTGTCCACACAGATTTCTTGTTTTATCTTGTTAAAGAACGTTCGCCTCATACTGGAGTCCAGCGGGCTAGGGCTGCGTATTCTACGCTTCTCCCTGTCGGCGTCAAGCGCTTTTTTCAAAAGATTTCTAAGTGGTTAATTACTGCGCTATCGCGCTGTAACCACCGGTTTAAAAACTTGAACCGCTTGTTACCTTGACTCGACCAGCTTGCCTACTCGCTTCGCTAAGTAGCGCCGTTTGCCGTGTCAGTGGGAGCGCATTATAGGGAGCCAAATCTTTTGTGCAAGGGCTTTTTTGACAAAAGCAATCTATCGAACAAAAAACACCCAAAAGGTGGTTTACCCAGCCAAAACCCACACGCAACGCCAACAAGCGAGTAACAATAACAACACAATCTTTGGTTACCCTATCGATTTTGATCCTATCAAGTTCAAGCATCGCTTGTTCAAAACCGGAAAATAAGTTTGGCACAAAAACATTCACTCTGCCAAAAATCTTAGCGGCCTCATTGAAAGGCTGTCACTGCTGCCATTTATCCCCGTTACAAGGACCCATTACAGTGCGGCTGTTACTGCTTTTTGTCGGCATCTTCTGAGTCTTGCTCAGTTTGTTTGGCCTCGCATTCAGTATCTGTCTCTTGAGTATCTGTCTCTTGTGCATTCGTCTCTTGAGTAATGTCGGCATCGTTCTCATCCCCCACCACATGACTCACCTTTAATTTCTTTACCGTGCGTATGGTGTAGATAGGGCCAGAGAGGGCGTAAAGACTAAAGACGATAAACAAGATGGTCGCTGGTTGCACCGAAACCACCACAAACAGGCCCACCAGTGCCAGAATGACCATAAAGTTAACCCGGCCGCGCCAGTCATAGTCTTTAAAGGAGTAGTAACGGAAGTTACTCACCATCAAGAGACCGGCACAAGCTGTCATTAGCAGCGCCAATATACTTACCTGTTGGCCCTCAATCTCATAATAAGTACCCGTCCAGATAGCACCAGCGATGATGGCCGCGGCGGCTGGACTCGCCAATCCCTGAAAGTAGCGCTTATCGGCGACGCCAACCTGGGTATTGAAACGCGCCAGTCGTAATGCGGCGCCGGCACAATAGATAAAAGCAGCCAACCAACCGACCTTGCCCAGATCGGCCAAGGCCCAGCTATAGGCGATCAACGCAGGGGCGACCCCGAAGGAGACCATATCGGCCATGCTGTCATATTCGGCGCCGAATGCACTCTGAGTATTAGTCATCCTTGCGACCCGTCCGTCGACACCGTCAAAGATCATGGCGACAAAGATGGCAATCGCTGCCGCTTCAAAGTGGCCATTCATGGAGGCAATCACCGCATAGAAGCCGGAAAACAATCCCGCAGTGGTGAACAGGTTAGGTAAAAGGTAGATACCGCGGTTCTTAACCGTCTCTTTGTTTAAATTTTGCATATAATAAGGAGCAAGGTTATCTTGATAAAATAGAAAGATAACACAGATTTAAGCTCACTTTTTATACGGACCTCTAATTGTTGGCAGATGAGGCATCTCTTGCACTCTCTCCCGGCCTAAATATGGACACTATGATGACCGGAAAATTTTATCTTAGCGCACTAATTAGCCTATTCCTTTGCGCCCCCGCGCTTGCAACGACCATCTATAAGTGGGTAGACGAAAACGGAGTCACTCACTACAGCCAGGAAAAGCCTCCCGAGGCTAAGACAGAAAAACTCTACAGCGAAGATATCGAACAAAAAAAAGTCGGCTTTACCGCCCCTAAGGTCACTGAAAAACAGGGAGAGCCAAAAAGCGAGGCCGCGTTAGCTGCCGAAGCGATCAACGAGAAAGATAAGGCCCAAGCCAAGGCCATCTGCGAAAATGCCAAGCATCAGTTGAGCGTGCTCGAGACCTATACTCGCCTGACACGTAAGAATGAAGAAAGTGGTGAAATGGTGCGCATGACTGAGGAAGATAGGCAATCAGAGATCGCCGCGCAGAAACAACGTATCAAACTCTTCTGCGTCAAATAAATATATATAGAAGTAGAAGCGACAACCCGACATGCCGCGGTTGTCGCTTGATGTTTCTTATAGACCCTGTTCGACTTCTACTTACTAGCGCCTTTCGAACTGCTACCTTTCACCATATACATAGAGCGACTCACGCCATCCTGGCAGGCCAGGGTGCCCGCATTCCAGCCCTTGTCAAATTCGCTCAAGCCATCCAACACCTTATCCTTCATCCCTTCTAAGGTATCGGCGCCTGGATTTTGTTTCAGGTAACCGGCGCTTCGACAGCCAGTGTTGTAACCAAAATGATAGAGGCTGTCATAATCGACACTGCCCACACCAATAAAATACGGGCCGCTGCTTTCCTCTGGTGCCGAGCTACATGCAGTCATCAATACGGCCAGAGATGCTATAACTGCTAACCTTGCTTTCATCCAATACTCCTTCACTGTATAAAAACTCAAATTAGGAAGAGATACCGCCCTTTGCAAACTAGTTCAAATAATAGACAAGTGCAATCTGATGCCCCTGATAAAAAAAGCCCAAACCTAGGTTTGGGCTTTTTACAGGACTGAGTAATTGGACTAAGCTACCGAACTAAGTCACGGGACTAAATTACAAGGCTAAGTTACAAGACTAAGTTACAAGAGCGAGCCTCATTGATGAAAGGCGAGCTCGCCCCCCGCGGCATCGACCTTGATTGGCGCGCCGGGTAACAGCTCGCCGCTCAAGAGTTTCTGCGCCAATGGGTTTTCGACCTCTTGCTGCAGGGCACGCTTCAGCGGCCTTGCACCATAAACAGGGTCGAATCCAGCCTGAGCGATCAAGGCTAAGGCATCGTCACTCACCTCAAGCTCAAAGTCTTTCTCCGCCAGGCGCGCCTTCAGATTATCTATCTGGATCTGCGCAATATGTGCGATATGCTCTGACTCCAATGGATGGAAGACCACGCTTTCATCGATACGGTTGAGGAACTCGGGTCTGAAGCTGTGTGTTACCACATTCATCACCTCACTCTTCATCTCGGCATAACTGGCAATACCGAAGCGTTCTTGAATCACATCTGAGCCCAGGTTCGAGGTCATGATCACAACTGTATTACGGAAATCCACCGTACGCCCCTGACCATCGGTCAGGCGACCATCGTCCAGCACCTGCAGCAGGATGTTGAACACGTCGGGATGAGCCTTTTCCACCTCATCGAGCAAGATCACCGAATAAGGCTTACGTCTCACCGCTTCGGTGAGATAACCACCCTCTTCATAGCCTACATACCCTGGAGGCGCACCAACCAGGCGTGACACCGAATGCTTCTCCATAAACTCGGACATATCGATACGCACCATGGCCGATTCGGTATCGAACAGGAACTTCGCCAATGACTTACACAGCTCAGTCTTACCCACACCGGTAGGGCCGAGGAAGAGGAAGGAGCCGATAGGACGATTCGGATCCGCAAGGCCGGCGCGACTGCGACGAATGGCATTGGCCACCGCATCCACGGCCTCGTTTTGTCCAATCACCCGGGTATGCAGCGCTTCTTCCATGTGTAACAGCTTCTCTTTTTCCCCTTCGAGCATCTTAGATACAGGGATACCGGTCGCCTTAGACAGGACTTCGGCAATCTCTACATCGGAGACCTTGTTACGCAACAGCGTCATATCCTGCATCTCGGCTTGAGCAGCCAGATCCAGCTGTTTCTCAAGCTCGGGAATACGGCCATATTGCAGCTCAGACATGCGGGTCAGATCCCCTGCACGCCTCGCCACCTCGAGATCCATACGGGCCTGCTCGAGATCCGCCTTGATATGCTGGGTGCCTGCCAGTGCTGCCTTCTCGGTATGCCAGACCTCGTTAAGCTCGGCGGCCTTGGCCTCGACTTCGGCTAGCTCACTGCGCAAGGTGCTAAGGCGACGCTGACTGGCCTCATCACTCTCTTTGATCAGGGCCTGCTCCTCCAGCTTAAGCTGTATGGTGCGGCGCTCTAACCTGTCCAGTGGCTCGGGCTTAGAATCTATCTGCATACGGATACTGGAGGCCGCCTCATCGATGAGGTCGATCGCCTTATCGGGCAGTTTCCTGTCAGAGATATAGCGATGAGACATGCTGGCCGCCGCCACGATGGCCGGATCGGTGATCTCCACATGGTGGTGCAGCTCATAGCGCTCTTTCAGGCCACGCAAAATCGCGATGGTGTCTTCGACGCTTGGCTCATCCACCAGCACCTTCTGGAAACGGCGCTCGAGCGCGGCATCTTTCTCAATATATTGACGATATTCATCTAAGGTGGTGGCACCGACACAGTGCAGGTCACCTCTGGCCAAGGCCGGCTTAAGCATGTTACCCGCATCCATGGCGCCATCACTCTTACCTGCGCCGACCATGGTATGTAGCTCATCGATGAAGAGGATCACCTGGCCCTCTTCCTGTGCCAGCTCATTGAGCACCGCCTTGAGACGCTCCTCGAATTCACCACGATACTTAGCACCGGCCACCAGCGCACCTAAGTCGAGTGACAACACCCGCTTATTCTTGATCCCCTCGGGCACCTCGCCATTGATGATGCGTTGGGCCAGGCCCTCGACGATGGCAGTCTTACCTACGCCCGGCTCACCGATGAGTACAGGGTTGTTCTTGCTGCGGCGTTGCAGCACCTGAATCGTACGGCGGATCTCATCATCACGGCCGATCACAGGATCCAGCTTGCCCTGCTCGGCGCGCTCGGTCAGATCCACGGTAAACTTCTTCAGCGCTTGGCGCTGATCTTCGGCGTTAGGATCGTCGATATTCTTGCCAAGACGCACCTCTTCGATGGTCTTCTCCAGCAGCTCCTTGGTGGCGCCCGATTTCTTCAGGCATTGCGCCAACGCGTCGCTGCCCTCAAGGGCGGCCAACACGAAGAGTTCGCTGGAGATATACTTGTCTTTGCGCTTTTGCGCCAACTTATCACACAGATTCAACAGGCGAATCAGCGCCTGCGACAGCTGAACGTCACCGCCAGTGCCCTCGATTTGAGGTAAACGTTCTAGCTCCTGACTCAGGGCTGAACGCAAGGTGCTAACCGAGATCCCGGCCTGGGTCAGCAATGGATGAATTGAGCCGCCATCTTGGTTAAGCAACGCCATCATCAGATGAATCGGCTCGATAAACTGATGGTCACGCCCCAACGCTAATGACTGAGCATCGGAGATTGCTATCTGGAATTTGTTCGTCATACGATCGAGTCGCATACAGCCTCCTAAAAAAATTAACGAATGAAGGAAACCTTCAGTGCTTTGTTACCAGTATAGATGGGGGCTTTTTAGGAGGATTCAAGCAACAAGAGAAAAATTGCCGTTTTTTTGTACTAGGCTTCCAGCCAGATAAAAGAGGCCATACGACCGGTTTTCGCCTCGCGGCGATAGGAGAAATAGTCGGCACTCAAGCTATAGGTGCAGTGGGGCAATTGATAGACGCCGCCAACACCGAGACGCTCAGCACGATAGCGGGCGATCCCTTGCAGATCGGCTAAAAACTTATCGGCGCTCGGCTTAAAAAAGTCTGCGGCTTCAGCATGCTGAGCGATGAACTGCGCCCTAACCTCACCGCCGACCTCGAAAGCATCCGGTCCTATACAAGGGCCAAGATAGAGGAGTAGCTCTTCGGCCGGCGCATCAAACTCGGCGATAGCCGCCTCGACGATGCCATGACACAAACCGCGCCAACCCGCATGTACCGCCGCCACCTGAGTCGCCGCGCGATCGCAAATCAGCACTGGTAGGCAGTCGGCGGTCATCACCACACACACATGCTCGCCACTGCGACAGAAGCTGCCATCGGCGGTGCGGTTAGCGTCCTGGTCCAGATTCACCAGCTCGATGCCATGAACTTGCTGCAGCCAGGCTGGCTCGGCTGACATGCCCAGAGCCTTTGCCGCAAGCAAACGGTTTTGACGCACAAGCTCGGGGTCGTCGCCCACATGGTCGCCAAGATTGAGGCTATCGAAGGGTGACAGGCTCACGCCCCCCTGACGCTGGCTAAAAGCCAGCTTCACGCCAGGCGGGATGAACCAGTCTTGAGGCAACATGATTAATATTCTGCCGGATGAGCCTTGGTGTCATCACGCAGGGCGCGCGTTAAGGCCACCATATCTTCAGGAATTGGCGCCTGCCAGCTCATTATCTCGCAGGTGAAGGGGTGCGCCAGCTCAAGGCGAACGGCATGCAGCGCCTGACGCTTAAAGCCGTTTAGCGCCTCCATCAATTCAGGTGTGGCCTTCTTAGGTGGACGTGGGCGACCACCATAGACAGGATCACCGACTAAAATATGGCCTATGTGTGCCATGTGCACCCTGATCTGGTGGGTACGGCCGGTTTCTAGGCGTAGGCGTAGACGGGTATGGGCACGGAACTTCTCCGCCACACGATAATGGGTCACCGAGGGGCGACCGCCGTGGTGCACCGCCATATGAGTACGCTTGGTCGGATGGCGCGCAATCGGCTCATCGACCACGCCACCGGCCGTCATGGTACCTGAGACAATCGCCTCATATTCACGGGTGATCTCGCGTGCCTGCAATGCCGCAACCAGGTGGGTCTGCGCCTCGACAGTCTTTGCCACTACCATCAAACCTGTAGTGTCCTTATCGAGACGATGCACGATACCGGCCCTTGGCACCAGCTCAATTTCAGGGCAGTGATGCAAGAGCGCGTTCATCAGGGTGCCGTCGCTGTTGCCTGCACCGGGGTGAACCACCAGGCCAGCCTGCTTATTGATCACGATAATATGATCATCTTCGTAGACGATGTCTAAATCGATCGCCTGCGCCTCGGCCTTGACTCTTCCTTGAGGGTGGCTTCGATCTCAATCTCCTGCCCCTCTAGGACCTTTTCTCTCGGCTTAGTCTGCACCATACCATCGACGTAGACGGCACCAGCCTGAATCCACTCTTTAATACGTGTACGGGAGTAATCAGGGAACAACTCGGCCAAGGTTTGGTCTAATCTCTGCCCGGTTTGTGTTGCTGTGATCTCGCTTTTTAGATTAATCTCTTGTGTCATAGGAACCGTACCCGCGTTTTGGGGTCCAAAATAAAGTGCTATCTGTTACAATCGGATTGTTTCTATTTTATCGTGAAATGGAAAAATTCTTAAACAACAACTTACAAAGAATCGAATTCAAGTATGCATAATTTTGCTAAAGGCGCAGCTATCGCCTTGTTGTCATTGGCCTTAGCGGCGTGTAGTAGTAAACCAGAAGATGATATCGAACTGAGCAAATCTTCCCCCGAAGTCCTCTATTCTCAAGCCAGAACCTCGATGGAGCTGGGTAATTATAGTAAAGCGGTGCGCTCATTAGAGGCGCTAGACTCTCGTTATCCCTTCGGCCCACATAAGACACAGGTACAGTTAGACCTGATCTACGCATACTACAAGTTGGACGATTCGGCATCGGGCATCGCCAACATCGATCGCTTCATTCGCCTTAACCCCACACATAAAGATATCGACTATGTCTATTATATGCGTGGCCTGGTGAACATGCAGTCGGACAACTATATGTTCCATGACATGCTCAACATAGACAGGACCGACCGTGATCCCAAGGCGGCGCAAGACGCCTTTAAAGACTTCGATCGTCTGATCAAGCAGTATCCCAACAGCAAGTATGCCGCCGATGCACAGAAACGCATGCAGTTCTTAAAGAACCGTCTGGCCAAATACGCCATTACCGTCGCGGAATACTATATCAAGATGAATGCCTGGAGCGCCGCCGCCGTGCGCGCCCAGACAGTGCTGGAAACCTACCCGGGTACGCCATCTACCGAGCGCGCCCTGGAGATCATGGCGACCGCCTACGAGGAACTCGGCCAGCAGAAACTAAAAGATCACGTACTTATGGTGATGCAGAGCAACTTCCCCAACAACGACATGCTCAAGTAAGCCAGCCTGTTCATACAGAGTAGTCAATGATTTAAGAGGCCCCGCAACGCGGGGCTTTTTTATATCCGCCTCTATGACCCACGCACAGCTTTAGTCGCTTATTGGTCGACATTACAAGCCTAACTTACTCGGTAGTCATTAAATAAAGGGCTCGACCCGCCGCCCTGTTTCAACCTCGACAGATCCCCTGAATCTCGACATTTGATCTAAAAATCGACGTTTCGGGTAAAAGTTATCCAAACGGGCCAGATAAACAAAGTTTTTGCAAAAATGTGTTGACTCAAATGCGCAAAAGCCTTTTAATGCACCCCGTCGCCCGAATAGCTCAGTCGGTAGAGCAGAGGATTGAAAATCCTCGTGTCCCTGGTTCGATTCCGGGTTCGGGCACCATATTCTAGGGTGCCTAGCGCACCAAACAAAAAAGCCTCGCACTGCGAGGCTTTTTTGTTTCTATTCAACTCTACCCATTTCAATCTTTTGCTATACCTATAGATACGACATAAGTTTTAGCTTTCTGCTATTTACTCCTTTTTTTGGGTATCTATATGAACAATATTCAAATCAAGCACAAGATGGCTTTCGGTATCTTACTCCCCCTCTCGCTCCTCATCTGTATCTGCATCTTAGCAATCAATATGATGAATAATATCGAGAAAGGTGTCGTCACCATCTATAACGATAGAGTCGTTCCACTGGAAGATCTCAAGGTGATTGCCGATGATTACGCGGTATCTGTTATCGACGCCATCAACAAGGCCAATGCCGGTGATTTCAGCGCCGAACAGGCAAACCACGCCCTGCAGGAAGCAAGTAACAACATAGACAAAAAGTGGCGCCAATACATCGCCACCCAGCTCACCAAGGATGAACAACGACTGGTCGATGAGGCCGAACACCTATTTGTCCCGGCCAACCAAAGAATCGCCCACCTGGAGCAGCTGCTCAACGGCAAGTCTGGCAATATTGCCGGCCAACTGCGAGATGAGATTATTCCCCTCTACCGGGTGATCGATCCCATCAGTGGCACCATCGCCGAGTTAATCAGCCTGCAACTCAAGGTCGCCGGCGAGGAAAAGGACAGGGTTGCCGAGATCTACCAATCTTCCCTCACCCTCTTCTTGCTCATCACCCTGGTCGCCGCCGTTGCCAGCATAGTGCTAGGTATCTGGATTAACCGTAGCGTGATGAAACCGATCAACCACATACGTACCCAGCTACTGACCATACAGCAAGACTCGGATCTCACTGTCACCTTCGACCAACTCAACAACGACGAACTCGGCCTGATCTCGACACGGCTCAACGATGTCTTTCACCACCTGCGAGGCATCCTCAAGGGAGTCGCCCAGGCGGCCAACAGCGTCAGCGACTCGGCGTTAGCCCTCAACGAGTTTACCCAGGTCTCCAACGCCCGCATTCAACAGCAACAGGCAGAGACGGAACAGACCGCCACCGCCATGAATGAGATGACAGCAACGGTCAACGAGGTAGCACAGAGCACCACGGCCGCCGCCGACTCGGCCAGAAATGCCGACCGATTCGCCGCCAACGGCAATGAGATCGTCCAGCTGTCGATTAGCAGCATGCAGGCCTTGTCGATGCAGATCCAAAGCACCTCAGAGGTGATCACCCATCTGTCTCACGAGAGCCAACATATCGGCAGCGTACTGAGCGTTATCAAGGGCATTGCCGAACAGACCAACCTGCTGGCCCTCAACGCCGCCATCGAGGCCGCCAGGGCTGGAGAGCAGGGGCGCGGCTTTGCCGTGGTCGCCGACGAGGTTCGCTCCCTCGCCCAGCGCACCCAAGAGGCGACCCAAGAGATAGAAACCATGATAGAGACGCTACAGAGCGGGGTAAACGAGGCGGTCACCGCCATGGATGTGGGCATTAAACAGGTGGAAGATGCCAATCAGCAAACCAACAAGGCCGGCGAAGCGCTGCAACAGATAGTTGCCTCGGTCGATAACATCACCGAGATGAACACCCATATTGCTACAGCGGCGGAAGAGCAGAGCAGTGTGGCCGAGAGCATTAACCGCAGTATCATCGCCATCAGTGACATAGCCAGTCAATCGACAGAATCGGCCTTAGAGCTAGGACACTCCATCGCTCAGCTTACCTCACTCGCCGACTCGATGCGCCAGCAAGTGATCACCTTCAAGCTGTGACTCACCCCACCACAAACAGCGGACTAACCTTACGATGCAGTACCTGTAGGTTATTCCGCCCACTCTCTTTTGCCTTATAAAGCTGCTCATCGGCGAGCCTGATCATCTGCTGCCAATCGTCATTGGCAAATTCGGGATGATAACCATCGTAGAGTACGGCGCCCATGCTGACGGTGATGATCTCGAAGGGTGAAGCCTGGTGATAGATATTGAGATCGCGCACTCTTTGTAGCATCCGCTTTGCCAACAGCTCCATCTGAGCCATGTTGTCGCCATGGATCACCACGCAAAACTCCTCTCCACCATAGCGAGTGACCAACTCGCCGCGGCGACGACACTCGAGCATCAGCGCCTGCGCCACCTTGATAAGCGCCTGATCGCCACTCTGATGCCCAACCGTGTCGTTATAAGGCTTAAAGAAGTCGATATCCAACATGATGAAACCTATCGCCCCTTTACCCTCACGCCACTGCTTATGGGCACGCTCGGCAAAGACTTCTAAGCTGCGACGGTTAGCGATACCTGTCAGGGGATCATTAAAGGAGAGGGATTCCAGATAATTCTGATGGCGCTGTAGCTTCTCCACCACCAGGTTGAAGGATTCGGTCAGCTTGGCTACCTCGGTGATTGCCCAAGCCGTCGGCATGGTCAAGAGCACGCCACGATGGGCCATCTTATCCAGCACGGCGTTGGCAACTCGAAGCGGCCTTACCACCAGCGCCGAGAAGGGGATGATGGCTATGTAGGACATCACCAAGACACTTAAGAACATCAAGATCGACTCTACGGTAAAGATAGAGGGAAGCAGGCTTCTGTCGTGATTCACGGTGATCTTGAGCGACGGCACACTGAGCGCGTCATGCAGGTACCAGGCGTGTTGCGCGGCAATCTTGTCCACCTTGGGCGGCTCTCGAAATCCCAATGAGATCTGACCCTCTAGCTTAGGCTGAGCCAACACCTCCAGCTCAAACTTTATCAGACTAAATTGCTCTATCTCCTCATGAATCGCCTGACTCACATTACGCACGGTCAGCAGGCTACCCGCAACTTGGCCCTCACCGCTACTTGGCATGACGGTCACGTTGCTAAAGTAGACCACTCTGTCATTCATGCGCAGCAGACCGCTGCGCACCGACGGACGATTGCCATCCATCTCGGCCTTCGAAGGAAGTATCTTGCCGACAAATTGCGCCTTGGAGAGGGGCAGACTCTGAGAAACAAACTCGGCACCACTGCTATATTGCCACACCAGCTGATTCTGGCGGTTAAACACATAGAATCCATCTACGTTGGCCGCCTCGAAGGCATTATCAAAGAGATTTTTCTTGGCAAATTGAGGCGACACATTATCGACAAAGGTCACCATGTCATCCCAGATGGCGTAGTCGTAACATAGGGTATCGAGATTTTTCTGGGCATAGGCGATCCCTTGCTGAACCGCCTGAAGATCTCTGTCTTGCCTCGAGATCACTTGCTCTTCGATTCTAGGCAGGTAGATAAGATAATAGATACAGCTTGCAGTCAGAAACGACAACAACAGGAGCCCAAGGGCTAAAATATTCAGGAAGTGATTTAATCGCATCGACCACGCTCTTTATGTCCTGCACTCTAGATTAGCTTAGTCGACCCGACGACAGAATTTGAGTATAAACCCTGCATTTCACAAATAAATTTCAAAAAAAAGGGAGGCTAAGCCTCCCTTTTATACCAAGCGTTTAAATCTTAAACAGACTCACGGCCTGATAGAGTACCTGGGTTCGCGCCTTCACATCGTCAGAGGCCTTGGCATTCTCATCCGCCGCCTGAGCCGACTCGGCGGCAATGTCGCGAATCACCACCACATTCTTGTTCACCTCTGAGGCCACCATGCTCTGCTCCTCGATGGCCGCGGCAATTTGCGTACTCATATCCATGATGTTGGTCACATCGGCGTTGATCTGCTCCAGCAAGGCACCGGCACTCGCCGCCTGATCGGCACTTTCTATCCCCTGTCTTTGGGTCGCTTCCATGAGTTGCACTATGGAGCGGGTACGAGACTGCAGGGTCTGGATGATCCCGGCGATCTCCTCGGTCGACTCCTGGGTGCGCATCGCCAGGCTTCTCACCTCATCGGCCACCACGGCAAAGCCTCTGCCCTGTTCTCCGGCTCTGGCCGCCTCGATGGCGGCGTTTAGCGCAAGCAGGTTGGTCTGCTCGGCAATACCACGGATCACATCCAACACGCTTCCTATGGTCTCGCTGTCTTTCTCAAGCTCGGAGACCACCTGAGCGGAATCGGTCAGCTGCGCCGCCAATGCCTGGATCTTCTCTATGGTGTGTTCAACCCCCACCTGACCCTGTTGGGCATTGTCATGGGTATTACCGGCACGTTCCGCCGCCAATTCGGTATTGCTGGCGATCTCGTCAATGGTCGCGCCCATCTCGGTGATCGCGGTCGCCACCATATCTGTCTCATTGAGCTGACGCCCCACCCCTTCCGAGGCGCGCGTCGAGTTCTCCGACAGCTCCTGGCAGGAGTGATTGACCACCTCGACCGAGGTCAACACCTCTCTGATCAGCGACTGGAACGACTCGACCATACTATTGAAGTGGCGAGCAATCTGGCCGATCTCGTCATCTACCTTGGTATCGCATCTCAATGTCAGATCTTTGGTCGCCTCGATACGAGAGATCGCATCGCTGATCCGCTGCACCGGCTCCATGATGCTGCGAATGATTGCCAGGGTGAATCCAATTAACACTAAGGTGATCAACACGAAGATAATGATACTGACGGTAACGGTTGCACTCTCGGCGACATGAATGGCATCCAGGGACTGACCCTTAAGCTGCACCAAAGCCTTCTCGGCCGAGGCGATACTGTCTCGTAGCGTCGCCATACGGCCACTGTCTTTGTCCAATCCCAGCTCTTGCTCTTTGCTCACCAAGGCCGCGAAGTTTTTCTCATAATCGTCGATAAGGGCATTGAGTTCCCCTTTGACCGAATCGCCCAACATGGCGCCAGCCACCTGCTGTCTCAGCAGACTCAAGTTAGCATTGAACTTATCCAGATAACTCAAGGCACGCCTGAGCATAAAATCCTTCTCGTTACGGCGCAGCTGCAACATGGTCACCATGAGTTCGGGCTCGTTTTTCTCCTTCACCAGGGTCTCTACATTGTGCACCGCACCGCGCAGCGCCCCATACAGGCCGTCTTTGGGATGCAAACCGATCTGCTTTTGCAGCTCGGTAACCTCGGCAAAGATAGACTCATAACGTGTCACGTTCTGCCTAAAGGCCTGCAGATCGCTTTGCGAAATATCATGACGCTCGAAGATCGCCCCCAGACTGGCGATCTTCTCCTCCAATTCCCTACCCTGCTGTTTGTGTCTATCTATATAGGTCAGATCCAATCGCGCAAAGAAGTCTTTTTCATCTCGACGTAAACTCAAAACATCCTTTTCAAGTTCGATAACTTGTTGTGCAGCATGAGACAAATCATCCAGCTTTGCCGCCGAAAAACGCTGCAAACCAAACATCGCTATCACAGAACAGATAGACACTGCTGCGCTAACGAGTAATTTGTGACGAATGAGCATAAAGGGAGATCCTTTTATTTGAGTGATTGCTTTACTTGTCTTCAACGACAATTAACACCTTGGAATGGCAAAAGTGATTCCAATATTGAGTATAGTAACTATCGACTTACATACATTCATCTTTAATGAATTATTAATAATTCATGTGCTTGCCCGTCACGACTGACTAAAAAATCAACTTCCCATATCGAAATACCACTTAGCTACTTTTAACCCACCTTAAAATTGGATACATTATCCAAAACTAACAGGAGGTAATATGCGAGTTATCGATGCCGATGCGGTCCATCAGGCACTAGACTTTCCCAGCCTAATCGCCGCGCTGAGAGAAACGTTTGCCCAGCCCGCCGGAATGCCACAGCGCCAGGTGTTTCCATTAGACGACAGCCACAGCGATGCCTTTGCCGTGCTGCCGGCCTGGAACCAGAAGACCATAGCGGTGAAAGCCTTTACCTATTTTCCTGGCAATCCGAAAAAATCTTCCGAGCTGGAAAGCCTCTACTCCAAGATTATGATCTTTAATCGTGACACAGGTGAGCCACAGGCCTTAGTCGATGGCACCAGCGTCACCTACTGGCGCACTGCGGCGGTGTCGGCATTGGCGAGCCAGTATCTGGCTCGATCAGACGCTAAACATCTGCTGCTGTTTGGCACGGGCCGGTTGGCAGCCTTCATGGCACTGGCGCACGCCAGTGTCAGGCCGATTGAAAAAATCACCGTGTTGGGACGCTCAGACGCCAAGGTCGACAAGACCATCAGCGCCATACAGGCTGGCGCGCCGCAGATAGAAGTGAAGGCCTGCGACGATCTTCCCCGGGCTGTGGCCGCGGCCGACATCATCAGCTGCGCCACAGGTGCACCTTCGCCATTGTTCGATTCCGCCTGGGTGTCTCCCGGTACCCATGTGGATCTGGTGGGCAACCATCATCATGACAGACGAGAATGTGACAGCGACCTGATTGCCAGGGCCGAGGTTTATGTGGATGCCAAGGTCAACGTCTTCGCCGAGGCGGGCGAGCTGTTAATTCCTGTCTCGGAAGGGGTGTTCGAGCTGTCTCAGGTTAGGGGCGAACTAGCCGATCTGTGCCGGGGCAAGCTCTCTCCACGCCAGGACTCTCCTTGCCAAGAATCTCCTAGCCAAGATGCTCCTCGGGCAGATGCTCCTCGCTCTGACAACCACGCCATAACTCTGTTTAAGTCGGTTGGCACGGCGCTGGCCGATCTGGTGGGTGCCCAACTGGTATACGAAAAACAAGCCCAACGCTAATAAGATGAGAAGTGGGGCGGCGCTGCCGCCCCACTTCTCTTTCACACTCGATTTCTACTGCTAGCGCTTCATCCCCCAAGTTGGCATTCGATCCCCGCTGCGCTACCTTAAGCCAAACTTTTTTTCATATCGCATTAAACCTTTTCAAACTCTGCCTATGTCTAATAGGTATTGTTCACTCACAGGGAAGACAGATTTGAGCGCACTCACGAGTCCAGATGATGCTCACCAGCTCCTCGATGCCGTATTGGTCGAGCGCGCCAAGCAGGGCGACAAGACCGCATTTCGGCAACTCTTTGATCAGCATCACAGACGCGTATATGCCCTCTGTTTTCGCCTGGCCGGTCAGGCCGAGCTGGCGGAAGAGGCCACCCAGGAAACCTTTGTCCGCCTGTGGCAGAAGCTGCCTCTATTCGATGGCAAGAGCCAGTTTACGACCTGGCTCCACAGCCTGACGGTGAATCAGGCCCTGAGCTGCATTAAGAAACATAAGAGCTTCTGGGCCCGATTCATGCCCGGCGAAGAGGCGCAAACGGCCGCGGTCGCCTTCGACGAATATCAGGGAGTGGACAAGTTACTGCTGAAACTGCCGGAGCGCGCTCGTATCGTCTTCGTCCTCTATGCCCTGGAGGGCTATCAACACGACGAGATCGCCAGACGCCTCAAGATAGCCCCCGGCACCAGCAAGGCGCAGTACCACAGGGCCAAGAAATTACTGCAGGAGATGATCTCATGACAGATAAGGCAGACAAACTAGCACGCCTGCTGGCACAAACGCCGAAAGAGATGACCCCTGAGCGGGATCTCTGGCAGGAAATAGACCAGCGCCTCGATGCCCCAGTAAACACCACAAATCAATACTGGCGCCCCATGGCTATCGCCTCCACCCTGCTGTTGGCTCTCTTGGTAGGTAAATTGAGCCTCTGGCCTGCGAGCGTCGATACCGAGAGCGATGCCCTGTTGCAGACCCTGGCCACAATTCAGGCCCAACATCAGGCCAGCGTCGATGCCCTGAGCCTAACCAAACACGTCGACTGGCGTACTAGCCCATACAGCCAACCGGTCGAGCAAGGCATAGAACAGCTCAGGACAGCCGCCAAGGAGATCTATGAGGCACTAAAACTCAACCCGACAGACAAACAGCTGTGGCAGCTCTGGCTATGGACGCAGCAACGCGAAATAGAGTTAATCAAGCAGGGGCAAAAACTCCCTGTCGATCGTGATACAACAGGAGAGATGATATGAAAATACAGCTAAAAACCACCGCATTGGCATTGCCCTTTCTACTATTGAGCCAATCTGCACTGGCGGCCCAGAGCGTGGATAAACGCATAGAGGTTCAAGGAGACCTACGCCTGAACCTCGAGGTGCAGCGCGGTGAGGTCGAGATTTTGCCTTGGGATCAGTCCGCCATCACTGTCAGCGGCACCCTGGATGAGCTGAGTGAAGGCCTAACCGTGGAGCAAAACGCCGGTACTATCTCCATCGAAGACAAGCTGCCCCGTCACTACTCGGGCAGTAACAAGGAGGGCTCGCGCCTCACCATCAAGGTGCCTAAACAGCTCAAGCTCTACAGCGAAGGCGTCTCGGCCAACTATAAAGTGAGTAAGCTCTCGGGCGACATCAATGTGCAAACCGTCAGTGGCAACATCAAGGCCAACGGCTTGAGCGAACAGGTCAGCATCAATACCGTCTCGGGCGACATTGTCAGCCAGTCGCTGCAAGGCAAACTCAAGCTGGAAACCGTGTCGGGTAACATCGAAGACAAGCAGAGCCTGGGTAAGGTCAGCTACACCCTGGTAAGCGGCAAGCTCAACGCAGACAGCGGCGCCGAGCAAGTCTCTATCGAGCTGGTATCGGGAGATGCTAAGGTCAGCCTGGATAAGGTAGAGCGCCTCAAGGCCCAGAGCGTCAGCGGCGATCTTAACCTGTCTGTCTCCGGCCTAACCACCAAGGCCAGCCTGGAGAGCGTCAGTGGTGACATCAGCTTCAGCCTGCCGGCGAATCTCGATGCCACCTTCAACATCGACGGCGGCCCCAGCGGCGACATAGACAATCGCCTGACACAGGACAAGCCCAAGCGACCTAAGTATGGCCCGGGCAGCTCGCTACAGTTCCAGATGGGCAATGGCAGCGCCGATATCCAGATCAACACCATCAGCGGCGATATCAATCTCAAGTAGCGCTAGGACTGAGTCCGACGAGCTAAATCTTCGCATCAAAAAGGGCCCGCTGTCGGGCCCGTTTTATTACGAGCGGCATAAACCTGTTAAAAGCCGACCACCCTGGCCGCCGAGTGATGCAATAGGGAGTCGATAAATCGCTCTGCACTATGACTCAAGCGACGATTCTTCATCGAGACCACACTAAAGCTCGCCTGGATGCTCGGCCCCCCCACTACGTCCAAAGCCACCAACTCGCCGGACGCCAGCTCCTCTCGTACCGAGATATCTGGGGTGATCACCACCATGTCACACTCTTTGATGGCCGACTTGATGGGCTGAAACTGGGCATATTTCACCAGGCCAACAAAATCATGCCTGTCTTCATCGAACAGATCCTCATACTTTTGCCTCAGCGGCTGCGGCATGGCGCTGGGCATGCCGAGGGGATAATCGCGCAGACTCGGCAAGTAGACCGTTTTAAGGCAAGTGAGGGGATGGTTGGGACGACAGCAGAAGATCGCCTCTGACTGAGGCAGGCATTGGGTCACCACATTGTCTCGCTGATCCAGCAAGGTGACATTGGTCTCGGCGACAAACATGTCCAGCTCTCCCTTGAGCAGTAGCTTGTAGAGCCGGCTCCAACTCTCAACCTTTAGCTCCAGAGAAATATCTGGGTTATCGCGAACAAACCTGCCTACCGCCGGCCCGATAATGCTGTTGGACGGAATGGGACTGGCGCCAATGGCAAGCTTAGCCTGCTCCAGCCCCTGTTTGGTTTTGATCTCAGACTCCAGATATTCCAGCTGACTGACGATCAACTCCCCCTGGGCCAACACCAGGCGGCCATATTCCGTCAGCGCAAAATGTTTCTCGTCACGGGCCAACAGGCTGGCTCCCAGGCGCTGCTCCATCTTCTGAATGCTGCGCGACAATGAAGGCTGGGCCAGATGTAACTCGTTAGCCGCCTTACTAAAACTCTTTAACCTTGCCAGTACAATGAAGTGCCTTAAGTGTCGTAATTCCATCTATCTCACTCTTATTGTTCTTGTTGTGATTACCACCATTAGGGTCATAGCTTAGTGCAGCACCAGTTACTGAATGAGTGGTTGCATCAGTTGCTGAACTAGTTACTGAGCTAGTTACTGAGTTAGTTGCTGAACTAGTTAATAAGTTAGTCGCTGCATAAGCACCATTTCTATCACTATAGAAAGGCAAGCGATATAGGGACCCAGGACGGGCAAGGTATGAGACTCCCCCTAAGCAGGCGCGTATGAGAAAAGCAGAACTTGAACCATTCGAAATAAAGACTTTTAAAACAGCACGTTAATAAACACCAAAGTTAAGCTGTCGCAAATAAAGCGCCTAACCCCGACCTAATAACATAAATTTAACAATTTGTATCAGATTGCTACCAAATGATACATGAGGCATCCAACTCAGTTTGGTCTGCCGCCCCTAAATAAGGCTTCAGAAATACACCAATCACAAAGCCCAACCGCCAAAAGCCGACATAAAAAACCAAAATAGAAACAAAAATAAGTTTAAAGAACTATCTAGAAGGCGCTTAATCCTTCCGGCACAGAGTCTTCACCTTCATTGGCGCATAGCCTTTATGCATACCCCTATAGCTTTTACGCATTGGCCTGCACATCCATAACTCAATAAGAATCGAATGCTGTACGAGTGCCTTACTTTTGCAACCAAGCCCAAGCTTTGACAATAAAAAGAAAAGGGAACAACCAATGAAATTGAAGAAAATAAGTCTCATGACCATAGCGGCCATCTATGCCGCCGGTGTTGGCGGCGCCGCCGCGTCCAGCAATGCCGATACCCATAATATGCGCAGCATAGAGATCACCGATGCCATCCTGAAATACAACGAGGACCTACGCGCCGGTAAGGTGCGCAATGGCACCCAGAGTAGTGAGTCACTGCAACAGCGCGGCAGCAATGGCAAGAACGTGCACCGTGCGATTGCCACACAGCAAAACAGCAAGGTGCCATTTAAGTTTGAAGCAGGCCTAACCGGCGAGCAGACCTATATCGTCGAACTCAACGACAAGCCGGTCTCACTCTACCGTGGCGACCTTCCCGAACTGGCGGCGACCTCCCCAGCCATGAGCACAGTGCCTGTGATGCTCAATCCAAGAGGCCACAACAAGGTCGATATGCAGAGCAGTGCGGTGAAGCAATACAGCAACTACCTCGCCGACAAGCAGGCTCAGGTGCTGTCACAGATCGGTGCTGCCGTGGGCGGCAATGTCGAAGTTAAGCAACACTATCGTCTGGCCTTTAACGGCATGGCGATGCGCATGACCCAAGATCAGGCCGCTCGCGTGGCTGCCCTGCCCGGCATTCGCAATGTCAGCCTGGAGAAGATGTATGAACTGCACACAGACGTTGGGCCAAAACACATTGGCGCCGACGGTCTGTGGATGGGCACAGCGGCCGACGATAAGTACAAGGGTGAAGGCATAGTCGTCGGTGTGCTGGATACGGGGATCAACACAGATCATCCTTCATTCGCCGCCGTCTCGGGTGATGGTTATGTGCATCAGATGCCCGATCGCTACAGCCACTATCTCGGCGATTGTGAGAAAGAAGAATTTGCCAGCATGTGTAACGACAAACTGATTGGCGTTCGCTCGTACGAGACGATTACCGACAGCTACCTGGATCCTATCTTCCAGCCCGATAAGAACTGGTGGGAAGTAGAAGACCCCAAACGCCCCCAAAACGGTGAGGACTATAACGGCCACGGCTCACACACCTCGTCTACCGCTGCCGGTAACCAACTCTCAGATGTTGACTATGTCGTGCCTGCACTGGGTGAGACCGGCGACGGTATCCCCACCGGCCTCAAGTTTCCTCGCATCTCGGGTGTGGCACCGCGCGCCAACGTCATCATGTATCAGGTGTGTTACCCAGGTGATACTAGCTATGGCGACAGCTATGCCGGCTGTAAAGGCTCGGCGCTGCTCGCCGCTATCGACGATGCCATCGCCGATGGTGTCGATGTGATCAACTACTCGATAGGCACCACCTTTGGTACCTTCCCCTGGGACGACCCTATGGAGCTAGGCTTCCTCGCCGCGCGCGAAGCGGGCATCTCCGTCTCGGCATCTGCGGGTAACTCCTACATGCCGCAATACGCCTCTCAGGCTCGCGGAGCAATCGATCACTTCTCTCCCTGGCTCACCTCGGTAGCCGCTACCACACACGGCCGTGAGATTGCCGTAGAAGGCAAGATGCTGACCAATGCAACGGGGGGCGAGCAGCCGCTTAGCGATCTGCAGGGCTCGGGGATCACCGATGCCTATACAGGCCCAGTGGTCGAGGCCAAAGCCTACGGCAGTGAATATGAGATGTGTAACGAGCCCTTCCCGGCGGGCTTCTTCGATGTCGATCCGGCGGGCAATCCTTATGCTACTGCGCCGATCGTCGTCTGTAAGCGCGGCGAAATCGCCCGTGTAACCAAGGCGGTGAATGTCCAGGCCGGTGGTGCCGGCGGCTTCATCCTGTGGAACCCAGGATACTCAGACCCGACTCATAACGATCCCTATGTTATCCCAGGCATCAACATCAACTACGGCAGTTACTATGGCAACAGTGGCAACGGCAACTATGGCCTGCAAGATTGGCTCGCGGCAGGCAGCGACCATGCCCTAACCATCACGGCCTCTGAGGTCACCACCAGAGAAGGCACCGCCGACTATGTCGCCGACTTCTCATCTCGCGGCCCCAACCTGGAGGCACCAGATGTGATGTCGCCTAACCTGGCGGCGCCAGGCGTTAACGTATACGCCGCCTGGGCCGATGAGATGCCATTCACCACCCAAGGCATGCCAGCCGACTATGCCGCCATCAGCGGCACCTCTATGGCGGCACCGCACGTGGCAGGCGCCATGGCACTGCTGACTCAGGCGCACCCAGACTGGACTCCGGCACAGATCCAATCGGCGCTGATGACCACGGCATCGCTCGATGGGGTGACCCGTGCACGAGACGGCCATCCATACGATCCGGTTGCGGCTGGCTATAGCGACGCGGGTAGCGGGGTGATCAATGTGTCACGCGCCAACAATGCCATGCTGCTGCTTGATGAGAGCGTCGAAAACTACCGCGCCGCCAACCCCAAGAATGGAGGCAATATTCACACCTTGAACCTGCCTTACTTCTATCATGACAGCTGCGCCGGCACCTGTACCTGGATGCGCACAGTTACCGCCACTCAGGACGGCACCTGGACAGTTGAGGCCACGCCAAATGACATGGAAGGTGCCCAGATGCTAGAGCTTGAGGTATCGCCTAAGACCTTTACCCTCAAGGCCGGCGAATCCCAGAGCATCAGCCTCAAGGCTAAGATTCTCGAGGTAGAGGCCATCGGCGCCGACTCATCGCAAATCCAGCTGACGGGTAGCGTCAAGCTGACACCAAGCGACAGCAGCAAGCCGATGCAGCACCTGCCTGTTGGGGTTCGCTATAAGGGTGACAGCCTGCCTAACGAGGTCTCTGGCATCATACATCGCCAGCAGGGTCACAACCTGACGCCAGAACTACACACCAAAGAAATACAATCGCTCAACTCGCGGATATATGGCCTCACCAAGGGTGAGCGTCACGACACCGAGCTTAAACGTGCCGAAGTCAGAAAATACTCAGACGGCTATACGCGTCAGGAGATAGAGGATGGTGGCGCCAAGGTGATCTTCTTCGATGTACCCGAAGGCACTAAGCGTGTCGTCTGGGAGGTTCTGTCGGCACCGAGACACGCCTATACCTCAATCGACCTAGGTATGGACGTCAACGGTGATGAGGATATTCAGTGGTTAGATGAAGCCATCTGTTTCTCACAGACAGACAATGGCGACTTCTGTGCCATCAATAACCCTATGCCGGGTCGTTACTGGGCCATCGCTGCCAACTGGAAGTGGGAGTATGAGGATCAGAAGAACCTCGCCGATCCATTCGAGCTTAGCCTGGCGATAGTAGGCGAAAGCGATAGCGGCAACCTGTCCATCGAAGGTCCGGCGACCAACGACGGCATGACCCCCTATCAGCTAAAACTCAACTACGATCTGCCCGGTGCCGAGGAAGGTGATGTCTACTACGGCATGGTCGGCCTGGGAAGTGACGAATATAACGACTCTAACCTGGGTGACTTCGCGGTGAAACTCATGCACATGGGCAGCGACACCACAGTCACGGCCTCGCAAACTGCGGCGAAAGAGGGCGACATTCTGGATTTCGTCGTGGAACTCGCGCCTAACCTGTTAGGGGGCGAGCGGGAGTTCACCTTTAATACCGAGCTAAGCGACGGCCTGGTTCTCATGCCAGACACAGTTTCGGTAGGTGGTATCGGCAACTATGGTGAGGGCATGACGGTTGAAGGCAACACAATCGCTATCGCGGCCACGCAGCCTTCGTCGAGCGAGATGAAACGCCACTATGTCTTTACTACCAATCTCAGCGATAACACTTGTAAGGTTCCTTATGGGGAAGATGGCAGCTTCTATGATTTACCTATGCAAGGTTTCAACCATATCGGCCTGTCTGGCTTATCGAATCAAACCTTACAGATCCCGCTCAGTGCCAATGGCTTACCCCATGTGCCTCTGTACGGTAACCCAGAGGTCTTTGGTCAAGACATATTAGCCATCTCTCCCTTTGGCTATGTACAGTTTGACCCTATGCCTGACTTCTGGAACTTCAATCTGCCATTCGATGACAACTTCCAGGGCTTCCCCGATACTATGGTGGCGCCATTATGGCGTGGCGATGTGAGAATGCCGCAGGCGAGGTTTAACTGGAATACCGGCCGTGTCGAAAATGCAGTGTATGCGGTGATCACCAACAAGCACTACATCTTCCAGTGGGATGGCGGTGAGGAGTGGAACTCCTTCCTCAGCGGCAACGACACACCGGATCCCGAAGCCAAGTTTAACATCCAAACTATCGTCGCAACTGACCTCAGCTTCGATGAGGCAAGCCCGGAGATCATCTTCGCCTATGAAACCTTAGACACGGAAAACGATCAGTTCGGTTCTGTCGGTCTACATGGTTACTGGGGTGAGCGTGCCACCTTCGGTCCTGCCGGTGGCTGGCTGAACGATGGCTTCGCCTATAAGGATGTCGATGAGAAGATCAGCTCTGGCACTGTCATCTGTGCCGACTATCGTGGCCCTGAGCAATCAGCGGTATCACTCAAGTTCTCGGCGCGGGTTTCGGCCAATGCGGTTGGCACCGACAACTTTGTGAAGGTCGACACTCAATATGCAGATTCTGAGTTGGTCACAGTGACCCATGAAGTCTCTAGCCCATCGAATATCAGCGTTGCGGCCATTACCGATATGAGCATGGAAGAAAATGCCACGCTAGAAGGCATCACAGTGATCTACAACGATGTCAAAGGCACGGCCAATGGCATCATGGTCTCGGGTGAGCACATCACGGCAGAGGTCGATGGTGATAGCTTCAGCATCACGCCAGAGAAAGACTGGTATGGTGAGACCCTAGTAACGGTCACGGTACACGACATGGCCTACCCATCTGACGCCGCCTCCACCAGCTTCATGCTGACGGTCAACTCAGACGGTGTTGAGCCAACGCCGCCGGCGCCGGAAACGCCAGATGAGCCAACAGACAATGACTCTGGCGGTAGCCTCGGCTTCCTGGCACTGGGCCTACTGGGTCTGCTGGCCGGACGTCGTAAGCTGCACTAAGCGTCCAACGATTTAGTTCGACCTTGTCTTTGGGCCCTCTCTGAGGGCCCTTTTTTATGCCAGCTTAAAGCTAGTTCATACCGTGGCAATCGGCGCACTCTTTGATGGTCAGCTCAGGCGTATGCATCTCCATGTCGGGGGCGTGGGCATCTTCCATGCCATGACAATCGTTACAGGTTGCCAGGGTAGCCTCTGACTCTGTGTGCATGGTCAGGTCGATAGGCTCATGGCAATCTTTACAATCCATGGCAACGGCCGCGCCAGCAAATAACAGGCCGGCGGCTAGGGTGATTAATTTTTTCATTTCAGGCTCCAGTTTTGGCAATTCAAACAGCTAAAAAGCTCACAATAGTAGGCGAACACTCTAGGGTCTGTTTATCTTTCAGGTTTAATTTTTGTTCGATCTAAACGCGTTTTGCTCAAGGCGCATGCTGTGCGGCATAGTTATTCTATGTAAATAGCAGGCAACAAAGGGCAAGGCGCGTTTAGATGAACCCTTCAGGCAGCTTTTGTAGGCCATTTCTACGGCGTTATCGCCCGCTCATGTAGAATAACTACACTACACGGACTCTACCTTGTTTAAATAACCTACAAAATGCTGCAGAAACAAACAGGAAAGGTCAACAAACCCTAGGCTTGCCGGCCCGCCTCTTGCCTGTCACTCGTTTATACAAGATAGACATACTCACAACAGGCATACTCAAGAAGCGCTGGGCGCAGCAAGCTGTCTGGCGAGCATTACCAGCCAAGATTAAGCCAAACTTAAAAATGTCATCCAGGTAGCAGAAGTGCTGGCAAGATCATACGCCCCACTAACACTTTGTGATCGAAAGCAAAATTTCACCTTGCCACAAACACAAAGAAGCCGCCCAAGAGGCGGCTTCTTAAATGCGTTACTAACTAACCTAAAAGATTAGAAAGAGGTGCGCTTGTAACGGCGATATTCCGCGGTCCAGAAGTTATCTTCAATGGACTGCATCAGCAGCTCGTCGCTGGCCGGCAGCGCATGGCCCTGCTCAATGGCCACCTTGCCCACCGCGAAGGCGATATGCTTACTCACCGCATGGATATCTTCCAGCGCTGGCAATAGCGAACCTTCGCCATCTTTAGCCAAAGGAGAGCACTCTGCCAGGGCGCGGCTCGAGGCCATCAGCATCTCGTTACTGACGCGCTTGGCACCCGAGGCCAACACGCCCAGGCCTATCCCAGGGAAGATATAGCTGTTGTTGCACTGGGCGATCTCATAGGTCTGCTCGTCGATCACCACGGGCTCAAACGGGCTGCCGGTTGCCACCAGCGCCTGGCCCTTGGTCCAGTGCAGAATATCTTTCGGTGTCGCCTCGACACGGCTGGTCGGGTTAGACAGCGGGAAGATGATAGGACGCTCACAGTGGCTGTGCATCGCCTTGATGATCTCTTCGCTAAACAGACCCGGAGCGCCAGATACGCCGATGAGCACGGTCGGCTTACCATTATTCATCACATCCAGCAGCGAGATGTTCTCGCTCTCTGTGTTCCAGCCCTCAACCCTGGTCGCCTGCTGCGCCAGGTTCTGCTGGAACGGCAGCAGATTAGGCATGTTATCTTGCAGCAGCCCCCAGCGGTCTACCATGAAGACCTGCTGACGTGCCTGCTCGTCGCTTATCCCTTCTGACACCATCTGGGCGATGATCGCCTCGGCAATACCACAACCTGCACTACCGGCGCCAAGGAAGGCCACACGCTGCTGACTGAGTTGAGTATCCGCCGCCTGACAGGCTGCCAGCAGAGAACCAACGGTCACCGCCGCCGTGCCCTGAATGTCGTCGTTGAAGCAGCAATACTTGTCTTTGTAACGCTCGAGCAGTGGCATGGCGTTCTTCTGGGCAAAATCTTCAAACTGGATCAAGGCATCTGGCCAGCGTCTGTGAACCGCCTGCATGAAGGCCTCGACAAACTCGGCATACTCTTCGCCGCCGATACGCTGATTACGCCAGCCCATATACATAGGATCTTCCAATAGATGCGGGTTGTCTGTGCCCACGTCCAGCGTAATAGGCAGGGTGTAAGCCGGGCTGATACCGCCACAGCTGGTGTAGAGTGACAGCTTACCAATCGGAATACCCATGCCGCCGATCCCCTGGTCGCCCAGACCCAAGATGCGCTCGCCATCGGTGACGACGATGATCTTCACCTTCTGGCGCGTCGAGTTATTCAGGATGTCATCGATGCGATCCTTGTTGGGATAGGAGATAAACAGGCCGCGGTTACGACGATAGTTCTTCGAAAAACGCTCACAGGCCAGGCCAACCGTAGGGGTATAGATGATCGGCATCATCTCGGTAATATGGTTCTGCAACAGACGGTAATAGAGGGTCTCGTTGGTGTCTTGAATGTTGCGCAGATAGATATGGCGGTCGAGATCGTTACTGAAGTTCTTGTACTGATCGTAGGCACGCGAAGCCTGCTCCTCGATGGTCTCGATGACGTGGGGCAGCAGCCCCTCGAGGTTGAAGAAGATGCGCTCCTCTTCGGTAAAGGCACTGCCCTTGTTGATCAAGGGGGCTTCAAGAATGGCTGGGCCGGCAAAAGGAAGATATAGCGGGCGTTTATTATCGTCCATTGGTAACCTTTTCTCTATCTGTGGGTATGTTGGAATGGCTGTGCTATCAATTTTGGCAAGATTACCACAAAGTGTGATCTTTGTTGCCTTTGGCGCGATCATTTTTTTGATTATTTTCACACCCTGGCTGTTTTAAACACTAACGGCCAGACACAAAAAACGCGGCCTAAGCCGCGTCTTTAGATGACGATATCTCTTACTTTCCGCGATACTTGATCGACAGGCCAGTCAAGAAGTTGCGCAGCACCTGATCGCCGCACTCCTTAAAGTGCTTATGGCCGGGTTTTCTAAACAGGGCTCCCAGTTCAGAACTGCTCATTCTGAAGTCCGCCAGGGCTAAGGTCTCGATAATATCTTCTTCACGCATCTCCAACGCGATCCTCAGCTTCTTGAAGATCAGGTTGTTGTTTAACTGAGACACGGGAGATGGGATCTCGGCGCCTTCACGCAGGCCGCGCTTTTCGATGATCAAACCATCAAGAAACAGGCACAGCGTCTTGTCGTTACAGGGCTTGTAGCCCTCTTCGGACTCTTTCTTAAGCATGTTGAGCAAGACTTCCTGGGTCATCTCGTGTTTGACCTTGGCGAAGATCTTGATCATCTTAGCGTTCTTGTAATCGAATACGAATCGTAGACGGCGTAAAATATCGTTATTAATCATTGTTTAACTTCTTAGATTACTGGCTCGCGCGGGTGCGCCTGCCACTGAGTCGATATTATAACCGACTTTGCGTCGACGCCGAGGCATTATTTTCAGCCTTGGCCTCGTCCATCAAGGCGTCTCTAAGCGCCTGACGCAGCTTATCATGCAGGCCAAAGGCTTGATTGCGCTCATCAATGGGCCAGGAGGCGTTTTCCAGCACCACAAGATATGTATCGAACGCCGGATAACTCAGGCTCAGCGATTGATAGCCAGGCAGATAACCTGAGTGGCTATACTCCTCGATTCCCTGCTGATTCACCTGTACCCCGAAGCCGTAATAAAGCTGCTGCCAGCGGTGAGGGCGCTGCATCCTGGGCGTCACCATCGCCTGATAGGCCTCCTTACTCAACAGTTTACCGCCATGCAAGGCACTAAGATAATTAAGCAGCCCCTTGGCCGAGCCCGTCATGCCGCCGCCGGGTAAGAGGTTCATCTGCACCTCATATTCCATCGGCTCATTGCTACTCGCCTCGATGCCGGCAATCAGCCCCTGCTGCGCACCGAGTTGCGCCTTGACGCCGCTTACGCCGTGCTCCTTAAGAAAGCCGTTAACCAGGGTCGAAAAGTCGGCTTGATACTGGCTCTCCAGCAGCTGTCCCAGCACCTGATAGCCCAGGTTAGAATATTGAAAATCGCTGCCAGGGGTGAATCGATTCGCCTTGCCCTGGGGCGCGATCCCTGAGCTGTGACTAAGTAGCTGAGCTATGGTGATGCGCTCATCATAGGTAGGCAGATTGGCCGATGCCAGATAAGGATTCACCTTATCCTCCAGGGCAAACTTATCCTGGCTGACACCCCGCATCACCAGCGCCGCGGTAACCATCTTGCTCTGGGAGGCCAACATGACCCGGCTATCCAGCGTCGGGGCGAGCTGCTGACCATAGCCGCTTGACTTCACATAGCGGATCTCACCATGCTGCATCAGGGCAACAATGCCATAAAAGGGACGTTCGTTGGCGGCGATAATGGCATCGAAAGCATCACCCAGCGCCACCTCTTGGCCCGGTGTTCGTTTTGCCTGCTCGTTAGTCGCCGGCTGCTGGTCAGTCACTATATTGCTGGCCACGGCACTGCCCGCCATGGCCCCCAGCAGACAGAGGCTGGTCGCCAAGACATTGATCTTCATCCTTGTTCTCCTAACCGGCTTAACCGATAAACTTCCAGTAAACAAATAAAGCGGCAAACCCTAACAGATACGTCATGCCTAACCAAGAGAGTAGCCGCATGGCCACGCCGTAGCGATCAGCGGCTGCCAGGTTGTCACTGGTCATCAGGCGATAGTTGAGCCAGGCGAAGATGATGGTGGTCATGAAGGCCAGGGTCATCACAAACTGCAGCAGCGGCAGCAGCGCCCCCTTGAAGAACAAGATGATCCCTAGCCCCAATAGGCTGACGATTAACATGGTGAGATTCAGCCCGCGCTCGCTGACCTCATCCTGCCGCAACAGCTGCAGGCTCAAGATAAGCGTACGGCTATAGCCATCGACCACTGTCACCGTAGTGCTGAAGATACACAGCAAGGCCACCAGGGCGATGAGGTAACGACTGCCCTCACCCAGCACCAGGCTATAGAGCTGAATCAACTGCTCGGCAAACTTGGCCCCGGATGGCGAGAAATGCACGCCAGAGCCATGCATCACCATGGCGCCCAGAGAGAGAAATACCACGGCCAAAATCGCCGTAGTGATAAAGCCTAGATTAAAATCGAACAATGCCTGCTTGGGCGTTACCTTCTGCTGTTTCTGCTTTTCGATCAGCCAGAGGGAGTTCCAGCAACTCACCTCGATAGGCGCCGGCATCCACCCCATCATGGCCACCAGAAAGCCAACATGGGCCCATTGCCAGGGCGAGGGCGAGACAAAGTCCGGCGCTAAGATAGGCTCGGCATTAAAGGCCAGCGCGGCGGCGCTCAGGGTAGTCACCGTCAGGCAGAGCATGATCACCTTAGTGACCCTATCCAGCACCCGGTAGTGTCCCAGCACCAGCAGAAGCTGGCTGGCCAGCAATACGATCAGCGCCAGCAGGTCGATCGACAATGGCACAAATTGGGTGAGCAGCGCCGCAGTTAACATGGCAACACCTGCGGTACTGGCCACCGCCGCAATCGAATTCAGCAGGGAAAACAGCAGTAAATAGCCCCGCCCCTGACGTTGATAGCCATGAAGCAGACTCTCCCCCGTCGCCGCGGTATAGCGTGCTCCGGCGGCGAAGAAGGGATACTTGAGCAGATTCACCAGCAGTATCACCCAGGCCAGCTGCCAACCAAATTCGGCGCCGGCGCGGGTCGAGGCCACCAGATGGGAGGCACCAATCGCCGCGGCCGCCATCAACAGACCTGGGCCTGTGGCTCGCAGCAGTCGCCGACACACAAGCCAATAACCCGCTTGACTCGTATTTACAGTGAGATCTTCCACGGTCACTATTCTTCCTTCAGACAAAGTTAAAAATTGATAAACTCACGCAGCAGCAACTCTCGCGCAGCAGCAAAGACAAGAGTCGCTATGATTGAGGTAACCTGGCCTCGATACGCCTGAGCGTCTCTTCGATGTTTTGCAGGCAGTTCAGGGTCTGGGCGGCCACATCCACCTTCGCCTCAACCGGCTGACTCTGCTCGGCCAACGCACTCTTTTGTGCCATCACGGCGGCGCGAAACTCGGCGGCCTCCTCTATGCCTGTCAGGCTGATCAGCGCACCAGTACCCGACTGCCCCGCCGTCTCAATCGTTAACTTATGAATACCGAACAGCCGCATCAGGGGGCCCTGGATCATCGCCATGTCGGTGATCTTATCCAGCGGCACGGTATTTTCGGTGCGGGTGAGTATTCCCTTACGCACGATAAGCTTCTTGGTGGTCAGCTCGGCGCTCATGTTGGCGATATAACGACTGGTCGCCCATAAGCCTATGGGGTACCAGAGCAGCAGGAGCGGAATACCGACCAGGGAGATGCCCAACACCGCCGCGCCAGTGGTCAGCCAATAGAGTCCAAGCTTGCCGTGAAAACGCGCTTCGAGCAGTGTTTTTTCTTCCATTTTATTTACATCTCCAAATACACAGGGCGGGAACCAAGCTATGACAATGCCAAGCCTACTCGCTTTAATCAATCAAAATCATGCGTTTATTTATTTACATTTGTTAGCAATTCGCACTATTGACTTTGTTACATTAGCAATTAGTTTAGTAACGTTACTGTAACAAAATGGTGGCGGTAGTTGAGTGGTAGTCACTGATTTAAAAATATAACGAGTAATTAGGGATAATCATGAAAAGACCTCAATACTGGCCCAGCGCCTGCGCTATCGCCATTACCATTGCGCTAACCCCACATGTTTATGCTGCCGACGAGAGCGTCGAACGCATCGAAGTCACCGGCTCTCGTATTAAACGTACCGACATCGAAGGCCCATCGCCGATCCAATCGATCAATAAAGACGATATTGCCAACATGGGCTTCGACAACCTGCAACAGCTGCTGGAACGCATGCCAGCTAACGGCGCGGGCGCCTTCTCTACCCGAGGTAATAGCCAAGACTCAACCGCTAACGGCGCGGCCTCAATCAGTCTGCGTGGCATGGGCCCGGACGCCACCCTGGTGTTGATCAATGGTCGCCGTGTGGCTATCAGCTCCTTCGCCGAGGGGATCACTAACTCCTTCGTCGACATCAACAATATTCCGGTTTCCGCCATCGAGCGTATCGATATCCTCAAAGATGGCGCCTCGGCCATCTACGGCTCAGACGCCATCGCCGGTGTGGTCAACATCATACTGCGTAAAAACTTCGAAGGACTCGAAATTAACCTGGGCTATGGCGACGCCTCGGGCTCGGGCTATGATGAGCAGAGCGGCTCTATGCTTTGGGGCATGCAGTCAGATAAGGGCAGCGCCTCTATCATTCTCGACTACTTCAAGAACAACACCCTGGCCGCCAGCGAGATGGGCCGTTTCGGCACCGCTAACCAGAGCCCATACGGCGGTGAAGACTTCCGCTCTTCACGTGGCTTCCCTGGCTACTTCTATGTCGATGGCGTCAAGACCATAGACCCAGATTGTCCAGCCGATTCGGCGACTGCCAGCGGCAGCTGTCTGTTTGATTACGGCCCATACAACCTTACCATTCCCGCCGCCGAGCGTGTGGGGGCTATCGCCCAGTTCGACTACCATCTGAGCGATGAGATGACCGCCTTCCTAGAGGTCGCCGCCCAACATAACACCTCAGAAGCGGGCGGCGCGCCGACACCGCTGGATGAAGATGCCATGCTAACGGTACCGGGCACTCATCCCAACAACCCTTGGGGCAAGGATATCGAGATCGGTCGTTACCGCACCGTCGATGCCGGACCACGTCGTTGGGACATCGAATCTGACACCCTACGCATGGTTGCCGGCCTGCGTGGCAACATAGATGAGTGGGACTGGGAAGTCTCGGCCCAGAAAGGCCGCAGCGAGTCGACTCAGAAAGGCGACAGAACCCAGGGCTGGGTACGCACCGACTTCCTGCAAGCGGAGATCGACGCCGGCAACTACAACCCCTTTGGCGGCACCATGAACTCACAGGATGTGATCGATCGCATCACCACCAGCCTGGTTCGCCAGGGTGTATCACACCTCACCGCATACGATGCCAGCATCACGGGCCCTGCATTTACCCTGGCCGATCGTGAAGTCATGATGGCCGCTGGTGTCGAGTACCGCGAAGAGGACGTGAGCGATATCCCGGATGATCAATTCCAGCGCGGCCTCATCTTCGGTACCGAAGCCGTATCGGCACAGGCCGATCGCGACCAGTACGCCGCCTATGTGGAATTCTCTATTCCTGTCACCGACAACTTCGAGTTGCAGCTGGCTGGCCGCTATGACCACTACAGCGACTTCGGTTCGACCACTAACCCTAAGGTCGCCTTCCAGTGGGGGATCACTGACGCACTGACGGCTCGCGCCTCTTGGGCAACCGGTTTCCGCGCACCGTCTCTGGCACAAATCGGTCTTGGTCCATCGAGAGAGAGTAGCTTCTTCATCGATACCTACCGCTGCGCCGCCGACAACGTCGACTGTACCGCACTGGACTACAACACAGAATTCGCCGGTAATTCAGACCTGGACGCCGAAGAGTCAGAAACCTGGAACGCTGGCCTTATCTGGGCACCGAGCCAGAAGTTCGACATCGGCTTCGACGTGTTTAGCATCACCCAGGACAACAAGATCGACAAGCAGCCGCTGGGCGAGATCTACCTGGCCAACTGTAACGATCAAAACAGCACTGTCTGTGAGCGTCTGGCGCCTCAGCCAGGACAAACACTGGGCCCAATCAGCCTGATCCACTCGAGCTTTATCAACCTAAGCTCACAAGAGGTACAAGGGGTCGACGTCTCCACCCACTACGGCTTAGAGTTTGATCGCTTCGGTGACCTCAAGTTTGGTTTGGAGTACAGCTACCTGCATAAGTTTGAGAAGGACGACCTGGATTACACGGGTGAATACCGCTATCCACAACACCGCTGGTTACTCACCACCAACTGGACCATGGATGACTTCGCCGCCAACATCAACTTCAGCTACATCGGCGAGTTTGAAGATACGCCAGACATTGACTTCGACGGCGTACTCGATTTCGAAGACAACAAGTCACGCATGGTCGACTCCCAGCTGCTGGTCGATATGTCGGGCTCTTATCGCTTCAACGACACCTTCAAGTGGACCGTGGGCATCAACAACGTATTGGATGAAGAGCCGCCATTTGCCATCGGCGACGGTGACACCGACCTCTACGGCTATGTGATCGCCACCCATAATCCTATGGGGCGCTACTTCTATACCAAGTTGAGCATGAGGTTCTAACTGTCACAAAAATGGCATCCATTTGGATGCCATTTTTATTTAGACTAACGGCTCTACCAACAATAAGTGAGGAAAAGGATGATTACGCTATATGGAACCCCAAGAAGCCGCGCGCTGCGCGTCTCTTGGCTGCTTGAAGAACTCGGTATCGATTGGCAATTTCACTTCATCAATTTTGCTAAGGGCGATAACCGCAGCGAGGCCTTCCTGGCCATGAATCCCAGTGGCAAGGTGCCTGTGATCCAAGATGACGAGCTGGTGCTGACAGAATCGGCAGGCATCTGCCAATACCTGGCCGAAAAATACGGTAAGGGCCAGTTGCTGCCAACGCCGGGCACGCCCGAGGCCGGTCACTATCATCAATGGATGAGCTTTATCATCTGCGAACTGGAGCAGCCCCTATGGACCATGGGTAAGCACAAGTTCGCCCTGCCCGAGGCGCAGCGTCACCCCAGCATCTTACCCATAGCGGTTTGGGAGTTCGACAAGGCAGCCGCCTTAGCCGAGAACATGCTACCTGACACCCCTTACCTACTGGGTGATGAGGTAAGCGTTGCCGATATCATGCTGGCGCATACCCTGATGTGGGCGACAGTGTTCGAGCAAAGTATTCCCCCCAAGTTGGCGGCATTCAGAGACAGGATGCAGCGCCGCCCGGCCTTGGCCAGCGCGCTTGAAAAAACCGAGGCCGTTGCCGCTAAGGCCGCTGATTAGCAGTAACGGTTTAACAGCATAATGTCTCTCAGGCATTATGCTGCCCTTCTTAGCCCTAATGCCTAAAAGCAATCCGCATATTTTCCTTGTTTACGGCTAACAGCCCTTAAGTCGCCACGCAATCCGGTGCCTTGGCGAGATCCAGCTTAATCTCATCCTTGCGAGAACGGATCCTCAAGAGCTCCTCATCCAGACTCACCTCTATGTCGCCCAGCCAGTCCAAGGTTTTAATCGGTTTTAGCTGATAGCGCCACAGCGGTAAATCACACTGACGCCACACCTTGTGATAGGCCTTTCCCATGGCACCAGGATCTATGGTCTGCACCCAGATGGCGTAATCTCGATCGCGCTTAAACTGACTCTGCTCATCAGTATCTGGACTCAATACCAGGCTCATCAACATACCTAGACTCAATAAAATAAGCTGAACTATTCCAACCAAGAAACTGAGCTGAATGAAGAAAGACACCGGGCAATGAAGGTGAATAAACTCGCTAAATTGGCGGCGATATTGCTCCAACTTCCAAAAGCCCAAAAACACCACGATGAGTTTTAGCAGCAGGGCCATGGGTTTCACCTTGGCCATAAAAGGCGGGTTGAGCCAATAGGCGCCAAACAAGCCGGGTAACAGACTCTCGATAAGTGGCAGATAGATAAGCGCGGCGATAGCGATTAAAAGCAAGATGGCCTGGCGAGGGCTGGTGACTTGGTACATATCCTTGTCCAAATGGCGTTAACCTTTAAGTAACATCTGCACAAGATAGCATTGAACCTGCTGAGGCAATACTGCCAGAAAATTAAAGATAATTAAAAAAGCCCCCATCACAAGATGGGGGCTTTTTATCAGCTCAGGCATAAAGTTACAGCTGAGTGGCCGCCCACTTGGCGCGGCTCTCGCGGCTCTCTTTCAGACCTTCCTTCTCGCGATAGGCCTTATAAGCCTCGACATCCAGCGCCACCAGAGTCACCTCGACTTCGAGCACCAACTTGCACTCTTTCTTGATGCGCCAGGCCGCCGTGTTGTATAGCTCAGTCAGCGGCAGCGAGCTTAAGAACTCGGGATTGTATTGGGTGTAGATGGCCTGTGTCGGATAGACCACGAAACTCAGGCGACGCTTAGGCTCCTTCTTAAACAGCTCCTCGATACCATCACAGGTATTAAGCACCTGCATCTCTATGGTCTCATCCAGCTCCAGTAGCTTCTTGGCTGCCAGACCCGACACCTCGGCTTCACCCGCTTCCCAGGCCAATACGTCGGCCTCGCTGCACTTGCTCAGCTCGCCCACCTGGGCGGCAGTTAGGCCGAGTGAGTGACGCAGGTATTTAATTTCTATCGCATTTAATTCAGCTGTCTTTGCCATCTTGATATCCAAATTTGAGTTAATCTTGTCACGCGCCTAGGCGGGGATCCAAACCTCTTCGACCCATTGCCAGAACGACTCCCAGCTCTCCTCGGCCACCTCGCCGTCTTGCCACAGCATCACCTGACCTTCCTGATCGATACAGTAAAAATCATCCCCCTGCTGGCAGATGGCGATATATTCCCTCGGCATACCGATAGACCAGGCATAGGAGGTCACCTCTGGCAGATAGGTATGGGCATAAGGATCGGCTGCGGTCACAGGCTCCAGGGTGCCGTGAATCACGTCGCTGGCAAAGAGCAGATACTCTTTAAGCTCAGCGGGTAAGGGGATCAGGATCTGCTCTTCCACTTCGACCAGTTGATCGAAGCTTGGCAGCTCCAGGGGAACGGGAACTGTCTCGCTCAGTTCCCTGAGTTGCTCGATAAGATCGTGCATTATCGTCTGCTGTTAATGGGCTAATGGCGGCAAGTATAATCGCTTTAAGCCCAGATTGTTATTCCAATTTATCGCAGACGTAGCGCCACACTGAGATTAGGCCGCGGCTAGCAGCTCGGCGCTGTCCAGCCGCTTATAGTAGAGCCAAGCCTTGTGATATTGCTTGTGAGAGGCCTGGCGCAGATGGGTTATCTGCGCCAGCTCCAGCTCGCTCAGCTCGCGAGACTGGGCCATGGCGCGGGCCTCAATGGCCTGGATCTGTTCGTAGGCCTTATGCTCTTCGCCGCTCTTGATCTCGGCAATGGCCTTGAGATGCAGCTGCACCTCGGCGATCATGCCGGTTTGTGGCAGTTGCACCAGCAAATTAAGGTCACGGTAGCCAGAGGCTTTGGGCTCGGCGAAACGGTTTTTCACCTGCAGCACCTTGACCTTCTGCTGTAAATCCTCAAACGCCGTCATCAGCCCCTGAATATCTTCGGCCACCAGGCTGGCCCTGGCCAGATCCGTGATGCGGCTGGCGTCGCCGTCAAACTTGTTGTCAATCTTGGCCTTGGCACGTCCATAGCTTTTCACTTCGGGGATCAGCAGTTGATAACTGTCTTGGGCGTTTAGCCCCTCTAGCAGGCTGGTCAGCTCCTGCTGGGCGTTCTGGGCCTGAGCATAGAGGGTATCGAGATCATCGCTGCTCTGACGTATCAGGGCCGCCGAGCTACTGGCGATGGCGTGCAGACCATGCTGGTCCTTACTAAAGGACTGTTTCTGGGCGTAACAACCAGACTCCTCCTTGGTATCGATTAAGGCGTCGTAGTTGGTCGCCAGGGCGCTGCGGGTAGAGACAAGTAACAGGAAGATAAAAAAGGGTCTAAACAACTTATTCATAACCGTCCTCGGTAAAAGCGCAAACCTTGAACCCTTAATCTAGCCAGAGATCACTTAACCTTGGCTGAATGGATCATGAACAATTGTTTATCATGAAACGGCCATAAAAAAAGAGCGCCAAGGCGCTCTTTTTCATCGAGAAAACTCGAATTACCAGATCTTCACACGCTGAGCGGGTTCGATGTACATGGCATCGCCCTGCTTAACGTCGAAGGTGGTGTAGAACTCAGGCATGTTAGATAGCGCGCCCAGGGCACGGAACTTAGCCGGTGAGTGCGGATCGGTCGCCACGCGGTTACGCATCGCTTCTTCCTTGATCTTGGCGCGCCAGATCTGGCTGAAGCCGATGAAGAAACGCTCGTCGCCGGTCAGACCGTCGATAACAGGGGCTTTTTTACCATTGAGTGACATCTTGTAGGCCTTGTAGGCGATGGTCACGCCAGACAGGTCGCCGATGTTCTCACCCAGGGTCAGCTCACCGTTAACATTCAAGTCGTCAAACACCGCGTAACCGTTGTACTGAGCCACAAGCGCCTTACCACGAGCGGCAAACTCTTTCAGATCCTGCTCGGTCCACCAGTCGCGCATGTTACCTTCGCCGTCGAACTTAGCGCCCTGGTCGTCGAAGCCATGACCCATCTCGTGACCGATCACCGCGCCGATGCCGCCATAGTTAACCGCATCGTCTGCCGCCATGTTGAAGAAAGGCGGTTGCAGAATCGCTGCCGGGAACACGATCTCGTTCATGGTTGGGTTGTAGTAGGCGTTCACCGTCTGTGGTGTCATGTGCCACTCCCACTTGCGGATTGGCGAACCTAGCTTCTCAAGCTCCTTCTCGTGGCTCAGTTCGCTGGCGCGCATGCTGTTGCCCACCAGGTCATCAGCCTTGATGGTCAGCTTGTCGTAGTTTTCCCAGCGATCTGGGTAACCGATCTTAGGATCGAACTTAGCCAGCTTGTCTTTGGCCGCCACCTTAGTGTCTGGGCTCATCCAATCCAGGCCGTCGATGCTCTCACCATAGGCGCGGCGTAGGTTCTCAACCAGTTCCTGCATACGCTGCTTAGCTTCAGGCTTGAAGTGACGCTTCACATAAACCTTACCCACAACCTCGCCCAGCAGGTTGTTTACCGTGCTCACGCCGCGCTTCCAACGTGGCTGCTGCTCGGCCTGACCGTTGAGCGTCTTAGAGAAGAACTCGAAGTTTTCACGGTCAAGCTCTGTGCTCAGATCGCCGGCGAAGTGCGTCAGCATCTGCCAGCTCATGTAGGTCTTCCATACAGACAGATCGTTAGCCTTTAGCACCTCGTTGAAACCTTCGATGAAGCTAGGCTGATTGATGATGATGTCGGCCTGCTTGTCTGCGCCCAGAGTCTTGAGGTAACCGTTCCAGTTGATATCCGGTGCCAGCTTAGGCAAGTCCGCTACCTGATACAGGTTATAGGTCTTAGTGCTGTCACGCGTCTCGACCACGTCCCAATGACGACTGGCGATAGCGGTTTCCAGCGCCAGGATCTGCTCGGCGCTCTCTTTGGCGTTTGGCAGACCAGCCAGGGTGAACATCTTCTCGATGTGGGCCACAAACGCCTTACGAATGTTGACGAAACGCTCGGCTTCGTTGAAGTAGTAGTCTTTCTCCGGCAGGCTCAAACCATATTGCCAGATATGGGTTGCATAGCGGCTAGAGTTTTTCGAGTCGATGTCGATGTAGAAAGCCAGCGGCGTGCCGCCGCCTATGATCTGGCTGTGGGCAAAGTATTCCACCAGCTGATCTTTGTTCTCGAGGGCGGCGATCTTGTCCAGCTCGCCTTGAATCGGCTTGATACCCAGCTTGTCTAGCTGATCTGTGTCCATGAAAGAGCGATACAGGTCGGCAACCTTCTGCTCATCGCTGCCCGCCTTCAGGTTAGGCGTAGCCGCCACCTCTTCGATGATCGCCTTAACATCGTCACGCGACTTCTCACGCAGGTCATAGAAGGCACCCGTGCTGGTGCGATCGCCTGGGATCTCAGTGTTCTTGATCCAGGTGCCGTTTACATAGGCATAGAAATCATCTTGAGGACGTACCGACTTGTCGAAGTTAGCGAAATCGATACCCGAGGCCAGGGCCTGCTCTACCGCGACTGCGGTTTCTGTCTTGGTGGTTTCAGGGGCCTTAACTTCTGCCTGGTCGCTGTTGCAAGCGCTAAGACCAAGAATCAAAGAGGCGCACACCCCTCCAACGAACACTTTTTTCATGTGAATTCCTTTTATGCTTATTTGTTTTTTTGTTAGCAATGCGACTGTCATGGCGAAGCCAAAATGGTGCAAAAACTGCTTCAAGATACCTATGTTAAAGGGATTAGGCCAATGTAAACAAGTTTATCTGCGGTCCGTGGGTGAAATTATGGCCACTCATATGTAAGTAAAGATTTCCTCTCCACAGGCCAGCAGCCCAGTAGCGCCTAGGGCCTGTTTATCTTTCGCGTTCATTTTTGCAGCATTCTGTATCGCTTTTATACAAGGCAGAGCGATTGTAATGTAGTGCACTACATCAATGAGCGATAACGCAGTAGAAAAATGATACAGACGCTGCCCGCAGGGTTCGTCTTGAGCACGTTCAACGCTTTGTTACTCGGCTTTTATATAAAATAACTATACTTCAAGCCTCCTGCCGCGATTTGAACGTGCTCAATTAGAACAAAAATTGTTCTCAAAAGGTCAACAGGCCCTAGATATACCGCATCACCCGCGCCGGATTACCGCCCACCAGCGTCCTTGGCGCCACGTCCTTGGTCACCACGGCGCCGGCGGCGATAACCGCCTCATCGCCTATGGTCACACCCGGCAGAATGATCGCCCCGCCACCGATCCATACCCGCTCGCCGATCTGAATCGCCTCGGCCTGTTCCCAGCCCTGACAGCGACGCTCCGCATCCAGTGGATGATTGGCGGTGTAGCACTGCACGTTTGGCCCTATCATGGTCTGGCGGCCTATGGTGATGGGGGCGTTGTCCTGCAGGGTGACATTGACGTTGATAAATACCTGAGGCGCCACATGCAGATTCTGACCATAGCTGATATAGAGCGGCAGCTTAATCACCGCCTGAGAATCGACATTTGGCAATAAATCCTTGTTCCAGTGTCCACACTGATTCATCTGTGCGTTAGCTTGCTGGCACAACTGCCAGCGCTTTTGTAACTCGCTGTCGAGGCAGTTGTACTCCTGACCACCGATCATCTTGCAAATTCACTAAGAGCTTCCATCGCCTGCCGACTCCTTAGGGATGCATACGCAATATAAGATTGCTCATGCTAACATTTTTCCTTAGCGGCATTTATCCCTACTGCCACTTTTCCTTACTGGCATCTCACACGACTAGCACTTTTCCTTTCTAGCACTTTTCCTTTCTTCTCAGGGGCCTCATAATAGCGCCCCACAGTAACATCCTTAGGTTAACCCAGTGCGTTTAGACAAATTTATCAGCGAATCCACCCATCTCACCCGCTCCTTGGCCAAGAAGGCCCTTCACAGAGGCGAAGTGACCGTCGATGGCCAGGTGATCAAAGATGGCAGCTTTAAGTTGAATGATAGCCAGAAAGTCTGTCTGGACGGCGAGCCCATCTCGCTGATTGGGCCACGTTTTATCATGCTGCACAAGCCGGTGGATACCCTCTGCTCGACCGTCGATGAGGTCTACCCTTCTGTGCTCAATCTGCTCGAACTGCCCCATAAAGAAGATCTACACATCGCCGGACGACTGGACGCCGATACCACTGGGCTGGTGCTGATCACCAGCGACGGTCAGTGGTCCCACAGGGTCACCTCTCCGAAACGCGAATGCGGTAAGACCTATCTAGTGCAGCTGGCCGCTCCCCTCAAAGAGGAGTGGGTCGAGCAATTTGCCACGGGGCTGGCACTGCGCAACGAAGATGGACTCACCAAACCCGCTAAGCTTGAGTTGCTTGGCAGCCATGAGGCGAGACTCACCATCACCGAAGGCAAATATCATCAGGTAAAACGAATGTTTGCCGCCGTCGGCAACAAGGTGGTGGGACTGCACAGGGAGTCTATCGGCGAGATAGTGCTGGATGACGGCCTGGCAGAGGGGGAATGGCGCTACCTGACAGAGGATGAAATAGCCTCGGTAAAATAGCGCGCCGCCGGTAGCCAATTGCGCAAGCTAGCGACCAGTCTATTATCGGCCCAATTACTTACCCGCGATGACCGCCTTGATGCTATTGAGTAGCGCGCGGTCGGTGCGGGCCTTCTTCAACTTCTTCACACTCTCCTTGAGCGAGGCGTCTGAAAGACGGGTAAAGATGTTATTGTACTCCTTCTCCTCAATCGCCTCGTCGCTATCGGCCAGCTCGGCAATATCCTGAGCGACGCGGCTAAGCTGAAGCCAGGCATTCGCGATATAGAAGCCGTGAAATTCGGCCTGAGCCACTAGCCCCTTGGCGCTGGTAGGCAGGGCCTCCCAGGCGGCGCTAAACTTACCCTCTTCATCGCTTAGCAGCTCGTTAAACAGATTGGCATAGGCCTCCAGCAGATTTGCCGGCACCTTATCCATAGGGATCACGGTATTACATACGTTCAGCGCCACCTGTTCTGCGATCGCCTGATATTCTTTACTGGGTTTACTCATAAGACACTCTCAACACAACACGCCGCTAATAGCGCGGCCAAGTTCGCCTAAAGACACTCGCCGGATTGGGCCGCCAAGCAGGCGCAGAATAAAGGCTGACGTTATACCCTAGTCTGACTGAAAAGGAAAATTGCCACTTTTGTTATATGAAAGTTAAAAATAACGCATAAAAAATATACTTTTTACTGTCAATAAACTGTCATCCGTATAATATAGTTACAAAAAAAGTGTTTATGCTATGGTTAAATGGTCACATAGCAAGGTTGGCAAAGCTAAAAATGACAAGAAAAATAAAAGCAAAATCCTGGATAACGTCTCTGCTGCTGATCAGTCTTAGCCTCTCACTCTTAGGGCTCAGCCCATCGAGCCTGGCGCAAGAAAATACCGCCGAAGAGATAGATGCTATTTTCAAGAAATTCGATCACGGCGAATATGGTGACCAAGAAGCGATCAAAGAGGCGCTTGGCTTCCTGACGACCAATGTCTCGCCCGATGACATGGAGCGTTACCTCAAGCTGCAGACTGTGCTTTGCTGGAACAACTATGACATCACCAAGCAGCAAGCACTCAAAGATGCCATCGCCTTTGCCGACATGAAACTCCTAACCGAAGGGGTCGCCGCCTCGCCAGAGATAACCACAGATCTCAAGCTGTGCCGCGCCTTCATGCATCAGTTGCTTGGTAAGGTAGATGTGGCACTAGAGGAATACAATAAGGTTGTCGCCGAAGCCTATCTCATCGAATCCCCAAGGCTGATCGCCGACTCGCGCTCACTGCGCGGCGCCATCTACTCTTTTCAAGGTAACTTTGCCCAGGCACTGGAAGATCTGATCACAGCCCAGCACCTGTATGAATCCCTTAACCTGCAATATTGGGCCATCTACAACCTCACCGAACTGGCCACCAGCTATCGCCGCTTCGGCGATCCCCAGACGGCCATCAAATATTATCACAAGCTGGAGAAGGGCTTCGAAGATACCGGCGACAAGAATGGCGCCAACGCCATCAAGACAGAGATAGGCTTCGCCCTTCAGGAACTTGGCGAGTATGAGGCGGCACTAAAGAAGCACAAGGAGGCCTATCAATACTGGCGCGACACCCTGGGTGAGGAAGCCAGTGCCTACACCGCGGTGAATGTTGCCGGCGTACTGATTGAGCTACATCGCCAAGGGGAGGCCAAGCCATACCTAGCGCTCGCAGAAAAGTACGTGCAGCCGGAACAAGGCGCCAGCTATAGTTTCATGCGCCTCTATCAGGCGCAATCGGCGCTGAAGGATGGTCAGTATCAACAGGCACTCGACTATATCGACATGGCCGAGAAGGCCTTTAATCAGATCAAAAACACCCGCGGCCTGGAGATGCTACATATGGTGCACAGCCAGATCTTCGTCGCCGAAAAAGACTGGCAACAGGCCTACGAGGCGCTGCTGAGCTATATCCAGACCCATAAGGCACTCGATGCCACCCAGCAGACCAACCGCACCACCGAGATGCGAACCCGCTTCAATACCGAGCAGATAGAGCGCGAGAATCAGCAGCTGATCGAACTGCAGAAGATCAAGGAAAACGAACTGGTGATCCTCAAGCAGAACAAGTATCTGCAACTGGCGGTGATCGTGCTGGGCTGCATCATCATGATCATTCTCTCGATCGTCGCCTACAAGCAGTCACAAAAATCCAAACTGCTCTCTATCCTGGCACTGACGGACCACCTGACCCAGTTGCCTAACCGGCGCTACACCTATTCCAAGGGTGAGGGATACTTCAAGTCCAAGAATGAGGAGCACCACCCGCTGTCGATCATACTGTTCGATGCCGACCACTTTAAGAAGGTGAACGATAAGTATGGCCATGATATAGGTGATAAGGTGCTCATCGCCCTCGCCAACATCAGCAACGGACTGATGCGTAAACAAGATCTGGTGGGGCGTGTCGGCGGAGAAGAGTTTCTGGTTATCCTACCCGGCACCACGGCCGAGCAGGCACTCAATGTCGCCCAGCGTCTGGTCACCACGGTAGAGAGCAGCAACTTCGATGACGTCTACATGAATTTCAAGCTCACCATCAGCGCAGGTATCGCCTGCAGCGATGGCGACAAGAGCTTCGAGCAGCTGTTGAAACGGGCCGACGATGCCCTCTACCGCGCCAAGTCATCGGGTCGTAACTGCGCCATCTTAGATACCTAATGATTGCAATTAACCGACAGCTGCAATTAACCAGAAGCCAAAGATAAGACGCAGCAGTCAACCCATAGTCGCGGTTAGCTAACCGCGACAAACCAGCGACCTACAAACTTAGGTCACCGTGTTTAAGCAGCTCGATACGATGGGGTGGAGTGAGTTTGGGAAACCATTCGTGATAGAGGCGCGCCATCTCGCCTGAGGCCTGCAGCTTAGCCAGCGCATCATGCCAGCGAAGCACCCGCTCTGGGTCAGTTCCCTTAGAGAAAGCCAGATAGAGATCTATCTGCGCCAGCTCCAACACGGGATGCACCTCATCCAGCCCCATATTCACCTCGGCCAGCAGCCGCGCCACCGCCAGATCGGCCTGACACCAGAAACGGATCCTGTCGTGCTGTAGCTGACGCGCCGACTGCTGGGGAAAGCTGGCCACCGTCAGGTGCTCTACCCCTTGACGCATCAGGATAGACTCCCCCAGAGAGCCACGATAGACGCCGACGCTACCCAGGGCATCCAGCTCGGCTACCGATGTGGGCGTGACCCTGTCATCGGCCTTGGCATAGATAGAGATACTGGTGGTAGCAATTGGACCGACGAAATCGAAATTCCTGCTGCGCTGCTCGTTGCGAGAGGTGGCAAACAAGAGCACATTGGCCTGCCCCTCTGCAATGGCAAAAGCCCTCGCCCAGGGCAATACCTCGATATTGGCCTCCTCGCCCAGTTCACTGGCGAGGCGCCGCACCAGGCTGACACCATAGCCCATGGGAAGCCCCTGTTCCTGATAGCTCATGGGCGCCCACTCTTCGGTCAACATACGCAGGGGCGCCGCCCCAACCGGACGGGATAGACCAAGCAGTGATAAATAGATCAGCGATAAACCAATCAGCAAGATGCGCCACGCGCTACACCAGATCAAATTGCTCTCCCGCAAGTTAGGCCAACACCTGTTATTGATTATCGTCTAAGATGAGCAGGCTTTCCCTATGCCTATACTAATGCCTATATTTAGCCCCCATATTCAGCGCCTATAGTTGGTGCCTATAGTTGGTGCCTAAATTTAGCAACTATATTTAGCGCCTAAATTTGTGCCTATGCTGCCGAGCCCTTTTCTCGACTCTTCTTCCCAACTTAAATAGCGCCCAGCCAAATTGCAATAGGCGCCATTAGAGGCAAGACCAGGCCCTCGCTATTCTTTTAAGCAAAACCCTAACCACTAGATTAATCACTGGTATTAGTCATGGCCTTAACCACTGGCATTAGTCATCGCCTTAAGCAGCCGTGTTAAATTTTCTCACGCAAAGCAAAACTGTTATCATGGCGCCACAGTTATCCTGACCTCACCACTCTTGGTCCAAAGTATGTCTCACCACAGCCCCCTGACGCCCCAAGCATTACAGCAGCTCGCCCTTAAGATCAAAACCTGGGGTAAGGCATTAGGCTTTGCGCAAATCGGCATCTGCGATACCGATCTCAGCGCCGAAGAGCCCAAGCTACAGGCCTGGCTCGATAAGGGCTACCACGGCGAGATGGGTTATATGGAGAGTCATGGCATGATGCGCGCCCGCCCTCATGAGCTGCATCCGGGCACGGTGCGGGTCATCAGTGCGCGCATGGACTACCTGCCGCCAGAGGCCGGCTTTGCCACCCACCTTAAAGACCCCAATCTGGCTTATATCTCGCGCTACGCGGGGGGCCGTGACTACCACAAGATGATCCGCAACCGGCTAAAGAAGCTGGGGCAGCAGATTGAGGCCGAGCTGGATGACTTAGGGTTAGCGCGCCCCAATTACCGCCCCTTCGTGGATTCAGCGCCAATCTTAGAGCGCCCGCTGGCCGACAAGGCTGGGCTCGGCTGGACGGGCAAACACAGCCTGCTACTCAATCATGAGGCGGGGAGCTGGTTCTTCCTGGGGGAGCTGCTTATCGATCTCCCGCTACCTGTGGATATTCCGGTCAAAGCCGATTGCAACACCTGTGTGGCCTGCATCAAGTCTTGCCCCACCAACGCCATCGTCGAGCCCTATGTGGTGGATGGCAGGCGCTGCATCTCCTATCTCACCATAGAACTGCAGGGGGCAATTCCCGAGGAATTCAGGCCCTTGATAGGCAACCGCATCTATGGCTGTGACGACTGTCAGCTGGTGTGTCCGGTCAATGGTGAGGCGCCCTTGACCCAGGAAAGCGATTTTCATACCCGGGATCCACTCAAACGCCCAGCTCTATTGACCCTCTTTGCCTGGAGCGAGGCGGAGTTTCTCAAGTTTACCGAAGGCAGCGCCATTCGCCGTATCGGCCATAAGCGTTGGCTGCGCAACATAGCGATTGCCCTGGGTAATGCCCCGGCATCAGAGGAGATAATCGCCGCCCTCGAGGCTCGCCGGGACAGCGAAGAGGTCGACGACATGGTACGCGAGCATATCGACTGGGCGCTGGCGCGCCAGCAGTCTGGTGAAGTTCAAATCAATCGTAAGACCCAGAGGGTGATCCGCACCGTCGAAAAGGGGCTGCCCCGGGACGCCTGACCCCTTGCATCATCAATCAGAGTCTAAGGTGAAGCCCACCTTAATCGTCACCTGCCAGTGGGCAATCAAGCCGGCCTCTAAGTGCCCCCGGGTCTCGACCACCTGAAACCACCTGAGATGATGCAGCGACTGACTGGCCGATTCGATGGCATTCTTAATCGCCTCGTCCGAACTTATGGGTGAGGAACCAACGAGTTCGATGATCTTGTAGGTATGACTCATAGTGGATCTCCTGTTGCAAACTGGCTATCCCCTTGAGTATAGAAAAGCTTTGCGCCCCCTGTGTACCCAGGCGCAAAATCCTTACTGAATCGCCACAGCTAAGCCTGCTTTAAGCGCCCTAGCAGCTTGTCGGCCACCCGAAAGGCGTTGGCATAAATGGTAAAGGTCGGGGTAACGCTCCCGCCATTTGGCATGAAGGCGCCGTCGGTCACATACAGATTATCGCAATCGTGTACCCGGCAATCGGGATCAAGCACAGATGTGCGCGGATCGACACCGAAGCGGCATCCCCCCGCCACTAGGTTGGCCGTGGGGTCGCTAAACACATTGCCCCAGACCTCGTCGGCGCCCATGGCCTGCATCACCTCCACGCCGCGATCGACCAGATACTGGGCGACCTTAAGATCGTGGGGATGAAAACCGGCGCGCACCTTGGCCACTGGCTGGCCCCATTTATCCTTATCCTCATCATCCAGGCTGACAAAACACTCATCATGGGTGAGCCAGTCGCAGAAGACCTCAAACTTAAAGTCCCGCGACTGGGTAAAGTGCGCCTTAAGCTTCTGCTTGAGCGGCGTGCCCCAGAGCAGATTGCCCTCCTGCCACTTGAGCGCATTCGCCTCACTGGTGGGCGATGGCGGGTCGAACACGAAGTCTAAGGTGCCGCCCTTTACGGGCTTATCGAACGCGGCCTTATCATCAATCACATACCAGTCTTGCAGGGCGCGATTAAAGAAGGGGCCGCGCAGCTTGAGGCCTCTGGCGGTCTCGGCTGATAGTTTATCCAGCTTAAACACCCCATGGCCGGTCCCGCCGGCGCAGCAGTGCAGGTTCTTGCCAACCTGGCCATGGCGGTTGCCTATCCCCTTAGGGTGTTTCTCACCAGTGCTCGCCAGCAGCAGGCGCGCACTCTCGATGGCGTAGCAGGCAACCACGAAAACCTTGGCCTGGATCCGCCGACTGTCGCCCTTGGCATCGAAATAGTCGGCAGAACTCACCCGTCCCTTGCTATCGGTATTGAGTCGATACACCTTGGCTCGTGGGATGATGCGGCAATGGCCGCTGGCCACCGCATGATTCAGCAGCGCCGCCCGGGAGCTGCCCTTGGCACCTGAATGGCAGCCATAGCTGCCGCAATAGCCGGAATACTCGCAGCTCATCCGCCCGTTGAAGGGGCGAGACAATATGGCCCGCGCCATCGGCAGCGGATTAAGCTTAAGCGCCTCGCAGGCATTATCGAAACGCGCCGCGATAGGGTGCTCGACGGTAGGCGCAAAGGGGAAGTCCGGGGTCGACCTAGGTTCTAAGTTGGGATGTTGCACCACCCGGCCGCTGACGCCGACAAGCTGCTCCACCTTAGTGTAATACGGCTCCAGCTCCTCATAGCTGATGGGCCAGTCGACCGTGTTGCTGCCGGGGATCACCCCATAGGTTGAGGCGAGACGAAAATCCGTTGGCTTGAGACGATGGAAATAGCCGCTCATAAAGTTAGAGGCGCCGCCGACGACATTGCCGCCCCAAAACTGCGCCGTGGTCTCCCGGCGCCAGCCCCCCTCGCCATCGGGTAGCTCGAGCACGTGACGCTCCTCGTCAAACTGAGAGCGAAACACCCTGTGGCGGGGCAATTCCTCATCTTTCACGAAATCCTGCTCGGTATACCAATCGCCCTTTTCCAGCACGACCACGTCGATCCCGGCTCTGGCCAACTCATAGGCGATGGGGCCGGCGCCCGCGCCGCTGCCCACGATACAAACCTCGAATTGATGGGGCGTCTCCCCCTTGGGTGCTAATCCAGCAGCTGTCATCTGCAAAGTGTCCTAATAAAAATCTGCTAAAAAGTGGCCTGTCATCCCAGATTAAAAATCGAGGTAACTCTTACCCGCTATAGGCCGAGGAAATCCCGGCTGGTGCTCGAGCCAGCGCCAACCTATCTCGTCTGGATTGCCGCCATAGAGGGGATCCAGCGTCAGCGCCTCAATCAGGTAATAGAGCAGCAGGGAGAGCCAGTTCTCACCGGCGCGGCTCTTAGCGATCTCTTTTAGCAGCGCGTCTTGCTCATCCCAGCTCAACACCAGAAAACTACGTCCCCTTTGGGTATCGGCCCAATCCTCCAACCAGGCCGCCCCCTGCAAGATAAACTGCCTGTCCTCATCGATGCGATTATCAGGATCTTCAATGGCCCACAAGAGATAGCGATAGGCATTGAGATCCTTGGCCGAGGGGCCATCGCCATCATCGGGAAACAAATGTAGCTGCACCGCCTCAATGATGGCGCGGTTGATCACATCAAAACCTTGCGGCCTTGTCGTGATGGAAAATTCGTTTTCGGCCCAGCTCAACTGGGGTTTAGCCGCCAACAGCATCGCCGCGGCGCCGCTTGCAGCCAGAAACGCCCGCCGGGTCAAGCCGCTTTCAAAGGCATACTCTGTAGCCATCTTATTCCCTCGCCTTGTCACCTTACCTCCCAAAGCCTGCGAGCTGATCTCGCCTCAGTCGGTACACAGACCGAAAATATCGCTAAATCGATTCAACTGAGTGTGAATTTTTCACCGCCCCGGGTCAACACCCAGCGCACAAAGCCATTGAATCACCAGGCGGCGACCCGGCGAAAATGCGCCTAGACTAAAGGCAACGGCCAATGCGCAACCCCTAAGGAGATTCCATGGTTAACCCTATCATCGCCGATAACAAGCCCAAGAAAGTCGAGCTCACCAAAGGCAAGGAATACTATTTCTGTGTCTGCGGCCGCTCCAATAACCAGCCCTTCTGCGATGGTTCCCATAAGGGAACAGGGTTTAGCCCCAAGGCCTTCACCGCCGAGAAAGATGGCGAGGCCTACCTGTGCGCCTGCAAACACACGGGCAACGCCCCCTACTGCGACGGCACCCATAAAAACTTCACCGCCGAGCAGGTGGGCCAGGAGGGGCCTGGACGCGAGGCCTTAGGCATCGATGTCGGCAAGCCGCCCAAGGCGGTCGCCACTCAGGAGGAGCCCGGCGTCGAACTGATCCATCAGCTGGCCAGGGAAGGCCTGAAGACTCTCGGCCATCACGGCCCCATGGTCGCCATGGGTGTCCCCAGGTATCAGCTGCCCAGCTGGGACGAGATTCAGATCATGACGGCCCAGATAGCCAGCAAGCCTCTGTTTGAAGAGGAGGCCGTCGACACAGAGCTGATCATAGGCCCAGAGGCGCGCAAGCCGCTGAGGCTCAAGATCCCCCTGCTGGTGTCGGACATGAGCTTCGGCGCGCTATCGGAAGAGGCCAAGACCGCCCTGGCCAAGGGGGCCGAGCTGGCGGGCACAGGGATCTGCTCGGGTGAGGGCGGCATGTTGCCCGAGGAGCAAGCGGCCAACTCCCGCTACTTCTACGAACTGGCCAGCGCCCAGTTTGGCTACCAGGAGGCCTTGATGGCCAAGATACAGGCGTTCCATTTCAAGGGGGGCCAGGGCGCCAAGACAGGCACAGGCGGTCATCTGCCCGGTAGCAAGAACCAGGGCAAGATCGCCCAGATAAGAGGCATTCCTGCAGGGCAAGATGCCATCTCACCACCGCGTTTCAGGGACCTCAACTCGGTGGCCGACTTCAAACGCTTCGCCGACAGGGTGCGAGAACTCAGCGGCGGCGTGCCTATCGGCTTTAAGCTCAGTGCTAACCATATCGAACGGGAGATCCAGTTTGCACTGGATGCCAGCGCGGACTACATCATACTCGACGGCCGAGGTGGCGGCACGGGCGCGGCGCCGCAGATCTTTCGCGATCACATCAGCGTGCCCACCATTCCAGCCCTGGCCCGCGCCCGGCGCTACCTCGACCAGCAGGGCGCCAGCGGCAGGGTTACCCTGATCATCACTGGCGGTCTCAGGCTGCCCATGGACTTTGTCAAGGCGATGGCCCTTGGCGCCGACGGCGTGGCCCTGGCCAACAGCGCCATGCAGGCGATCGGCTGCGTGGCCGCCCGCATCTGTAACACCAACAACTGCCCCGCCGGCATTGCCACCCAAAATGCCGACCTGCGTCAGCGCCTAAACATAGATAAATCGGCGCAGCAGCTGGCCAACTTTCTTCAGGCCTCCACCGAACTGATGCAGGTGATGGCCAGGGCCTGCGGCCATCACAGCCTGCAAGATTTCAACCTGGACGATCTCGCCACCTGGCACAGCGAGATGGCCAGGCTGTCGGGCATCCCCTACGCCGGGGTGACGCCTATCTAGGCGTTAGCGAGCATCATCTAGCCTAATCTAAGGCACGTAGGCTTAAGGGGGAAGCCTTAGGTTAGGCGATAAAAATAAACAGGCTAATGGCTTGTTTAATAAGATAAACCGGTGCAAACTTGCCGCCGAGGATCTCGGGACGAATCCATCGCCCAACATCAGCACTCGCCTCATTGCTGCCATAGACAATGTGAAGGACCACAATGCAAGTCGTTATTTTATCGGTAATCTTAGCCCTACTCTTCATCACCCTGCTGCTGGTCTACCTTAACTGGCGCAATAAACAACCTCTAGCGATTAGCGGCGGCCCTGACGAGGTGTTGTCTCAGGCCAGCCAACTCTTGAACCGAGGCAAAGATGCCCAGGCCATCGACTATCTTGAGCGAGCGGCCGACATGGGCATGGCCCATGCGGCGCAGTTTCTCGGTGAACTCTACAGCCTGGAAGGCACCCATCTGTTTGATCTGGCTAAGGCCGATCACTGGTTTCAACAGGCAGCCAGGCTTGATGAGCAGATTGCCGAGCTTCAACGCCAGATGCTCAAATTTAAGGTCCATCCCACCCAGGAAGCTGGCAAGCGGCAGCTCGAAGAGATGTTGAAGCCAGGTGCCGATCAGGGCAATAGCAAGCAGCAGGCCGAGCTCGGCAGGCTCTATCAGGAAAGCCCGCTGCTGGACCCCGACGGCACCAAGGCGCTGCACTATCTCGGCCTCGCCGCCGAGGCGGGCGACACGCAGGCGCAGTACCATCTGGCCAACCTGCTACTGGCCCCTCACCACGGCGAGCCCGATCCCATCAGGGCAAGAGCCCTGCTGGAGGCCATTACCGAAAGCGACCCCTTAGCCAAGAGCCAGCTGGCGCAGATGCTGCTAGCGGGAGAAGGCGGCCCGGCCGAGCCCCGCGAGGCAGAGCGCCTGATGCGCGAGGTGGCCGAGGAAAACGACTTTGCCCTCATCGAGCTGGCACACCTCTATCAGGAAGGCACGGCCCTGCCTCAGGATATCCCCAAGGCAGAGGAGTGCCTAAGACAAGCCCTCGCCATGGAGAATCACAGCGCCGCCTATCGCCTGGGCGAGTTACTGCTCAAACATAAACGCGATAGCGACAGCCACCGCGAGGCGATCGCCCTGCTCACGCCGCTGGCCGAGCAGTGGTGGACAGATGCCCTCTTCCTCCTGGGCAAGGCCCATGAAGATGGATTAGGCACCCGCCGTCATCTGCCCACGGCGCTGAGCTACTACCGCTTGGCCGCCACAGATCCCGCCCCCTATCACCTGACGCGGGTCGACGAATTAAGTGCCAAGATGGGAAGCTATGAGCTGGAGCAGGCCGAGAGCCTGTATCGGCAGTTTTTGACCGAGCATCCGCTGAGCCAGGAACAACTGGCCAGCATAGATCTTACCCATGGGCTGCGACTGTTCCATGAAGATGACAGGGGACGACGCCATCCCAGAGAGGCCATCGCTTACCTTGAGCGCGCCGCGCTCGCCGGCGAGAACCTGGCACTAGAGCCCCTGCATCAGGCCTGTGTAGAGACGGGGCAGAAGGTAGACGCCGCCATCTGGGCCCAGCTGGCCCTAACGGATCAGTTTTACTATCTCCCCACTGGCGAGCTGGAGGTCAGTTTAACCAGGCTCAAACAAGGCTTTAGCGAGGCTGAAGAGGCGCTGTTTGCACAGCGCTTCGCCGAGAGACAAGCGACACTCGCCGCCAACTGATTAGCTAACGGTGCAGATGAGCCAGGTCATAAAAGCGTAAATAAAAAGCGTAACGGGCGATCCGTCTTGGGCTCGCCCGCTGCGTGTTAGAGACTCGGCCTAGCCCAGGCGTCGCCTCAGCTCCTTGGTCGCCTTCACCATGTTAGCCAGCGCCGGCTCCACCTCATCCCAGGTACGGGTCTTGAGACCACAGTCGGGATTTACCCAGAGCTGGCCCACGGGGATCTTAGTCGCCGCCTTCTCGATAAGCGTCACCATCTCCTCAACCGTTGGAAGATTAGGACTATGGATGTCATATACTCCTGGGCCTATCTCGTTGGGATACTCGAAGTCCTCGAAGGCATTGAGCAGCTCCATATGCGAGCGCGAGGTCTCTATGGTGATCACATCCGCGTCCATGGCGGCGATGGCGTCTATGGTGGCATTGAACTCGCTGTAACACATGTGGGTATGGATCTGGGTCTCATCCTCTGCGCCCGCGGCGCTGAGCTTAAAGGCGGCCACCGCCCAGTCGAGATAGTGCTGCCACTCGCTGGCCTTGAGCGGCAGCCCCTCTCGAAACGCCGGCTCATCTATCTGAATGATCCCTATCCCCGCCGCCTGCAAGTCGGCCACTTCGTCGCGAATAGCTAAGGCTAGCTGATTGGCTATCTGTTCACGGCCGATATCTTCCCGAGCGAAAGACCAATGCAAGATGGTCACAGGGCCGGTCAGCATGCCCTTCACCGGCCTGTCGGTCAGGCTCTGGGCGAAGCTGGCCCAGGAGAGTGTCATCGGCTGACGGCGCGACACATCACCATAGATGAGCGGCGGCTTGACGCAGCGCGAACCATAGCTCTGCACCCAGGCAAACTGGGTAAAGCCCACGCCATCGAGCTGCTCGCCGAAGTATTCCACCATGTCGTTGCGCTCGGCCTCACCGTGGACCAGAACATCTATGCCCAGCTTGAGCTGACGGCTGATGCTGTCGCGGGTCACCGCCTCGAGCTGGGCCACATAGGCCTGCTCGGTCAGATCCCCCTTACGCCAGCGACTACGCAGACCGCGAATGGCCGGTGTCTGGGGGAAGGATCCAATGGTGGTGGTAGGCAGCAGCGGCAAACGAAAACGAGCCTGCTGCTTGAGGCGGCGCTCACCAAAGCCGCTACCACGGGTGAAATCGGCAGGCGTTAACCCCTTGAGCCTCGCCTGCACCTCAGGATTCGCCGCACGCTCACGAGCCTCGCGCCTGGCCTCACAACGCGCCACAATGCTTTGCGCCTCATCGCTCTGTGGAGTAAGCAGCAATATACGCAGCTGCGCTAACTCATCGAGCTTCTGCCTGGCAAAACTCAGTTGATTGACCAGATCCGCTGCCAGCTCTGTCTCGCTCGCCAGATCCACGGGCACATGCAAGAGCGAACAAGAGGGTGCCAGCCAGACACGTTCGCCAAGATCCGCCACGACGCCACGCAGCCGCTCAGCCAGCAGATCCAGATCCGCCGCCCATACGTTGCGGCCATTGATCACCCCCAGGCTAAGCACCTGGGCAGGCTTTAGGCTGGCGGCAAACTGCTTAAGCTGCTGGGCATCGCTCACCAGATCCAGGTGCAAACCGTCAACCTCAAGATCGCTGATCACACCATGATGATGGGCCACAGAGCCATAGTAGCTGGCCAGCAGCAATTTAAGCCCCTGACCACTGAGTTCTGCGTAGGCTGGGGCGAAGGCCGCCTGCCACTCCTTTGCAAGCTCCAGCGCCAGTATCGGCTCATCGAGCTGTACCCAGGTCACGCCCTGGCTGGCAAAGCGCGCGAGTATCGTCCGGTACGCCTCGAGCAGCTGGGGAAGCAGGCTCAACTTATCGAAAGATTCGCCCTCACATTTGGCCAGATAAAGGTAGCTAAGCGGGCCCAGCAGGATAGGCTTAGGCTGATGACCCAGGGATTTGGCCTGTTCCACCTCGTCGAACAGCTGCTCGTAGGCGATAACGAAGCGTTGCCCTGCCCTGAGCTCCGGCACTATGTAGTGGTAGTTGGTATTGAAGTATTTCTTCATCTGAGCGGCGCGGCAGGCCTCTCCAGTGGGCGCTCGACCGCGAGCCACACGAAACAGGGTATCTAGGTCCACCTGCTCGCCGCTGCGATGACGCTCGGGGATGGCGTCTATGGTGGCGCTAAGGGTGAGCACCTGATCGTAGAAGGCAAAGTCCCCCACCGGCAGTTGCTTCACGCCCGCCGCCTGCTGCCACTGCCAGTGGGTTTGACGCAGCTCGCTGGCAACCGATTGTAGCTGAGCCTGGTCAATCTCGCCGCGCCAATACTTTTCCAGGGCAAATTTGAGTTCCCGTTGGCGACCGATTCGTGGAAAGCCTAATGAAGCAATATCTAGAGTTTGCATATTGTATACCTTTTGCATTAATATGAGCGAAATTCATGGTTAGCGCCCTTCGCTGTCATCGCAATCCAGGTTTGAGAACTGAAATTGCACAACAAACCAAAATAGGCGTCTGGACGTCTAGAAGTTTATTGTGCTAATCTGTTGTCTCGCAATCGAATTGATTTCACGAGCAACATGAGCCAAATTCATGTGAGGTAAAAATGATAGAGCTTAGGCATTTACGTACATTGGTCGCCCTGAAAGAGAGCGGCAGTCTCGCGGGCGCAGCCAAGAAGCGCTTTGTCACCCAGTCGGCCTTATCCCACCAAATCAAGGAACTGGAGACCCGCATCAACTCGGCGATTTTCGTGCGTAAGAGTAAACCCCTCTCCTTTACCCTGGAGGGCGCCCGTCTGCTCAATCTCGCCGAAGAGATCTTGCCTAAGGTGATAGAGACGGAAATCGATCTCAAGAATGGCCTGAGCGGCGAGGTGAAAGATCTCTTTGTCGGCATAGAGTGTCACAGCTGCTTTCGCTGGCTGATGCCGGTGATCGAGCAGTTTAATGCCAGCTTTCCCCACACCAATCTGGAGCTGTCGAGCCGTCATCTGTTCGATTCGCTGACCGCACTCAAGCAGGGACAGCTGGACGTGGTGCTCACCTCAGACCCTATTCCGGATCATGATATCGCTTATCAGCATCTATTCGATTTCGAGGTCAAGCTATTGGTCGCGGCAGACCATCCGCTGGCCGAACTCCCCTATGTCACGGCCGCGCAGCTAAGCGAACAGACACTGCTCACCTACCCTGTGCCGCTGGACAGACTGGATATCTACCGCCACTTCTTGGAGCCTGCCGGGGTGCCTGTAGCCAAGCAGATCCGCTGCGATCTCACCGCCATGTTGCTGCAACGCATCGCCTGTAAGGATGGGGTTGCCGCCCTGCCTAACTGGTCGATCAACGAGGCACACGGCCTGTCGCTTAAGGCGGTAAAACTTGGGCCAGAAGGACTCAAGCGCCCCCTGTTTGGCGCCTATCGCAGCAATGGCAGCAGTGCTCGCCTCGCCCAGCAATGGCTCAATCTGGTGACCTCAGAGGGACTGGAACGCCAGGGGCATTAGGCCAAACAGCAAGCCGAGTATACAAGATGATGGCATAGAGATAGACTGGGATAAAACTGGAGAAACGCTAAAGGATTAGTATGAAAATTGTGGCACTTTTTGTTCAGATCTGTCTGTGGTTTAGTATCGTCTTATCCCCCGCCTTGTTGGGTCTGCTTATGGGTGGCCTGTTAGCCTCGCAACAAAGCCAGACCAGCCTAAACGTTCCATTAATAGGCCTCATGCTTGGTGCACTTTTCGGAGCCATCTGGGCCGAATATATCCGTCGAACCCACGGCCTCAGTCAATTCTTAGGTCGCCTGGTAGCGACTCCCGACATTGACGGCCGCTCTGCTCACAAGCCTTGAGCCACTGCACCCTAGCCTCTTCTCTCACCCCCAGTTCATAAGAAATAAGACACAAAAAAACCTGCACTTGGCAGGTTTTCTTTTATCTGGTCGAAGGCCCTAGAGCGGGTTGAGCAGTTGATTGCGCATGGAAAGCACCCGGCGCAGCACTAAGCCCGGAGAGTCTGGGTTACGGGTCTGACGCAGGTTGTGGGCGATCATAAACTCTTCTCTAAGCTCTTCGTCCAGGCCTAAGGAGTCGAAGGCTTCCAGCGTCAGGGTCTGCTTCTGGTTATCGATCAATGACTTGATGATGGAGAGCGGGAACGACTGCTCCGACTCGGCATTCAGATAGGCGAAGGCGGTCAGGGCGATGATCTCGCCAAACACACTAAACAGCGCCAGGGTCTGTACCTCATCGGGATTGATGTTTACCCCTTCCATATGATGCAGGCTATCGACGGCGTCTGTAGCTATGCTCTCGGTAAGTGCCCAGTAGCCATACACCAGCTTCTTATAAGGCTGAGGCAGCTCATCGAGGCGCTCCTTGAGATAGAAGGTGAAGGCATAACGGTAGATATTGACCTGCCCCAGGCGCACAAGGGCATCTTTCAATGAACGGTTCTTCGAGGAGACTATGCCACCGGCATTGGCCGCCGAATTACTGCGCCATAGCAGGTGCGCCGCCAGGGCGGGATCGGAAGAGACGATGTCGATCACATTGCGAATATCGCCATCGGCAATAATGGCTTTCTTCAACGGGATCAGAATACCCCGTCGCCCGATAACCTGTTCTTCATTGGCAATAATTGCACGTACTTGAGTGAATACCTGATGCTCAAGATCTGTCATGAGAAGTCATTAACCTGATTTATTATTGGCACGGCGCCGTTTGTTATCCGAGAATTTACCCATAAAACGACTGTCTGGGTCAAGTCGATTTGGGGTAAAAACGGACATTAACCTAAATAAATTCATCTTGCCACTCACGCTAACCCTTTCGGCCTGATTAAACGACAAAATTCCGTCAGTTAACCAAGCGGTGGCATCCATAGATTGGCCTAAAGCCGGGGGCATATTTACTCGCTGCCAGCATCATCGAAACTATAAGGCACCAGCCTGTTGCAGACGCTGGTAAAGGTGCTCGGCGAGGCGGCGATAGCCATCATCATTGAGGTGAATCGCATCAGATTTTACCTCTGATAATTTTAGCAGCTCTGTCAGAAAATCCTCAATAAATAGCGGTTGATATTGCGCAGCCAACTGCTCGTACAGGGGCGCGGTTTCCAGCCAGATGCTCTTCTGGGGAACGCCGATCAGCACGACAGGAATATCTCGCCGCTGCGCCTCAGCGAGCATGGCGGCCAAATTGGCCTTCACCTGCGCCGCGCTGCTATTGCGCAAAAAATCATTGCCGCCCTCGAGCAAGATGATAAGGTCCGGCGCCGTCTCATCAAGCACCCGGGAAAAACGCGTTAGCCCCTGGGAGCTTGTCTCCCCCGAGATACCAGCGTTAATCACCGCTCGCCCGCTCATCCTCTGCAATTGGCTGGGATAATCCATGCCGGTGCTGGCCCCCACGCCTTGGGTCAGGCTATCGCCGAAGGCGAGGATCCTGGCATCGCTGGCCAGCGGAGCAAACGAGGGGCCACTGGCAGGCCAGAAGGTGATGATCGCTAGTAATATAACGGGCAAGAGCAGCCACTTAAATTTCATCCCACAGACTCCTAAATGATCTATGCCCTATGATGAACAGCGGGCAATAAAAAAGCCAGTCAAGTATGACTGGCTCTTAGGACTTTAACAGCTCTAGAAGCGGTAGCTGGCGGTCAGGCGCAGCGCGCGCCCCGTGCCAGGGTAATAACCGCTACCCCAGGTGCTGAAGTAACCTGAGCTGACATATTCCTTGTCCAGCAGGTTGTCGACTCGCAGGCTGGCCAGCCAGGCATCGCGGCTATAGTTGATGGCGATGTTTGCCAGGGTATAGGCATCGAGCTTGTCTCCCTGGTTGGCATTATCGCCCTCCATGTAGCGCTCGCCCGTGTAGACCCCCTCGACGAAGAGCTGCAGGTGCTGGTACACATCATAGCTGACATAACCACGGCCACTGTTCTTGGCTACCCAGGAGAGCGCCTTGCCCTCGTTAACCCCTTCGGTGAACTCGGCATCGATATAGTTGTACTCGAGGCCGAGCTGAACATCCTGACTCACCTGCCAATCCCAATCGGCGCTCACACCATAGCGACGCGAAGCATCGGCGTTCACGTTGGCGCCGGGGAAACTACCACCAACGGGGGTCTCGGCGCTCGGGTCGAAGACGATCTCATCTTCGAGATCCAGACGATAGGCGCTCACGCGCAGGGTGTTTTGCTCGAGCAACAGATCCCAGCCCGCCTCGTAGCTGCGGCCGGTCTGCGGCTTGAGCCCCTGAATACTTGCCGGGGTGTAGGCCTGCTCATCCACCTTGGCGAAGCGGAAGTTGTCGTCGGCGCGCAGATAGAAGCGATGATGCTGGTTAGGGCGATAGTTGAGGCCGAGCTCGAAGGCATGGGCATCCTGATCCAGATCGATCCCATTTGGATAGGCACTGGCGTCCACCAGCTCATCGGTCACCTCAGCATAACGACCACCCACCACATAGCTGAAGCTCTCGGTGAGGGGCACGGTTGCCTGCAGATAGGCGCTGGCCAGCTTCTGCACATTGCTGCGACCGTTGCTAAATACCGACTCACCGTGGCTCAAATCCAGGCCGGTCACCAGCTTAAGCGGGCCATTATCCGTCTTGATGTTGGCAACTGCCTTAGGTTTAAACTCCAGCAGTGAGCGGGTATCGCGGCGGGTCGTATTCCAGGTACTCAGGCCTGTGATCAAGCTATCGCTGTAGTTAAGATCGGCGCCCAGCGACCAGGCCTCATTCAGCTGACGCTGATAGCCGGTGCGGGCCGCGGTAGTCATCTCATGCAGGTAGGCGTCATTAAAGAGATCACCCGCTTGTGTCGGATCCTCCTCGATCTGCTCCTCATTGAGTGCGGCAGCGAGTTCGCGATGGTTATCATAATGACTCACCTCAGCAAAGAACTGCTGCTGCACGTCGTCATACTGCAGGCGTCCCAGCACTGAGCTGGTCTCGCTGGCGTTGTGCTCGCGATAGTTATCGCTCTTGAGATGATTGGCCGCACCATAGAGACGCCAGTTGTCGTTGATCGCTACCGAACCGTCGGCCTTGGCTTCGAAGGTGTCGAAGCTACCGCCTGAAAGCTGCAGGCTGCCGCCGTTATCTTTAGGCGCCTTAGTGATGATGTTGATCACCCCGCCGACCGCCTGATCGCCATAGAGCACACCGGCGCTGCCAGACAATATCTCGACTCGCTCCACCTGATTGAGTCCGATGGCGCTGATGCTCGGCGCGGCAATATCGATATTGTTAAGACGGCGACCGTCGACAAGGATCAAGGTGTTGTTGGCGGCCTGACCTGCGCCGAAACCGCGCATGGCAAACACAGCGCCCGAGTTAGAGTCAGAGACCTGAATACCGCTCTGTCCCCGCAGCAACTCGGTGAGGTTGGTGGCGCCACTAAGCTCGATGGCGGCAGCGTCGATCACATTGACGTTGGCCGCGATGTTGATAGGGGTGTTTTCGCTGCGACCGATAACCGTGATGGTCTCATCCACAGGCCCTGGGGTGCCCGAAGTCGTCGCTAAGGCTGGGAAGCTCCCGGCCAGACAGGCGCCAAGCAGTAGCGCGATTTTACTAGGTTGTGTACCCATTTTCCTTTAACTCCTAAAAGGGAAACAGGGCAAGTCGTCACGACTGGGCGCAGTCCATCAAACCGCCTGGGTCGCATTTTGAGATCTGCCCGCCGAAATCTCAAAATCACCTTAAGGGCCGGTCTCCGGACTGAGGCTAAGTTCAAACGATGCGTTTAAACGACGAGCATAGATTTTTTTAACGCCATGATGTTAAAGGCATGGCGCACCCAGCTCTCACCTATCACCGTTGCGGGGGCAGTGCCAGACTCTCACTGGCTTCCCGATTATCCCGTGTCGTCTCGCGCCACAGGCACCACATAAGGTTGACTAAATTTGGTTATGCTCTGCCTTCGGCCCCGCGGCTTATTGTGCGGCGTTGAGGAGACGACTCTCCAGGCCCGGTGACAGAACGCGGGCATTATAGACGTCTACACGTATAAATGTCTAATACTCCCAGGCTCGGCCTCATCAGAATCTTCGCCAAGGGAGCAGGTTCACGCACTAAAGACAGCTTCACGCCCTAAAAACAATGAAGGAGGCCTAAGCCTCCTTCATCACATTATTGCGTCATCATATCACTAACGATATCAGGCCTCGGCTAATGCCTTAGGGTTGTCGCCATATTCGTTGCCTTCTACACTGTCCTGCACATAGAAGATAAGCAACACGATGGCGCCGATCAGCGGGATCAGGCCGATCAACTGCCACCAGCCCGAACGGCCAGTGTCATGCAGGCGTCTGGCTGACATGGAGATAGTTGGGATAAACATCACCAGCGCAAAGATGGTGCTCAACATATACAGACCGGTTGCGACATCGATAGCGGCCGTGACGGCGTAGAAGATGATGTAGAACAGGGTATACATCCAAAATTCTTTGCGACGCGCACGGCCGGTGAAATCAGCAAACTTCTTCAACGCACCAATAAAATATTCCATTATAGTTCCCTTTGTTTACGTAAATTAACCGAAAAACTCCAATAAAGAGGGGGCCATTCCTGAGCCCCCTATTGGATAGGCTTCATAATATATCAATAGTTTCAAAAATATAATTGAAATTTAATGACAATCTCGCTTCGCTCACAGACCATCCACTTGCATCTAAAAAAATCGCCCCCTTGTGCCGTGAGGCAAGTAGATCAACCTGCATCTAACGAGCGAGACTAACGCAGGCTCGCCATGTCGGCGATGCGCTCGATGGGCGGTGCTATCTTGAGCGAAGAGGTTGATAGCAAGGCCTCTCCCCGCGCCGATTGATGCAGCAGAAACAGATCTTCCTCACCGGCGATAACCGTGTAGTGGCCTATCTCGCCTACCGGCTTATCTATGCCCCGCTCACCCCTATGAGTATGGGGCATCTTGTCGCAGGTTAGCATGGCGCTATAGCTTGCCTTGCCACCTAGCTCGCTGGCGCCCAGTTTCTGATAATGCATCTCCCCTTCGCAGGTATTACGGTACTGCTCGGCGAAACCGTCGAGAAAGGCCTCTGGGTCGATACTGGCAGCCATGCCTTTAAATCCCTGCACACAATAGAGCGACGACCAGTGGGCCAGCATCTCCTTGGCGGGGACAAACTCGGCCGAAAACATATCGCCGTGCTGCTCGCTATAGGCTAGCCGCCAGTTAGCGGGGAAATACAGTCCAAGATTTTGCTTGAAAATGGTCAGCTGGCTGGCTTGTACCTGAACCTGTGACGACATCTGTGCCACCTGGGTGGCGCTCACGCTAAGGGGTTGGAGGAGCAAGGCCAGCGCCAGCCCTCTCGCCAAAGCCTGTGCTAATACCTGTGGTGAAAAATCCATTTTATCTACCTCATCCTCAATGCTGCGACACTTAGATAGCCGACAAAGATAGCCAACAAAGATAGCCAACAAACCTGTCGCAAGCGGCGGCTAATCCCAGTGTAAATCACTTAACGGGAGTGATATCCAGCAGATGTTACTACAAAGTCGCGCCAGTCTATGGGTTGATTTACGAAATTTAAGACTGAAATAATGCTTGACGCTTTTGATTACAAATGTAATCTTAATTTAAAAATTACACTTGTAATCAATTGAAGACGGTTGAATCATGAAAGAGATCAGCAACGCCGAGCTGTCGGTACTCAACATACTCTGGCAAAGCGCCCCCTTAGGCGCCAGCGACGTGGTGGAGGCTCTGGCCAGTAGCCAGGGGATGCACGAAAAAACCGTAAAGACCCTGCTCAACCGTCTGGTGAAGAAGCAGGCCCTGGGTTATGAGAAGGAGGGCCGGGCCTATCTTTACTATCCCTTGATCGATCAGAGCGAGTATCAACTCAAGGAGAGCCAATCTTTCGTCGAGCGGGTATTCGCCGGTAAGGTCGCCCCCCTGGTGGCGGGTTTCGCCAAGCAGAAACAGCTGAGCCCCGAAGATATCGCCGAACTTAAGGCCTTAATCGATGACTGGGAAGAGGAGCAATCCTCATGATGAGCCTAATCATCAGTGTGATGCTGCCACTGACCCTGTTGTGCGCCGCCATCTTGCTGCTACACAAACCGCTGCTTGCCAGGTTAGGCGCCCACAACACCTACACCCTCTGGGTTGCCGTGCCCTTACTACTGGCGGGCACTGTAATAGGTCAGTTCATCCCAGCAAGACAAACCAATCAGTCGCTGTACCAGTTGCAGCACTTCCGGGTGCAGGCCAGCGAGTTCCTATCCCAGAGCCATTACGCCACGCTGAATATGACCCTAGGCTGCATCTGGCTGCTGGGCAGCCTGACACTTTTGGGCATACTCCTCTATCAGGCCATTCGGCTCAAGCAAGTTGTCGCGCAAGCCCAAGGGCTAGACCTGCCCAAGGCCCTGCTCTCCTTCATGCAGCTAGCAGAGTCGACGCCTAAAGCCTCTGTAGGCATCAAGTGTCACCCACAGATAGACTCACCTATGCTGGCCGGTCTACTCAAGCCAGTGATCTTGGTTCCTATGGATTTTAAACAACTCACTCAATCTCAGCAGGCATCGGTACTCGACCATGAGCTTAAGCATCTGGCACGTCACGACATTGCAGCCAACCTGCTGGGCTATCTACTAGTCTCCCTGTTCTGGTTTAACCCTGTCTGCTGGCTGGCCTATCGTCGTTTTCGTGACGATCAGGAGATCGCCTGCGATGCCGAGGTCACCAGGCATATGGATAAACAACAAAGAATTGCCTATAGCCAAACGCTATTGGCTTACTCCCAGCAGGCCCACCTGGGCATGCTACACACTCACTATGGAAACAAGACCATCCTCAAGGAGCGGATCATGCAATTGAAGAAAACACACACTAAGCGCCCTCTGGCCATTTTAGGCCTGGCACTCATATTGGGCTTGTCAGGTGCCTTAATTAACCAAAGTGCGGTTGCAGGCGACAAGCACCAGGACAAGCACCACGACGAAGCCAAGGCGCCAAGCCCTATCATGCGCGTCGAGCCAGCATATCCCGCCGAGGCCGCCGAGAAACGCATCGAGGGCTATGTCCAGCTGCAATTTGATATCGACAAGCAAGGCAAAGTCAGCAACGTCACCATCATCAAGTCTTACCCGGGAAACATGTTTGATGACGAGGCGATGAAGGCCCTGTCCCAATGGCGATATGAATCATCAAAAACAGGTGTCACCAATGCCAAGGTACAGCTGGACTTCATGATGTCAGCCCCTAAGGCGGAGATCGAAAGAGTGCGGGTGACCGCTGGCTAACGCCTGCTGGACAATGCGAAAGTGAAAAGGGGCCGCGTCGCTCTTTTTCTGTTACTGACTTCTGTTACTGATTCTGTTACTGGGCATTTGCACCCGACCTGCACTTATTTCTAGCAGCTCTCCCCCCCGAATTGCTTCCCCTTCCGAGCTGCACTTACTCCTTAGCCATCATAGACTCAAGCCTCATAGCTTACACTGCCCCTAAGCAACACCAGAGCAAACGCCTGCAACTCTCCTCGATGCGCAGCAGATTGACCCCTATAGATAGATGGGGTAAAACAATGGCTTACATAATAAGAATATGAATTCCCTTAACCCCAAAGGTCATCGATGAGTTCAACGACAACCACGCCCCGCACCCTCAAAGTCCCGCTAGTGAATGTCTATGCCAAAGGTGGCTACAGCGCCCAGTTGCGCATTGGCGCCGAGAAACACCCGCTAAACCTTATCTTAGATACGGGTAGCAGCACCCTGGTGGTGTCTGGCAGCGACTATGTGGAAGAGCGCGACAGCGCCCTCACCCCCACCAGTTTCGCCCAGGAGGTGCTCTACGGCATAGGCGGCTGGGACGGCCCGGTAGTCTACACCCGGGTGGGCATTCGCGAAGACGCGATTGACTTCGACCTTCATGACGATCACGTCCCTCACGCCCATCACCCCATAGTGCTGGACCAATGCCCGGTGGCCGTAGTGTCATCCCTGACCCAGGAGACCAGCTTTGCCGATGCCGACGGTATACTCGGGCTTGCCTATGATGGCCTCAACAAGGTCTATGATCTCAAAGACTATTTTCATCACTATGGCATAGCCCCGGCGCTCACCCATCCCTGGCCGTTCGACGAGGAGATCCACCTGTGCACCCAGCACTATCGTCCCATACTCACCGAGGCCAACCGGGACTTTTCTATGGTGCAGACAGGCAGCAACTCAGCGACATCTGACACCCAATGGCATCAGGCGACCGAGCAGAGCTTCAACAGCGAAGACCTACGTCAGTTTAAGCGCTTCTTGCGTACCCAACCCACCAATGATCTACCACCCTACTTTAGCAACTTGACCAGTCATGGCCTGACGCCAAATAAATTTGCCTTCTTCGCCCGCCGCTCCAGCATACATGTGGCGAGCCAGGAGGTACTCGTCCCCAATAGCGCCAACGACTTTGCCTTCCTCGGCCAGGATCCCCTCAACCAAGGCTGGTTAATCTTAGGCGGCGGAGAGGAGCATACCGAACTCTATCGGGGCGAGTTTAAGACCATAGCGGTGATCGAGAACAAGTATTACAACGTCAATCTGGTGGGGATGAGTATCGGCGACAATGAGATGGTCCCCAGCCTGCTGACGCAGTCGCTGGCGGAGCAAGCGCCCACTTCTGACGACGCTCAGCCTGACCATAGCGAACTCTGCCCCGACGGCCAGCACCTGCACACCCATGGGGTACATATCTGTGACACCCTAAGGGGACAGAGCAACGCCATTATCGACACTGGCGCCTCGGCCATAGTGCTCACCCGCCACCTGTTTGGCGCGCTCACCCAGGCGCTTGAAGCCATCAATCCCAGCTTCATCCAGCAGATAACCCCCTTTAGCGATATCGCCTATCAGCAGACAGGCATCCCCATGGACGAGCTGCAACTGGATAGCTGGCCGGATCTCACCTTCTATTTCGTCGGTCCGAGAAACGAGCATGAGGCAACGCCAAGTTGTGATGACCCAGACTGTCCGCCCGGTTGCGAGCCCATCGCCATCACTGTCACTCCCCAGCACTACTGGCAGGTTAATACGCCGACCAAGGGTAAGGCCTGCTTCAAACTGCTGTCACAGCTGCCTAACTGGCCGGATCAATCTATCCTCGGCCTGCCGCTGATGAGCGGCTACTATGTGATATTTGATCGCTCGGTCGATGACAAGGGCGTCATTCGCTTCGCCGAGCAGAAACCGCTAGTGATGTCGGAGGCTCAGCTTGCCAAATAACCCTCAGCTCCCTTCGAGACTCACCCAAGACTTGCCAAATCATGTTTTTTGCAGCGAGCGCCTGACTATGAGGCCTATCGCAGAGACGGACAGAGAGTTGTACCGCCACCTCTATTGTAATGAGCGGGTGATGCGCCACATAGGCACGCCGCTCACACAGGCCCAGGCCGACAGGGCGTTTCAAACGGCGTTAACCCAGATGAAGCAGGCTCTTGGTAGCACTCAGCCTGATAGCCAGTATATGAACTGGACCATAGTGGAGCAGCAGAGTCAGCGCGCCATTGGCATACAGGGGCTCACCTGGCAAGGCGATAATCGTCACCAGGCGGAGATAGGCATAATGCTGACACCCGAGGCCAACGGCAAACTCTATCCAGAGGAAGCCATGGGCGCCCTAATGGAATACGCCTACCTCAGGTTAGAGGTTAAGCGCATCCAGGCTCACTTTGCCGCCAGAAACCTCGCCACCGAACGCTTCGTCAAAAAGCTGGGATTTATATTCGAAACGGAAGGATTTTCAGCAATGGATTCGGTAGTAGATGACACTCGCCAGATGAAATCCTGCTTCGCCGATCCTCTGCACTATAAAAGTCAAAAATAAGTCATCAATTCAAGGCAATTAGCGGTTTTAAAACTCGGCGATTACTGTTAGCTTTAACCCTTAATTAACATACATGAAATCAGGACCCAAATTCATGGCGGGAAGCCTGGCTTGTGTCGGCATAGGGATGACCTTAGGCGCCCATATCTGCCCGCTGGCACGCAGCTATATTGAACAAGCCGATGTCGTTTTCTCGGGTGTCTCCAACGGCATAGTAGAACTCTGGCTAAAAGAGATGCACGGCGATGTCCGCTCGCTACAGGTCTACTATGGCGAGGGCAAGTCACGCCATATCACCTATCGTGAGATGGTCGACGCCATGTTAACTGAGGTCAGACAGGGCAATAAAGTCGTCGGCGCCTTCTATGGCCACCCCGGCGTATTCGCCCAAGCGCCCCATAGGTCCGTGGAGCTGGCGCGCGCAGAAGGCTTCGAGGCGGTCATGGTACCCGGCATCTCTGCCGAGGATTGTCTTATCGCCGACCTTGGCATAGATCCAGGCCAATTTGGCTGTCAGCAGTTTGAGGCCAGCCAGTTTATGTTTTATCAGCGCCGCTTCGACCCCTCCTGTTACCTGATCCTCTGGCAAATAGGCCTGGCCGGCGACAAGAGCATGGCCAGATTCGCGACGGGCAAGGCCCATCGTCAGGTGCTGATAGAGCTACTGGCAGAGACTTACCCCTTAGATCATCAGGTGATCCTCTACGAGGCGGCCGTACTGCCCATAGATAAAGTACGCAAACAAACGCTGCCGCTGCGTGATTTAGCCGATGCCGAAATTTTTATGCACACCACCTTAGTGATCCCGCCGAGCGAAAAGATGCGACCAAACCCAACAATCCTGGATAAACTCGCTAAACTTGAAACGGCTCACCAGGTCGATGAAACCCTAACTACCCGAAAACTAATCAATAACAAACTAACTACCAACAACAATTAAGGAAGAGCAATGTCGAACATTATTCAACTACTGGAACGCATGGGTCAGGATGCAGCGCTACAGAACCAAGACGCTAAAGCACGAGAAATTTTAGCATCGGATGTCGCGGCAGAACTTAAAAGCTCACTACTCGTAAACGACGCAGAAGCATTGCACGAGCAGCTGGATATCTGCCCTGACGTTGTCGCATTTTTGTTGCCAGCAGAAGATGAGCAGAAAGAAGATGAAAATAATGAAAACGAAGAACAGGAACAGGCCAACGCAGTCAATCAATAATCTAGTTCAGACTATTTTAGATGAAAGTTAGCTATTTACTATTGCTGTTAATATTCTTCTTCAGCCAGTCTATGGCTGAAGAAGTAGATATTGACGCAACACTCGCGCAGGCAGATCAGCTTAAGAGCAGCAATCCAAAGGCATTTTCTGAGCTGCTCAACACCATAGAAAGAGAATCCCTCGATACACAACAGCAATATTTTTTGAACTATCTTCGAGGATATGAACTCACCTACCAGGGTAAACAAGTAGAAAGTATCGCAGTTTTCAACGAGATCCTTAATTCCAGCGCCAATGAAAAACTAAAATTTCGAGCTAATCAAACCTTAATTAACATCTATGCGATCTCTCAAGAGTGGACCAAAGGCCTCACTCATCTCTCTAAAAACTTTCAATTAATTAAACAAATTCAAGATCCTGAGACAACACAAAATGGGCTAGCTATTGCGGCCATTTTTTACAATCAGATAGAGCAATATGAATTAGGGCTAAGCTACGCCGAAAAAGTAAAGAACAGCAAACCTTCTAAAAGAAATACTTGCCTAGCCAATGGGTTAGCCATTGAGGCACAACTGGGCCTCAATCAACTAGAGGTCGACTCACCCGGCCTGCAGGCCGCACTCGCCAGCTGTGATGAAGAGGTGATTATGGCGAGTTTCATCCACTCCTTTATTGCCAAAAAACACCTGCGAGACGGCGACACAAATGAGGTCTATGAGCAACTCACTCCATCGCTGGAAGCCATAGAGAAGACCCGTTACCCAAGGCTGATCGCCGAGGTCTACGCCACCCTGGCCAGTGCCTACCTAATGGATAACAAGATAGGGGAAGCGCGGTTACTGGCGGAAAAAACTGTCAATTTGGCAAAAGGCCTAGGCAATACTCAGGCGGTAGTTACCGCCTACAAGATACTCTTTGAAATCGCCGAGCTCAGCGGAAATTACGAGTCGGCACTGGATTATCACGTCAAATACGCCCAGGCCGACAAGGCTTATCTCGACGATATCAAGACCAAACATCTGGCCTTTCAGCTCGCCGAGCATCAGGCGGCGGAACAGAAGAGCCGTATCGCATTGCTGGACAGACAGAACAACCTGCTACTCACCGAGCAGCAGCTGGCCAAGACCCAGGCGGAAAACAACCGGCTATTTATCTCGCTACTTATCGCCATCATCACCTTGCTGGGCTTCTGGGCCTACAAGTCGTGGACGATTCAGAAACGACTCAAGCAGCTGGCCGAATACGATGCCCTGACCCATGTGTTTAATCGCGGTCACTTTACCCAGGTCGCCCAGAGCGCACTGACCTACTGCGAGAGCAATGCCTCCGATTTAAGCTACATACTGTTCGACCTAGATAACTTCAAACAGATCAACGATAAGTTTGGTCATGCCGTGGGTGACTGGGTACTTAAGCGAGTCGCCAAGGCCTGTCAGGCCCAGGGGCGTAAGAACGATATCTTCGCCCGCATAGGCGGCGAGGAGTTCTGTATCGCCCTGCCGGGCTGCACGCTGCAGACGGCAATTAAACTGGCCGAGGCCTGCCGCACGGCGATTGCCGCCATAGATTGCACAGAGACGGGTCATGAGTTTGAGGTCACGGCCAGCTTTGGGATAACAGACACTAATATGTCGGGCTATAAGCTAGAGCGGTTGATCAACGATGCCGACAGCGCCATGTATCAGTCGAAGGAAACCGGGCGGGATCGCATCTGTATCTTCGACCCAGAGGCCAAGCGTACTATTCCTCAGGCTTCCCACTCTCTGCTCTCCCTCTAACGAGGGAGAGCAATGATGAAGCAATACGAGCCTTAGCCTGAATCTGACCGCTAGAACCTGCACTGTAAAACTGTGCTGAAATAAATTGTGCTGCTACGCAACAGATTGAGATGAAAGCCTTTTGCCTAAAGCTACCCGCTCTTATAATCAGGTATAGACTGTAAGATGCCTGTCACCGAAAGCCCACGGAAACTCGAGCATCGACAACAAAGGGAATGACTCTCGTGCTAAAGAAACTGCTCGCTATGACCAGCTCGACTCAAATGCTCGTCGCCATGTTTGTGGGTTTTGCGGTGGGCCTCTTCTTTGGGGAATCCGTCGGCTGGATGAGCAGCGTAGGCACCAGTGTGATCCTCTTGATGCAGATGACGGTATTGCCCTACATTCTGGTGTCATTAGTGGGGGGCATAGGCAAGCTAAAACGCGCCACCGCCAGCCTGATCTTCAGTCGTGCCGGCGCTATCATGCTACTACTCTGGGGGATAGGCCTCTTGCTGATCGCCCTGATGCCGCTCTCCTTTCCCTTCGTCGAGACGGCCTCCTTCTTCAGCACCAGCTCCATAGAACCGGCCGCGGCCATAGACTATTTCAAGCTCTATATTCCCTCTAATCCGTTCCAGTCGATGGCCGAAGGTTATGTACCCGCCATGGTGATCTTTGCCATCGCCATGGGGCTGGCACTGATCGGCATGGAGGGCGATAACAAACAGCTGATCATCAACTTTATGCATACCTGCGGCGAGATCTTCTCCAAGATCACCCAGGCACTGGTCAAAGTGCTGCCCATAGGGATCTTCGCCATGTCTGCCTCGGCGGCGGGTACCATGGGGGTAGATGAGTTTGCCAGCATGCAGGTTTATCTCATTAGCTATTTCGTGCTCTGCCTGCTGCTGACCTTCTGGGTACTGCCCTGGATTGTGGCCTCGCTGACCCCGGTCACCTTCGCCCAGGCGCTGAGGATAAGTAAGGCAAGCCTGGTCACCGCCTTCGCCACCGGCAACATCTTCATCGTCATTCCTGTGATCGTCGAGGAGTGTAAGCAGATCATGCGCGAGCATCAGAGCCTGAGCGACGATGCCGAGACCCTGGTCGAGATCTTAGTGCCCATCGCCTTCACCTTCCCCAACATAGGCAAGTTGACTGTGATCCTCTTCGTGCTCTTTGCCGGCTGGTTTAACGGCACGCCGATAGAGCTCAGCGACCTGCCTTCGCTCTCCATCAGCGGCGTTTTATCGCTGTTTGGCAGCGTCTATGTCGCTATCCCCTTCATGCTGGATCTGGTGCATCTGCCACAGGATCTGTTCCAGCTATTTGTAATGTCGGGCTTTATCACGGGCAAGTTTAACTCCATCACGGCGGTGATGAACCTATTTGCCCTGACGCTGCTGACGGTGGCGCTGTTTGAGAAACGCCTGAGACTCAGGCCACCGCAGCTGTTAAAGATGGCCATAGGCGTAGGCACCAGCGTGGTGCTAACCCTCATCGTCTGCCGCGTCGGCATGGGACTCTTTATTCACAGCCCAGAGATCACCAGCGGGGTGATCGCCAACATGCAGGTGGCCGACAAGGTGCCGACTAAGGTCAACAAGCAATACCCTGTATTAGGCCAGACAGCCAAGCAACCTATCGCCGACGTCAACGCCATCCGCGCTCGAGGCCTGCTCAGGGTCGGCTATATTCCCAGCAACGTGCCTTTTAGCTACTACAACAACGCCGGCCAATTGGTGGGCTTCGACAGCGCCATGGCTAACCGCCTGGCGGACGATCTCGGTGTGAAGGTTGAGTTTATCCCCTTCGAGAAAGACAAGCTGGCGGCCTCCCTCGATGCCGGTTTCTTCGATATCGCCATGTCTGGCCTGGCCATGGATATCGAGCAGATGGACAAGCTCAGCTATGTGGAGCCGGTACTGCTGCTAAACCTGGCCATCGCCACCAAAGACCATAAGGTCAGCGGCTTCAAGCGCAATGAATCGATCAAGGCGATGGAGAATGTGACTATCGCCTATGTGGAACATAGCGACATCATCGCAGATGCCAAGGCATTTTACCCCAACCTCGAGTTTGTCAAGATAGAGGGCTATAAAGACTTCTTTCGCCAGAAGGGTGATAAGTACGATGCCGTGGTCATCAGCGCCGAGGCGGGCTCCGCCTGGACCCTCTTCTTCCCCGGCTACGGCATTGCACCACTGGAATATAAGGCCAAATACCCCATCGCCTACGCCGTCGCCCAGGACAACCAGTCCCTGCTCAACTATGTCAACAACTGGCAGAAGCTACGCAAGGTAGATGGTCACCAGCAGCGGCTGTACAACTACTGGATGTTGGGCCAAGGCGCCAGCGAAACTCAGCCCAGATGGTCCATCATACGCGACGTACTGCACTGGGTAGATTAAGGCTATCCCTCGCGCCCCAAGGCATCACCCAAGGGGCCGAAATAGGCCAGTAACTGTCGATAGATCGCCTGGCGGTGTTCATGAGTCGGATAGCCGCCTGCCTTCGCCAGCGACGAATCCAGGGTCTCGTTGACCAGGTAAGGATTTTGGATCTCGGGATGCACCTCGATACAGGCCTCGAACGCCCTGGCCATCATCTCGGTGGGCTTGGAGAAATACTGACGCCCCTGCTGCCTATCCAGCGCCACGGCGCGGCGCACATACTCGTGACTGTCCTGGCCATCATCAGTTAATAAGACGCAGGCAAACAGCTGCATCAGGCGATCATTCAGGGGATGGACTATGGGCGTGTGGTCGGCCAGCCAGCAGTGACTGGCGAAGGCGATGCCCGTCTTTGGGATGTCGAAGGCCTTGGTGGCGATATAGTGGTCGAAGGCGTGCCAGAACTCGTGTGCCAGGGCGCCCGCACCGGCATTTTTTGCCAGGGCTAATTCCCGCTGGGCAGGCATATAGTGGGCCTGCACGCCCATCTGTCCGCCTGTACCAAAGGCCAGGTTCAGCGTCTGTCTCAGCCCCATGGCCTTGGGCGGTAACTGCAACATGAAGGCGAGATCGGCAAAGGCGTCGAAGATAAGGTTAGCCGCCTTATGCTTCTCTTCCTCCTCCACCCAGCTGCCCAGGCGAATATGGTTGAGGCCAAATACCTCCTTGATGTCATGAAAGCTCACCTGCTCGCCGCAGCGATAGTCCGGTCCCTCACGTCGATACTGATTTCGTTTTAGCACAGACTGCCCGCCGATTTGCTGATGCGCCGATTTGTTGACCTCACTATGATACCCAATATTGCCCATCATCTCATGGCTTATCACCACCAGCCCCCACGTTCAATCTTGATTCAGCTAGCCACAGGTATAGTGTCGCTAAATCAATTTACCAGCACACGAAAGGGGAAACGATGAGACTATTGATCCTATGGAGCGTCATTATCATGATGAGCACTGTGGTCGTGGCACTGTCAGGCACTATTCATTGGCCTACGTTAGCCACCATTTTTACTGCCATGAGTATCGCCCTGCTGGTCATGGTAAAGATTGGCAAGGTGGCCGATAAACACTTTGTGAACTTCTGCTCCCCCCATTAATTACCAATCACGGTAAGTAAGTGATCAGAAATAGCACGGGAAAAACGTTCGAGAACAAGGCAGAATTTTTTGATAAGTCGTTATTCTACAATCAAAAATGATAACACCGTTATCGGACGTTTTAATACCAATCACAGTAAACATA
>NZ_JPII01000063.1:0-606 GCF_000832025.1 Shewanella sp. cp20 | reverse complement strand
GTGATCAACGCCGATGGCTCTTACACCTTCACGCCAAACGACAACTGGAACGGCAGTGTGCCGGTCATCACCTACACCACCAACACCGGTGAAAGTGCAACCCTGACCATTACTGTCACCCCAGTAGATGACCCATCTGTACTAGCTAACGACAGCAACACCGTGGCAGAAGACACCGTCGCAAGCGGCAACGTGCTCGATAACGACAGCGATATCGACAGCCAACTGTCAGTGGTCAGCTTCAGCGTCGACGGTCAAACCGTTAACGCTGGTACTACCGTCGAGCTAGAAGGTGGCAGCCTGGTGATCAACGCCGATGGCTCTTACACCTTTACACCAAACGACAACTGGAACGGCAGTGTGCCGGTCATCACCTACACCACCAATACCGGTGAAAGTGCAACCCTGACCATTACTGTCACCCCAGTAGATGACCCTTCTGTACTGGCTAACGACAGCAACACCGTGGCAGAGGACACCGTCGCAAGCGGCAACGTATTAGATAATGACAGCGATATCGACAGCCAGCTGTCAGTGGTCAGCTTCAGCGTCGACGGTCAAACCGTTAACGCTGGTACTACCGTCGAGCTAGAAGGTGGCAGCCTG
>NZ_JPII01000062.1:0-230 GCF_000832025.1 Shewanella sp. cp20 | reverse complement strand
GTGATCAACGCCGATGGCTCATACACCTTTACGCCAAACGACAACTGGAACGGCAGTGTGCCGGTCATCACCTACACCACTAACACCGGTGAAAGTGCCACCCTGACCATTACTGTCACCCCAGTAGATGACCCATCTGTACTGGCCAACGACAGCAACACCGTGGCAGAAGACACCGTCGCAAGCGGCAACGTGCTCGATAACGACAGCGATATCGACAGCCAACTGTC
>NZ_JPII01000061.1:0-204 GCF_000832025.1 Shewanella sp. cp20 | reverse complement strand
TGCATGTAAATGGGGCTATAGCTCAGCTGGGAGAGCGCCTGCCTTGCACGCAGGAGGTCTGCGGTTCGATCCCGCATAGCTCCACCATTTGCTCTTTGATGAGCGTATGCAGTTTAGGTTAGAGATGCCAAAGATAAATGCAGAATTTATCTTTGGCTTTTTTAAGCCCGCTCTTTAAAAATTTGGAAAGCTGATAGTAATAAC
>NZ_JPII01000060.1:0-210 GCF_000832025.1 Shewanella sp. cp20 | reverse complement strand
TATCAGCTTTCCAAATTTTTAAAGAACAAGCATCGCCGCTCGGACGTGCCACTCGCTCTAACAAGAACAAGTTATCTGTGTGAACACTCAACAACTATCAAATCATCGTATAGTAAGGAGGTGATCCAGCCCCAGGTTCCCCTAGGGCTACCTTGTTACGACTTCACCCCAGTCATGAACCACACCGTGGTAAACGCCCTCCCGAAGGTT
>NZ_JPII01000059.1:0-228 GCF_000832025.1 Shewanella sp. cp20 | reverse complement strand
CAGTATGAGGCGAACGTTCTTTAACAAGATAAAACAAGAAATCTGTGTGGACACTCACAGGTATTGAGTTAATCGAAAACGATTTAAATCTCAATGCATGATTTACTAAATCTAGTTTCACTAGAAATAGTGAGAGTCCATAGCAATATGTACAAACATGTAGATGATTCTTCCGAGTCATTTATATGAATCAGAATTCATTGAGTCGGACTTAGGTCCAAAAAAACT
>NZ_JPII01000058.1:0-349 GCF_000832025.1 Shewanella sp. cp20 | reverse complement strand
TAAGCGATGATCTTAGCAACAACACCAGCACCAACTGTACGGCCACCTTCACGGATAGCGAAACGTAGACCTTCGTCCATCGCGATTGGGCAGATTAGAGTAACAACCATCTTGATGTTGTCACCAGGCATTACCATTTCAACGCCTTCTGGCAGCTCGATAGTACCGGTTACGTCAGTTGTACGGAAGTAGAACTGTGGACGGTAGCCCTTGAAGAATGGAGTGTGACGACCACCTTCTTCTTTTGACAGTACGTATACTTCTGATTCGAACTGAGTGTGTGGAGTGATTGAACCAGGCTGAGCCAGTACTTGACCACGCTCAACTTCATCACGCTTAGTACCACGTA
>NZ_JPII01000007.1:0-390159 GCF_000832025.1 Shewanella sp. cp20 | reverse complement strand
CAGGAAAAACGCTTGAGAACAAAGCAGGATTTTTAGATAAGTAGTTATTCTACAATTAAAAATACTAATACAGTTATCGAGCGTTTTAACAAGCTAGCGTGATCAATTATTTACGACTATTGGTATAACCCCAAAAATAAAAAAGCCGCTCTAGCAGGCGGCTTTTATGTTTACACGACAGGCACTAGGCAATTTTCAGTGCCGCTCTGTCATCGACCAGCTGCATATCGAAGTCAAACTCGTCGACCCGAATGGCACGCTCACGCTTAAGGTTATAATCCAGCAGCTGCTTGTGCTCGCCCTCTGTGATGATCTTGGCGGCGCGGGCTCTGTCCAGCGTCTGCGCAAATCTCACCCCAGACTTAAAGTAGCCCTGCTTCAGCCCCTTCTTCACCTTGGCCAGCAGCGGCAGACAGGCGATCTTAGCCAGATAGGCCTGCTGATTGATATCGTTACCATCGCCCGGCACAGGCTTCACCAGATGGGTCAGCTGACGCTTGATCTGGGTATTGAGCTGCGCCTCGTGGGCCAGTTCACGGACTAGGTCGTCGTTGATCTTCTTCATCTTAGGCGAGTAGGTCACAGTGATCAGCTTCATCAGCTGGCGGGTCGCTGCCGATGGGAAATTGTCCAGGAAGCTCAGCAGCGCGTTTTCGGCGTTAACCAGCGCCCAACGTGTAGCATACTCGAAATAAGGCTTGGCCTGCGCACGATGTTCGCTGCTCACCTTCTGCTCGTAGTAACGAATCGAGGCCATGGCCGCGTACAGGTAGCTCATCACATCCCCCAGACGCGCCGACAGCATCTCGGCCTGTTTGAGCTTGCCACCGAGCACCAGCAAGGAGAAGTCGGCATACACTGCAAGTTTAGACGCCAGCTTGTGCACCGCCTTCTCATATTCAACCACTTCGCTCAGCTCAGACTTGGCTCCCGCAGTGAAAGGTAGCAGACCTAAGCGGAAGGCACGTAGACTGTTACCAACACTGTAGCCCACTGTCTGCTTGAAGATGCGGTTAAAGGTCTTGTCGGCATCCTTATCGTCGCTGTGAATCGCCTCTACCATGCTCTGCAGATGAGGGTGACAACGCATCACGCCCTGACCGAAGATCATCAGGTTGCGGGTCAGAATGTTCGCCCCTTCCACCGTGATGGCGATAGGCTGCGCCACATAGCCAGAAGCCAGAGTATTTTGTGGGCCACGCTGAATCGCCTTACCGGCCTGAATGTCCATGGCCGAGTTCAGCACGTCACGGCCGATCTCCGTCATGTGGTACTTGGCCATTGCGGTCACCACTGATGGCTTAAGCCCCAGACCCAGGCCTTCGGTGGTCAGTACACGCATCGCCTCTTGCAGATAGGTCTTACCTGCGATATCGGCCAGCTTCTCCTGAATCCCCTCGAACTTGCCGATGGCCAGACCAAACTGCTCACGCACGGCGGCATATTCTGCCGACGACTTAAACGAGGCCTGACTCACAGAGACCCCGAGTGCCGGTAGCGAGATACCACGGCCGGCGCCGAGACAGGCCACCAGCATCTGCCAGCCGCGACCTATGTTCTGCTGACCACCAATGATGAAGTCCATCGGAATAAACACATTCTCGCCGCGAGTCGTCCCGTTATAGAAACGACAGCCCATAGGGTCGTGGCGATTGCCCAGCTCGACGCCAGGATGAGACTTAGGGATCAGCGCGCAGGTGATGCCTAGCTGCTCCTTGCCGCCCAACAGACCCTGTGGATCTTCCACCTTAAAGGCCAAACCTAATACGGTGGCGATAGGCGCCAGGGTGATATAACGCTTGTCCCAGGTCACCGACAGGCCGAGCACCTGCTCGCCCTGATATTCACCCATGGTGACAGTGCCGATATCCGGAATACCACCGGCATCCGAGCCAGCCTCTGGGCTGGTCAGTGCGAAACAGGGGATCTCCTGGCCGTTGGCCAGACGTGGCAGCCAAAAATCTTGCTGAGCCTGAGTACCGTAATGCATCAATAGCTCACCAGGGCCTAAAGAGTTAGGCACCATCACGGTAACCGCCACCGCCGAACTCTTGGCGGCAATGGTCGCCACTATGGTTGAGTTGGCATAAGGGCTGAACTCAAGACCACCGAAGGCCTTGGGAATGATCAGTGAGAAAAACTTATGTTCTTTTAAGAAGTTAAGAATGTTATCTGGCAGGTGCAGGCTGTTTTGAATGGCAAAATCATCCACCATCTCGATCAAGGTCTGCACTGGGCCGTCGAGGAAGGCCTGCTCCTCATCGGACAAGGTGGCCCCCGGAACCTGACGCAGGGCATCGAAGTCTGGGATCCCCTGGTAGATAGATCCCTCTAGCCACACATCACCGGCGTCGAGCGCCTCTTGTTCGGTGGTAGATATACTCGGCAGTACTTTTTTAAATTTTGTTCTAATACTCATCTTTCAGACTCATCCGACCAGAAAACCTAGTGTGCATTACGTCACAAAAAACGAATTAGATCAAACATTCTAACCTCAAAAAAATGCTTTATTTTACAGTTACAAACATAACTTAAAATTAAGCCCATTCTTTTCAAAAGGTTACAAGTGTACGCCCAAATAAAAAATTTAAACAACCGTTTCATATAATTGTTTGAATCAAGCCTTTTTTGACCTGGATCAGTGACTTTTTCCAACAATGAGAGACCAAAATCACACTGTTTCAGAAATGAAAAAATACGTATATATATTTACTAAATTAGCACTACTTATTATGTGGATATAAGCTTAAATTATCATCACAAATAACCCTGCAACATGGGCTAAATACCAAGCTTATGCCACCTGTAGCGGCACTGAATAAGCCAGCGCATTCGCCCACATGCAGCCATCAAAAAAAGAGAGTGCTTCATGAAGATAGCCCTATTCATTCCCTGTCTGGTGAACCAGATGATGCCCCATGTCGGCATCGCAACCGTCGAACTCCTCGAAAAACTCGGCCATCAGGTCATACTGCCCAAGGGCCAAACCTGTTGCGGTCAGCCCATGACCAACTCGGGCTGTTTTGATGAAGCCAAGAAGACCACCCTCAAGCTGTTAAATGCCTTCAAAGGGGTCGAGTGTGACGCCATCGTCTGCCCGGCAGCCTCTTGCCTGGTGGCGGCCAAGGAAAACTTCCATGAGTTTGACGACAGCCCAGAGGCCCAGGCGGTGATCGATAAGCTCTACGAGCTGACCGAATTCCTCCACGATGTCGCCCCTATTCCCGCCTTCAACAAGGCCTTCAACTACAAGATCAGCCTGCAGCTCAGCTGTCACGGCATCCGCATGTTGGACCTGGCCACACCGAGCGAGCAGATGGGCCCACGCACCAATAAGGTAGAGGCCGTACTGAGCAGCATCCCTGGCATCGAAATCGTCTATCCGGATCGTCGCGACGAATGCTGTGGCTTCGGTGGTACCTTCGCCGTCGACGAAGGCGCCGTCTCCGCCAAGATGGGTAAAGACAAGGCGCAGGCACACGCCGCCACTGGGGCAACCTATGCAGTGGGCTTCGACCCCTCCTGCCTGTTGCACCTAGACGGCATGATCCGCCGTCAGCTATTGCCGATCGCGACCCGTCATATCGCCGAAGTCATCAACGCAGCCCTCTAAGGAGCCGACCATGTCTAGTCAAACAACCGCACTCAACTCAGGCGTGCATGCGAAGAAGGCCGACATCTTCTGTAAAGATGAGGCACGCGTCGATTGGCACTCTAAGGCCCTTTGGGTATTGCGTGAGAAGCGCGATCGCGCCGCCGGTAGCCTGCCTGAATGGGAACAACTGCGTCAGCTCGGCTCCGAGATGAAGCTACATACTCTGACCCACCTGGGCGAGTACCTTGAGACCTTCGAAAAGAACTGTCAGGCCAACGGCATCGTGGTGCACTGGGCCAAAGATGGCGCCGAGCACAACCAGATAGTGCATAGCATACTGGCCAAGCATCAGGTGAAGAAGCTGGTTAAGTCTAAGTCGATGCTCACCGAAGAGTGTCACCTTAACCCTTACTTGGAGAGCAAAGGCATAGAGGTGATCGACACCGACCTTGGCGAGCGCATCATCCAGCTGGCCAAGCAGCCACCGTCACATATCGTGGTACCGGCGATCCACATGAAGAAAGAGGAAGTGGGCGACCTCTTCCACGACAAGTTAGGCACAGAGGCCGGCGCCTCGGACCCTACCTATCTGACCCGCGCCGCCCGCGCCCACCTGCGTGAGCAGTTCCTGTCGGCCGATGCGGCCATGACAGGGGTCAACATGGCAATTGCCGATAAAGGCGCAGTCGTCGTCTGCACCAACGAAGGTAACGCCGACATGGGCGCTAACCTGCCGAAACTACAGCTGCACTCCATGGGTATCGACAAGATGGTGCCGGATCTCGACAGCGCCGCCATCTTGCTACGCACCCTGGCCCGCAACGCGACGGGTCAACCTATTACCACCTACAGCAGCTTCTATCGCGGTCCACAGGACGGCGGCGAGATGCACATCATCATCGTCGACAACGGCCGTACCGACATGCTTAAAGACAAGATTCTGGCCGAATCGCTCAAGTGTATTCGCTGTGGCGGCTGCCTGAACACCTGCCCCGTGTATCGTCGCTCGGGTGGTTACAGCTACAACTACACGATTCCTGGCCCTATCGGTATCGCCGTCGGTGCACAGGCCGATGACACTCACTCTATCCCTTGGGCCTGTACCCTGTGCGGCAGCTGTAGTTATGTCTGTCCGACCAAGGTGCCGCTGGATAAGATTATCCATCACCACCGTCGCCTCAAGGCCAAGGCGGGCAAGCTGCCATACGGCAAGCGCAACTATATGCCGCTGGTCGGCAACTTCATGGCCAGCGAGACCATGCTCAACTGCTCCATGAGTGTCGCCCGCACCGCGCTGCGCATCCTGCCGGGATCGCTACTCAAGCCATTCTCGGGCGCCTGGGGCAAGTATAGAGAACTGCCGGTCGCACCTAAGTCCAGCTTCGAAGCTTGGTTTAACAAAAACAGAGGTCAATAAACATGTCGAGCAAGCAATCAATTCTCAATGCATTAAAAAGCGTCGCGGTTGCACCTCAGGCCATGCCGCCAATCAATGTCAGCCCACGTCTTGACGATGTGATCGGCCAGTTTGAAACCAACCTGGGTACAGTCGCCGGCACCTTGCACAGAGAGGGCGGCTTGGCCGCCTTACAGGCTAAGGTGGACGAACTGATCAAAGAAGGTAAGCAGGTGATCTCTCAGGTCGAGGGCGTCACCGGCAACCGCAGCGCCCCGGAAACGGCTCACGAACTGAAAGATATCGACTTTGCCGTGATACCAGGCGATGTCGCCGTGGCGGAAAATGGTGCCATCTGGGTCAATAACCAACACCTGGGCCACAGGGTAACACCCTTTATCTGTGAGAACCTGTTTCTGGTGGTGAGCGCCGACAAGGTAGTCGCCAACCTGCATCAGGCGATCAAAAAGATAGGCCTAGACAGCGGCGAGTTCGGCGTGTTTATCGCAGGCCCCTCTAAGACGGCCGATATAGAGCAGGCGCTGGTCGTCGGTGCCCACGGCGCCTGTAGCCTGAATGTTTACCTCATTTAACACCTAAGGAAGGTGCGAATAAGTCCCGTGCTTGCTCTGCGTGTGCTTAAAGTGGATAGATGCAAGGCACAGTTTGCAGCGAATGGCCCTAGTCCTTCGCAAGAACTGTAACGCAGCAAATACCGCTGTAAGCCTCGCCCTGCGGGGCTTTGATAGCAACACCATTTCGGCGTTATTCAACTTCAGCAGGCCTCGGCATGCCCTCAGTTGAATGCCTTGAACTGTCGCTGCTATCAAAGCCAGAGCTGTGTGACGACTTGTTCGCACCTTCCCTAAGCTTCAACCCTATTTAGCAGCCTCAAACTGCCTGGCCACCGCTTTTACTAGGGTGGCTTTTTTTGCCTCAACCAGCGAAAACCAGTCCTATCTGAACCAATACTTATCGAGCAGAGTCGAGTGGATTAGGTACAAGAGGAATAGTTATTAATGAAACAGGCAGCTGGCCCTTTCCTGCATAAACTCGATAAACAGCTTCACCTTGAGGGGCTGATGCGTGCGCTGATGGTAGAGTAGCGAGATCCGCCGCTGCTCCCCCTGCCAATCTGGCAACACCCGACGCAGTTCGCCCGAGGCAAGCTCGGCTTTGACAAACAACTCAGGCCCATAGAGGATACCGCCGTCATCCACCGTCGCCTTCACCGCGCCGTTGAGATCGCCAAGGGTTAGCTTGGCCGGCCCCTCGTAGTAAAAGTCCTCGCCGTTTATGTGTTTCATCGACCAGTTAAACAGGGGCCACACCTTGATCAAGGAATGTTCCACCAGCTGATCGGGATGGTGAGGAATGCCGGCACAGGCAAGATATCCCGGCGAGGCAAACAAAGCATAATCCAGCACCCCAAGCGACTTGGAGACCCAGGAGGAATCCGGCTGGGCGCCGCCGACAATGGCCACGTCCACCCCTTCATCGATCAGATCTATGCTGGAGTTATTCTGAGTAATGTGCAGCTGAATATCCGGGTAAGTCTTGGAGAAGTCGTTCAGCACCCCGATGAAGATCATCGAGATGATCGACACGGGCGCCGCGATGCGCAGCGTACCTTCGGCCTTCTCTACTCTGGGCTCGCTACAACGGTCAAACTGGGCGACCACATTTTGATAGCGGCCAAAGAGCTCACTGCCCTCTTCGGTCAGCCTGAGCTTACGGGTGCTGCGCATGATCAGCTGGGTATCGAGCAAGCTCTCCAGCTTAGTGACCTTGCGACTCACGGTAGCCACAGGTATTCCCAGCTCTTTTGCCACCTGCGAAAACCCTCCGGTATTCACCAGATGTACAAACAGATGGATAAGCTCAAGTTCCGTGCCTACGTTGCGCGCCATCAAAAGCCTCGAAAAAACCGATTAGAAATGGATAAGAATTATAACAAAACCAAGTGTGTCAGACAGCTATCTGACCTCATTAAGCTTGCGCTCAATCAATAAATCCCTCATCTGCTGCCACAGATACTCGCCCAATAGGCTCCTTGCTTATCATTCCCCCAGCCTTCTCAATGGGTTAGCCCCTCAGTTCATGAGCAAACCCAGCGCCAGCAAGCTTAGCGCTCGCTAATTTAGACATGAGCAAGATATTAATTTTTAAGACAAAAACTAGACAGATGATATTTTGCACAGCAGAATAAATGTGACATCGGTCACATTTACCATAAGGAAGATAATAATGAATAAGATGATCCCTACAGCACTCCTACTCGTCTCGTCGGCATTTTCGGGCGCAACTTTCGCTAACTTTACCGCCATTGAATGTAACGATTGCTCATCGGCCGCAGCCCAGCAACAGGCCGCCAAGGTACTCGCGAAGCAGGACAAGCCCGTTTATGTGGTTGATTTCGTTAACTATCAGGTCAGCAAGTATCAACAAGAGGGGGAGGCGGTCACAGCCAAGGCCATGACGCTGTCTGAAAATCTACTCATCAACAATCACTATTCTTATCGGAAATCGACCCTACGCTCGGCAAATTAAAGCTTGTCAAATTAAGGCTCGGCAAATTTAATCACCTAACGGTCTCCTTTACGGAGGCCCTTTCACAATCCTGGCTATCCTATTGCCGAGTGAAATGGGCAACCCCAAACCAAGGTGGGCTAAATCCTCTTGGGCCAGCGAGGCCTAAGCCAGTATAATGGCCAGTATCAGATCCAATTTATTAGCCAAGAGGCAACACCAGATGGCCAGAACCGCAGCGGCGCTTCATATCTTAGTCAAACATAAAGAGCTCGCCGAAGAGATCATCGAAAAGCTCAACAAGGGCGCCAAGTTTGACCAACTCGCCAAGAAACACTCAACCTGCCCGTCGGGTAAGAAAGGCGGCAGCCTGGGTGAATTCAAGAAAGGACAGATGGTCCCTGCCTTCGACAAGGTCTGCTTCACCGGCGAGCTGATCACCCCGCATCTGGTGAAGACTAAGTTCGGCTGGCATGTGGTGAAGGTGTTGTATCGGACTTGATACTGAGATTTGCCAGTGACACGCTATGAGGCCATCCCTGGCCGCTCTACAGTTTCGTCTGACCTCCACGGAAGGAGAGAATGCCGATAAATGGCGGAAACATTTTCGGCCCTGAAACCGACTGTCACCGGCGTATCTACACAGAGTAATTATCTCTCTTCGATTTAACTTCATTTGATACTTCGTAAAAACAATACCCAAAAATAATGCTTAGGCTGGCATTTCAAAGTTTAAGTTATCTTTACTATCTGTGTAAAAACAGGTCTCTATGGCATCAGTAGCGATTTAGACAGCAGAACGACTAATGTGCGGCTCTAGCTTGCCGATGATAAAACCGCTCTGCCAACCTCAAGTTATACCATTCACCCCGACATCAGATGTTCAAAAAAAACAATAAATTCATAAGATTAACTATATCACCGTATTCCCCTCCCACTCATCCTTTCCCCGTTAAATCAACAGCATTACATCACGTCATTTAAGTGTTCCAGGTTAGACGTTGTACTGTTACTAACGCTATAAATTCATTAGAGTAGACTAAGCTCTCACTATCGATTCACTCCCTGTGATGAACCTGAATTTTGGGAAAAGCAGGCCCAAGATAGTCAATCAAAAGGAAATTCGATGACAGACAAATTTCAGCAGTTTGCAGACAGGCTCGACAGTGCATTACTTCAGGGCGATAACGCCGCCATTCAGGGCATTTTAGCCGAATGTACCAGCGCCGAGATCGCCCGTCTGCTCGAGTCTCAGCCTCCTAAAGAACGACTACAGATCTGGGCCCTGGTGCCCACGAGCAGCTGCGCCAAGGTGCTGCTGGCCCTGCCCAAACCACTGCGCCGCACGCTGATCCAACAGACAGAAGAAGCCAGACTCATCATGGGTCTGAGCCAGATGCAGATGGATGAGCTGGCGGATATCGATGCCGATCTGCCCATACCCGTTGTGTCGGCCATGGTGCAGGCAATGGACGCCCAGCGCAGGCAGCGCTATGAGTGCGTCAGAGACTACCCAGACAACAGCGCCGGCGGTCTGATGGATGTGGATAGTAGCGCCCTGCGTGCCGATGTCTCGGTTAAGGCGGCCCTGCGTTATCTGCGTCGTCTGCGCCAGCGCGAGGGCGAGCTGCCGGAACACTTAGACAGCCTAATGGTGGTCGATCGCGACAACACCCTGCTTGGAATCGTCCCCCTGAGCCTCCTGGTCTCCACCGAGATGGATATCAGCATTCGCGAGCTGATGTCGACCGAGGTAACCCGATTTACGCCACAGATGCCCGCCAGCAGCGTCGCCCAGGTCTTTAAAGACCAGGATCTGCTCTCGGCGCCCGTGGTGGACGACGAACAGAAACTTATTGGTCGCATCACGGTGGACGATGTGATCGACGTGATTCAGGATGAGGCCGACAAGGCGCTCTATTCCCAGGCTGGCCTTAACACCCACCCGGATATGTTTGCGCCCATAGTTCGCAGCGCCACGAGGCGGGCGCTCTGGCTCGGGATTAACCTGCTTACCGCCTTCCTCGCCGCCTGGGTGATCGGCCTGTTCGAGGCCGCCATCGAGAAGGTGGTTGCCCTGGCGGTGCTGATGCCCGTGGTGGCCAGCATGGGCGGCGTCGCCGGCAGTCAGACCCTCACCCTGGTAACCCGGGGCCTTGCGCTCAATCAGGTCAACCGCAACAACATCATCAGGCTGATTGGTCATGAGTTCAGTATCGGCGCGCTCAATGCCCTGCTGTGGGCCGCCCTAGTCGCCTTCATCGCCCTCAGGTGGTTTGGCGACTGGCAGCTGGGACTGGTATTTGGTCTCGCCATGGTGATAGTGCTGATCACAGGTGTCGTGGCCGGCGCCAGCATTCCTATGCTGCTCAAGAAGATAGGCATAGATCCGGCCCTGGCCGGCGGTGTCGTGCTCACCACGGTGACAGATGTGGTGGGTTTCTTCGCCTTCTTAGGATTGGCGACCCTGTTTATCCTCTGAGTTAGGCTCCGAGCCACTCGGTGACCTGCCCGTAAGCTTGAGCTCGCCATCGATATGCAGATCCCGCTGAGGGAAGGCGATCACTATGCCGGCATCATTGAACTGCTTATAGAGCCGAAAACGTATGTCGCTGCGGATGCGGCGAATATCGGCCTCGCTACTGGCACACACCCAGAAGATGCCATCGAAGATTAACGCGTTATCGCCAAAATCTTCGAAGATGGCAATGGGCGCCGGGCCATCTAAGATCTCGTCATGATCATCCAGCGTCTGCTTGATGATGGCCGCCACCTTCTCCACGTCTGAGCCATAGGCCACCCCAACCCTAACCGTCGAACGGGCGATATTGTCGATCAGGGTCCAGTTGGTCACAGTGTTTTCAAGCAGATGGCTATTGGGCACCAGCATGTGTACCCCATCGTTGCGACGAATCAGGGTCGAGCGGGTATTGATGCTCTCCACTACGCCTTTGGTGTCGCCTATCTCCAGAAAATCGCCGATACGGATCGGCCGCTCCCACATCAAGATCCAGCCGCTGATAAAGTTATTGATGATATTCTGCGCCCCGAAGCCCACCCCAATGGCGATGGCACCAGACACGAAGGCGAACGCCTTAAGGGGTATATTGAGGATCTCCAGGCTGGTCACCACAATGATGGCAATCGCCAGGATGAGGTAGATACGGGAAAACAGATGCACCGCGTCCGGCGCCACCTTACGGGCCAGCATGGCACGGCGAATGAGCTTGCCGATACGGGTCACGATAAACCAGGCCAACAGCAGAAGCAGCGGCACCTGCAGAACCTGAGAGACGGTGATCGCCGACTCACCATAGGTAAAGAGTACGAAAGATAAGATTTCCTTGATATCTGCCCAGTCCATACCAGCTCCGCCGCGACCCAACGTTTAATGAGTATAACAGCCCGGGACAAAAGCGGGATTTAAGCACTAAGCTCAAGGTGTTAAGAGCAAGCCATTAAGATCAAAACATTAGAGTCAAGGCGTGCAACCAGCACTTAGTCGTCAGAGCATAGTCGCCAGAGCCTCATCACCAGCGACCCAGGAGCTCAGCCCCATGCCGACCAATATAGTTACAGGTATAATCAAAACACCCTATCCCCCAAACCAGCTACAAACCGGAAGTTCGGCCAAAACAGCCCTACCCCGCCATCGTCTCGGCGCATAAAACCAATCAAGATTGATGATTTTTCATCCACAAAGTTCACACCAGCCCGCAATAAGGTTAGGCGTATTATCTTATTTACAGCTGACTTATTAATTTTACCAACCTGACACAAAGCCAGTAATAACGAGGGTTTCAGACAATTTCAGCTAAGAGAGGTTCGAGGTCAAGGCTTGATCTGGGGTGGAAAAGTGATCGCTCTGGATGTTAATATAGTTTGAGAACTAACTATTAGGTTTCTAATTAATTTTTTACAACTGCTCAGGAGGGCACAATGTCGTCAGACAATGCAACGGAAGAAAATCTCATCTCACAGGCGTGGCACAAGTTCCACGGCAAGGCAACCTATGCCATGCAACTCACCTGTTTATTCGCCATCTTAAGTACCTATCTTTTTGTCATGTTGAAACCCGGCGGGAGTCAAAATAACAAAGCGTTAGGAGGCCACTAAATCCATGCATTACTTAACTTATCTCTCGCTTGCTATCTATTTTCTGGCCATGTTGGCCATTGGCCTGTTTGCCTACCGCCGCTCGACCGATGACGTGTCGGGCTACATCTTAGGTGGCAGACAGGTGAGCCCACAGGTCACCGCCCTCTCAGCCGGCGCCTCCGACATGAGCGGCTGGATGTTGATGGGCCTGCCCGGCGCCATGTTTTTGGTGGGCTTCGAGACCATCTATATCGCCGTGGGTCTGCTGTTGGGTGCCCTGGTGAACTACCTGATCGTGGCCCCCAAACTCAGGGTCTACACCGAGGTCGCCAACAACGCCCTGACGATTCCTGAATTTTTCGCCAAGCGTTTTCACGATCCCAGCAGCAATGTCCGCATCATCTCTGCGGTGATCATAGTGATCTTCTTTACCCTCTACACCTCGGCAGGTCTGGTGGCAGGCGGTAAGCTGTTTGAGTCGGCCTTCGAGGTGAACTACGAGCTGGGGCTGGCGATCACCCTGGGTGTGGTGGTCTCCTATACCCTGCTGGGTGGCTTCTTAGCCGTCAGCCTGACCGACTTCGTTCAGGGCTGCATCATGTTTATCGCGCTGATCTTGGTCCCTGTGGTGGCCTATCAGGAGTTCAGCAATGCCGACAAGATGATGAACTTCGCCTATGAGTCTATCCCCCATTTTGGTGAGGCGATGCAAAACGTCACCCTGCTGGGTCTGATCTCGGCGCTCTCTTGGGGTCTGGGTTACTTCGGTCAGCCCCACATCATAGTGCGCTTCATGGCGATCCGCAGTGTGTCGGATATCAAGACCGCCAAGAACATCGGCATGAGCTGGATGACAGTCACCATCATAGGCGCACTCGCCACCGGCCTGGTGGGTATCGCCTATGCCAACAAGTTCGACATGAAGCTGAGCGACCCAGAGACCATCTTCATCGTCTTCTCAGAACTGCTGTTCCACCCCTTGATCAGCGGCTTCCTGTTAGCGGCGATTCTGGCGGCGATCATGAGTACCATCTCGTCTCAGCTGCTGGTGTCATCGAGCTCGCTGACCGAAGATATCTACCGTGTGGTCTCCAAGAAAGAGGCTAGCGAAGAGGAGATGGTAAAACTTGGCCGCTTCGGCGTGGCAGGTGTGGCCATAGTCGCCAGCCTGTTGGCGCTCGATCGCTCTAACAGCATTCTGTCACTAGTGAGTAACGCCTGGGCCGGCTTCGGCGCCGCCTTCGGTCCACTGGTCCTGTTTAGCCTCTACAAGAAGAACCTGACCCACAAGGCCGCCGTGGCCGGTATTGTGGCCGGCGCCGCGACTGTGCTGTTCTGGATCTACGCGCCAGTACTGCCCGAGGGCAAGGCGCTCAGTTCAATGCTCTATGAGATGATCCCAGGATTTATGGCCAGCAGCCTGGTTATCTGGGGAGTGAGCGCCCTGGATGGCGATCCCTGCGAGAACACCATAGAGACCTTCGATGAAGCCGCACGTCAGCTAGCAGAGCAAAGATAAGGCAGGGGAAAACATGGCAAACATACACTGGAAACGCATAGTCGTTAAGGTGGGTAGTGCCCTGATTGCTCCCCATAAGCAAGGATGCAGCAGCCATTACCTGCTAGGTATCGCCCAATTTATCGCGAACTGCCGCGCCCAGGGGATCCAGGTTGTCCTGGTCTCCTCGGGCTCGGTGGCCGCGGGCTGGCACAGGCTGGGCGATGTCAAACAGCCCAGCGTGTCACAGAAGAAGGCGATGGCCGCCGCAGGCCAGGCCGACATGATGGCCACCTGGGACAAGCTGTTCGACTTTCCCTCGGCGCAGCTACTGGTCACCCATGGGGATCTCAGGGATCGTGAGCGTTACATCAGCATCAAGAACACCCTCTTTAGCCTGCTAGATCACGACCTGCTGCCCATAGTCAACGAAAACGATGCAGTCACCACAGACAGGCTGCGTGTGGGCGACAACGACAACCTGTCGGCCATGGTTGCGGCGGCGGCCGATGCCGACGCCCTGATCATCTGCTCCGACGTTAACGGGCTCTACACCAAGAACCCGCAGCTGCACGATGATGCCAAGCTGATCAAACAGGTGAACGAGATCAACGAGTCTGTCTACGCCATGGCCGGTGGTGCCACCAGCGAGGTCGGCACAGGCGGCATGCGCACCAAGATAGAGGCGGCCGAGAAGGCGATTGCCCACGGCATTGAGACGGTGATCATCAATGGCTTCGACCCGGACGCCTTCAACCGTCTGCTCAAGGGACAGAATCCGGGCACCCTGTTCACCCCGTTCGACCAGCCCATGCAGGAGCATGTGCACTGGATGACCCATACCTCACAGGCCCAGGGCGAGGTGATCGTCGAAAACAACTTCGACGCCCCCCTAGATGACCAAGAGACGCAACTGACCAGCGACGATGTAGTCGCCGTAAAAGGCAACTTTTCCGTCGGCGACACAGTCCTAGTGCGCAAAGGCGATGGCACTAAGCTGGCGAAGGCCCAGGCCAATTACAGCAGTTGCTTACTGAATTTTATCGCCAAACAAGAGGATCGCGCATTTGCCCACGATGTCGAGCAGCAAACTGGTCCTATCTTAAGCGATGAGAACATCGCCATATTGGAGTAAATATGAGCATAATCGAAACCCTATCCATGGATGCCGCCCAAGCCGCGAAGACGCTGGCCCAGGTCGACACCCAGACCAAGAACACCATATTGTTGGACATGGCACGCAGCCTGCGCGCCGCCAGCTTCGAGATCCGCAGCGCCAACCTTATCGATCTCGCGTCCGCCGAACAGGCTGGCCTGAGCGCCGCCATGATAGACAGGCTGACGCTGGACGGCGAGCGTATCGAGGCGATGGCCCAAGGCATAGAAAACATCGCCAGCCTCCCCGACCCTATCGGCGAGCAACGCGACCTCAGCACCCGCCCCAACGGCCTCAACATCAGTAAGATGCGGGTGCCTCTGGGCGTGGTGTGCATGATCTACGAGGCACGCCCCAACGTCACCGCCGACGCCGGTGCCCTCTGCTTTAAGTCGGGCAATGCGGTGATATTGCGTGGCGGCAAGGAAGCACTCAACACCAGCAAGGTGATCGCCTCCGTCTTGCAGAAGGTCCTCAAACAATACGGCCTACCGGCCGCGCTGATCGCCGTGGTGCCCGACCCCGACCGCGCCCTGCTGATGGAGCTGATGCAGCAACGCGATCATATCGATGTCATCATCCCACGTGGCGGCGAGGGGCTGATCAATTTCGTTACCGAGCACAGTAAGATCCCGGTTATTCAGCACTTTAAAGGCGTCTGTCACCTGTATGTGGACAAAGATGCCGATCTGGATAAGGCGCTGGCACTACTGCTTAACGGCAAGACGCAACGCACAGGTGTGTGTAACGCCCTCGAGGGCCTGCTGGTGCACAGCCAGATTGCCCCTCAGTTTCTCGCCATGGCCGCCACGGCACTGACCAAGCACCAGGTGAAGATCAACTGCTGTACCAATACTCAGCAGTACTTCAGTGAGGCCAAGGTATTAGAGGAGGCAGACTTCGGTCAGGAGTATCTGGCGCTCGAACTCGCCGTTCGCCAGGTAGAGGACTTCGACCAGGCCACCGCCCATATTCATCGCTTCGGCAGTCGTCATACCGAGGTGATCTGCACCGAAAACGAGCTGACCGCCAAGCGTTTTCAGCGTACCGTCGATGCCTCAGTGGTCATGGTCAACGCCTCGTCACGTTTCAGTGATGGCGGCGAGCTGGGGCTAGGCGCCGAAATCGGCATCGCCACCACTAAGCTGCACGCCTATGGCCCTATGGGACTCGAGTCCCTCACCACGGAGAAATATCTGGTCAATGGCGACGGTCAGATCCGCGCCTAACATAAAACATGTCCTATCAAGCGTTACAGGAGGCAAGTATCTCTACCCAAGACACAGGCTTAAGCCCGCACCTGCGCATCGCCTTCATCGGCGGCGGCAATATGGCCAGCGCCATCATACGTGGCCTGATCAAGCATGGTCACAGAGCCGATCAGATCCTGGTGTGTGCGCCCAGCCAGCACACCCGCAGCCGCCTTGTGAAAGACTTCAATGTCAAGGTGCACTCGGACAACAGCGCCGCGGTCGCCTTTGCCGACATCATCATACTGGCGGTGAAACCCTTTATCGTTCCCCTGGTCTGTGAGGAGCTGCGCCCACTGCTAGCCCCCGTGTGCAAGCAGAAGCTGATTGTCTCGATTGCCGCGGGGCTGACCCACGCCAGCATCTCAGGCAGACTGCCCCAGCATACCCAGCTGGTGTGCGCCATGCCGAACCTGCCCAGTGCCATAGGCAAGGGGCTGACCGGCCTCTTTGTGCCTAGCCATCTCGACAGGCTCGCCTTCGACGATGCCGAGCAGTTGATGCGCGCCGTAGGCGACACCGTCTGGCTGGAAGATGAGACTCAGATGGCCAGCATAGTGGCCACGGCAGGCAGCTCACCGGCCTACTTCTTCCTGTTCTTAGAGGCGATGGAGAAGGCGGCCATCGCCCAGGGCTTACCCCCAAAAACCGCCAGCAAGGCGGTACTGCAGAGTGCCATGGGCGCCATCTCGATGGCGATGGCCAGCAAGGAGGGGCTCTCCAGCCTGCGCCGTCAGGTTACCTCGCCCAAGGGCACCACTGAGCAGGCGGTGCTCGCCTTTCAGCACGGGGATCTCGATGCCCTGGTCGCCAAGGCGATGGACAGCGCAGCCCGCCGGGCCAAAGAGCTGGCACTCGGCTAAGCGGTTATCCTCTTAAGCCTTAATAAAGAGAAGAGGCGCGCTCCATTGAGCGCGCCTCTTGTTTTTCTCCACGAATGAGAAACCGCAGAAAGCGTTACTTCGCCATGCAGTTGGCGTAGTAGGTCACGGTGGCAGGCCAATCGCTAAACACGCCGATCACTCCGATATCTTTGGCGAGCACATCCAGCAGCTCGAAGGCCTTGCCCTCATCTCGCGTCGCCTCAGTGATGCTCTGATAGTACCAACCGCCTCCCTGAGTCAGCAGGCCTGAGCGCTCCAGGGTCCAGGTGATGATCTTAAGCCCGGCGGCATTCGCCGCCTTGGCATATTCCGAAGGCACTATCTTGCCCTCGTCGTCCAGGGTCACCAACACCCAGAGCGGCGGCGCGATGATCTGCACGCCATCACCAGCTAGGCTATCCATGCTGGGCGACCAGGTCGCGCTGTTTTGCGGGTCGAAATCACTCAGATCGTATCTGTCATCGAGATAGACCGCCTGCTGGCCAAACTCGGGGGCGTTGGCAATCCAGTATTTCACATCCTCCAGGTTAAACGACTGAGGATAGACCTGGGATGGTGACACGCCGGCCGCAGTGTATTCATCCAACATCATCTGGGCATAGTCAGCCTGTGTCATGCCATCGAACGGCATGGTCACGCTCGGCGCCTTCAACTCGGGCGTCATCTTGACGCCCGCCGCCTTAAACATGGCGATACTCTCGCCATGGGTCATCAGGGTGCCGTCCCCGGCATAGAGATCCGTGCGCCAGTTAGCCGTACCCGCCATATAATCTTCTACCGTGGTGGCATTGGCATTGGCGCCATCCATCTTGCCCTTGAGGCGTTTGAAATCCGCCAGGGTAATGTCGCTGGTACAACAGGTCGCGCTGGCGCTCACCCCGTTAACTGGGTCTGCCGGAGTAAAGGGCACGCTGCACTTGGCCGCGATGTCGTCGATGGCTAAGATGTTAGTGGTGGTAGCCAGATCGCACTGGGAGTGACGGCACACCAGCGCCTTGTCGGCGGTAAAGGTCACGTCACACTCTACCACACCGGCGCCCGAGTCGATCGCCGCCTGGTAGGACTCTCTGGTATGTTCAGGAAACTGCATCGCGGCGCCGCGATGGCCGATGGCAAAGTCGCTGCGATAAAAAGGCCCCTGACGACACTGTTCGAGCTGACTCTTGAGCTCGCCATCGACCATCTGATCCACTAAAAACAGGGGTCTGACACCCACCTGAGCCGGCACCTGCTTGTCGATGCCCATGGCCTGGGCGAGCGGGTTGCTGGTTTGCTGATTATCATCGTCGTTGCTATTACAGGCGGCCAGGCTCAGGCTCCCCAATAGGATGCCTGCTAAGGCGGTCAGATTAGCTGTTGGTTTTCGCACTTTACTATTCCCTTAATTAACCATAGTCGGCCAGGGATACTAGCCAGTGCAGATGACAGTTAGACAAAATTATTGTGACAGTTTGCCGCCATCGGCCACTAAGTTCGCCTTTAGGCAGGCCTGCAGCGCCTCGGGGGCATCCAGGCTAATATCATGACCGCAATTGGGTAACACTATCGCCTGGGTCTGATAGAAGCTGGCCAGGGCTTGGCTACAGCGGGGATCGGCCAGTTTGTCATCGGCGGCGCAGATCACCACCACTGGGATGCTACTAAGGGGCGGCGCCTGAAATCGGGCACAGGCGATAAGCTGGCGAACGCCATTACAGAGACGAGTGCGCCGCTCACCACGCCAGCGGCTCCAGTTGGCGATGAGCGCCAGGTCGTCGCCATGATACAGGCTCGTGTATTGCAGCACACAGGCCTCCACCAAGCTAAGTCCACTGCCCAACTGGGTCAGCTTAAGCCGCACCGCCCTCATTATCGCGCCGAACAGAGGGAGCAGGCGAAAGCGGCGATACCAGGGAGAGAGATTGGCGGCGCTGCTGTTGAGCAGCACAAGCTGACGTATGCGATCCGGATAGTGACTGGCGAGTGCCAGCGCCGTCATCCCGCCCATGGAGAGACCGATAAGCACCACAGACTTACCCTTAAAGGGGTTGATATGCGGCGCGATCTGAGACCATACGCTGTCGCAGTAGCCGTCGATAGACTTGGGGCTCGACTCGCTGGCGAGGCGGCCGTTACCCGGCAGATCGACCGTGATAACCCGCTCGCCGCTCGCTACCAGGCGCTCGGCAAAGCCCTGCCAGTGACGCTCGTCGCGCATCAAGCCTCTTAGCATTACCCAGGTGGTCATCTTACTCCTCGATTAAACCAAAGCCTCAGCCCCTCGGCGGTCAGCCTCGTCAGCTCAGGCGGTGTCACCTGCTCCAACACCCTGCCATAGGCCGCGTCGAGCAGAAACTGCATCAGCACCACGTGGCGACGCAGGATCCTATGGTGTCTGTGGGGCGCCTGCGGATTGAAGTAACCGGGAAAGTTAAACAGCTGACGCGGATTTTTGCGCACCCAGGCCCAGGAGCCCATCTCTAAGGTTAGCGGTACAAAGGGGGTCTTGCCGTCAACCTGGGTCACCAGGTAGTCCCAGATATCACCATGGGTGCGATAGAAATGACTCTGAGGCGCCAGCTGATAGTGGCCGTGATGGGGATAGCCCTGCTCGAACAGTCGATGGAGTCGATAGACGTAGCCGATGCCGGCGAATGGCTCACGCGTATGGGCATGGGGAAACCAGAGATGATCTTTAAGACCAAACCCAGAGTGAGCATCCAATGCCAGCAGGCTACTGCTGCGCCAGTATAGCGAAGTGACATAGTCCACTAACGCCTTAGTTTCCCCCGCCATCGCCTCACCACGATACCAGGGCAGATGACGAGAGAACCGCTGACCGCCCACCAGGAAGGTCACCCCCTCCTGCGCCTCAATCGGCGCGTTGCGCATCAGATCCACATCCTGACCGTTGCCACGACTGCCACGCAGGAATCCCGCCGGGTTGACTATGGGCACGAAGGCCAGCCTCACCCTGCTCAGTAACGCCTGCAGATGCGTGTCCCAGTCGAGCCGACTGAGCAGGCTGCCGAGAAACGCCAGCACCACCTGGGCGCCGATGCGCTCGACCCCGTGAACCCCACCGACGAAGAGCACACAGGGCACTTCGCTTTCCTGAGTCCCCAGCTCTATGGCGGTCACAGAGAGCGCCTCGCCGCGATAATAAAAGTCCAGCAGCGAACGATGATGAAAATGTCCCTGATGCTGGGCAATCAAGCGCTTAAGGGTATCGATTTCAAAGGCATGCTCGAACGAGAACCGGCTCATTGCCCCAGCTTAACACTGCTTATCCATAAGCCTAACTTAGCCTGACAATGCGACAGGCAGATGACACTGGCTTGCCCCTATCGGTTGAGGCTTTAACAAGGCCATACAGATTTAGACTAATCTTAATTTAGGGCTTTCACCTAACGCCGCGAATTTTGGCGCAGCTTCTAAGGATGACCCAATGAAAAATATGTTGATTATCTTAGGCCTCTTCCTCACCTCCCTATCGGCTTTTGCCGAGTGGGGACTGAGTTACAACCTGGGGCAAGCCGACCCCAAATGGCATGGCTCGGAAAACGCCAGGGCCCACAGACTCGCCCTGGTTTATCAGCTCCCCATGGAAGATAACCTGCTCACCCGCTACCACCTCGGCATCAACCTGGAGCTGGCCTACCACTACTGGCAAGACTACACCCCGAGCGACAATCATGGCGTCTCAATCACGCCGGTCCTCATCTATCAATATCCCCTGGACAACCTCAGCCTCTACATCGAGGGCGGCATAGGCATCACCTATATCGACAGCGAACACTACCTCGACCGCAGCCTGGGTTCCCATTGGCAGTTCGAAGACAAGCTGGCCGCCGGCGTCATTTTTCACAAACGCCACAAGCTGGGCCTCACCTTCAGCCACTACTCCAATGCCAACCTGGCCAACGAGAACGATGGCTTCAATGTGGTCGGCCTCAGCTATGGCTATTTTTGGTAGTCAGATAAGTTAATAGACATAAAAAAGCGCAGCCAGGGGCCGCGCTTTTTATCAAGCAGATAAGTTTAGATAAACCTATGGGCAAGAGGCGCCGTAAATCTCACTCACCCAACTACTGTTATCGATGAAGGGATTACGGTTCTTCTGCCACTCGAAGACACGATTGTTGCGACGACGCTCCCAATCGCTGACCGGATCTTGCTGGTGCCAACGATACAGGGTGCAGAGGTCTCCAAGCAGCGCCTCACCATTACCCGTGACACCGCTGACCACGCTAAGATCAGGCGTGCCACTGGCATCGTTACCCTCGTATCTCACATCCATATAGAACACCATACGCGCCACATCACCCTTCACCTCATCGCGGGGCTCGAAGCTGTCGGCATCGGTAAAGTTACCCAGCGCCTCAGAGATCTCATCGCCGCCCGCGGCAAAGTCTTTATTGCTGCGGCTGCTATTCACTGTGACATCGGCCGGACGCAGGTGATGCAGGTCGGTATAGGCGTATTGGCTACTGCTAGGGAAGCCATGACTCTTGGCCCAGACATGCTCACGATTCCAGGCATCGAGCGAGTTACTCATACCGGCTCGATTGCTTTTAGGCTCAGAACGCCCTGTGTACAAGAGGATCACGTTATTGCTGTTGGCAGGATCTTCATCGGCATAGCCGAGCCCATCCCACACCTGACTATAGCTAAAGCGGGTATGCCCCTTGATGATCTGGTTCAGGCTGGCCTTAAGCGCCGCGCCGGTTTTCCCGATCGCATCGCCATAGTAGCTGGTGTAGACATAGTCTCCATTGTCACCGGCCGAGCCATCACCGCTAGAACCGCCACTAGAACCGTCGCCACCCGTGGCCGCACTATAACTTAGTGTGAGCGACACGCCACTAAAGGCCTCATAGGCATTGATGTTCACATAGTAGCGACCGACCACAGGTGCGCTAACACTGCACTGCTCATTATTACCTGTGAGATAAGGCGCGCAGTCATACTCAGATAGCGTCGGCTCGCTGCCCTGGCGCAGATAGAGATCGGCATCTCCCGTGCCGCCGCTCATGGTCACCACCACCTCGCTCGCCCCCTGGGGCAGGTCGAACAGATAGCTCAAGGTCTCACCCTTAGCCGCGCTAAGGTTAGACTTAGGCTGACCATTGCCCAACTGATTGTCACCGCCACCGGCAGAAGTATCACAGGTATCCAGGCTGCCCGTCCCCGGAGTACCTGCATTGTCCATGGCACTCCAATCGGCCTGGGACTTAGTGTTGATCACCGTGGTGCGCGCCAGAGAGACGTCACGCACATTCAGCGTCCAGCCACTCAGGCCACCTTCCCAGGCAACCACATCGACCTCTTCGCTCCCCTTGGACAGACGAACGAAGTCGCCCGAGTTGCCCAGGGTTAACGACATGGGGGATTGATCGGGATTGGTGTTAAACAGGCTGTAGAAGCCCGCCTGATTAGCCGCCACAGTGTAGTAGGCGCCGGCCGCCAGGGTGCCCTGCAACGCATAGCTACTGCCGTTATCGCTGAGCTGGTATTGGCTCAAATCGATACTGCTGCAGCCGGCATTAAACAGCTCGACATACTCTTCGACACTGTCGTTGTTGGGCGCATCGTATAACACTTCGCTGATCAGCAGATTGGCGTTGGCATTAAATGCCAGGCCAGCCACGAGCGCAGCGGTTGATAACTTATACATATCCATCGTAAATTTTCACTCTAGTATTTTTTATTATTGAGCCCGGCCGAAGACCTGGGCTGACCCCGTACTCCCTCGAAGACAGATGCTTCGCAGGAGTACAAGCTGGCATACTAGCGCTACCGGGTTACAATTTGAAACATTTAAACCATCATCTTGATAACCTTTGATTAAAATCAAGCTAACAGGCGTTTTGTGCGGGGCTTTTACCCTAGGGATTAAAAGTAGGTTCTGTCGGAATAGTCATAGAGCCATTCGGGGCGGTAGACCACCATCAGGGTGACCGCCATGCCGTTAAGCAGCGCCTCGGGAAAGGCCAGCAAGGGGATCAGCAACAGATAGTTATCTGCCAGGTAGCTCCAGTCATAGTCGCTGCTCAGGTAGAGCCAGGTCGACCAGCAGAGAATGTGAAACACTATGCAGAGGAAGGCATTCATGAAGGCGCCGCAGAAGATGTAGACGAACAGGTGGTGGGGCAAATACTTAAATACCTGACTGTAGACCACATAGCTGAGAAACAGCGGCAAGGCGATCGCCACCAGGCCATAGATGGCAAAATCCAGCGGCAGTTTGAGCATGAAGGTGGCAAAGAAGGCGACCGGCAACAGCAGCGCCAAGGTGGCCAGGCGCCAACCAAACATCAGCATCAGGGTCACCAGGCCGAGAAAATGGGCGTGAATCCCCGGGGTGATACTGGCGTCGATCAGCCATAGGGCGTTAACGAAGAAGATGGCCAGCAGCAGGCGGGTCTGTAGCGCCTTATCCTTGAGCAGCGCCTTCACATCCTCGACGGGCCAGATGGCCCATAACCAGAGCGCCAACACGACCATGGCCAGCAGCTGAGCACCGCCCAATTGCCAATCTATCTCACTCCATCTTTGTAGTAAGAATGCCGTCATCGTCCCCTTCCTATCCTAGTTCCAAATACGTTCAGGTTAGCGTCTTCCCCTTTGTACTCACCCTAACACAGCCCCAAATACCACGTCATCAAGCGTTCACCCGACAAGAGCAGGCTCTCCTCTAACTGGCATTGGAGTGGTCACAATATAAGCCACTGTTGATCTACTCAATTCTGGGTAATAATCCTCTGACGCAGTGAGGAAAGGGACATCATGCTTAAGTACTGGTACAAAGACTTTGCCCAATATCCACCGGGCCACAGAGACTATTGGCGCACCCGTTTGATCGGCCATACCCTGCTGCTCAGCAGCAGCTTCTTCCTGGTGCTCACCCTGCTCAACATCTTCTATTTCGAAAGCTATGAGTACGCCACCCTGGACGCCAGCGGCTTCGTGATTTCCCTATCGATTTTGGCCTTCTTCAACCGCACCGCTAACGTCAACCTCGCCTCCTGGGCTGTAACCCTGATGGTCACCGGATTGATCCTGCTGTTTGTCGCCTCGGTGGGCGGCTATGCCCACTCTCTCTATTGGGCCACCCTGATCCCGCCGTTCGCCTTCTTCCTCCTCGGTAGGCAACGAGGCAGCCTGGTCTCTCTAATCGCCTTCGGGGTATGCGCCTATATCGTCTATAACCAGATTCAGGAGGCTAAGCCTGTCACCTTCGGCATGGGCGCCCTGTTCAATGTCATCGAGGTATCGATTGCCCATATTTTGCTGTTTCGCTTCTACGAGGGCACCCGGTCCTCGGCCTATCGTCAACTGGGCGAGCGCAACGCCAAGATCCAGAAACTGGCGGAGACCGACAAGCTCACCGGCCTCTACAATAGAGAGAAGCTCGACATCACGATCGAGGAGTATCTGCTGCAGAGCCGTCACCGGCAGACCCCCCTTAGCCTGCTGATTCTGGATGTGGATTACTTCAAGCAGATTAACGACGCCCACGGCCACCTGACAGGCGATCGCGTGCTGATCCAGCTGGCCGACAGCCTCAGGAGCCTCTGCCGTGAGGGAGATTTTCTGGCCCGCTGGGGCGGCGAAGAGTTCGTGATCCTGCTGCCCGATACCTCACTCTCAATCTGTGTCGCCGTTGCCGAACAGCTACGCCAGGATATCGCCACACAGAAGTTTGATGGCCAGTCTCTCACCATCAGCCTGGGGGCCACCCAGCTCAGAGAAGAAGACACCATCAAAACCCTGGTCAACCGCGCCGATAACGCGCTCTATCAAGCCAAACACACGGGCCGCAACCGGGTCGTGGCTGAAGCCGCCAGCCCTCACATCTGCGCCGTTAACGACTAAACATCGGCAATTAAGGCCACTACTGCGGCTTTAGCTCAGGCTATCCTGGCGTATGCCAGCCACTACCTATGGCTAGTTTGCCATTACCCCTTAAGCTGCTAGTATCGAGACGAACACAACAGATAAAAATCAATAATATGAATACCCTAACTAAGACAAGCCTCGCCATGGGTCTGCTGTTTTCCGCCAGTGCCCTGGCGCAAACTACCCTAATCCATAACCTCAAGGGCTACACCCTGGAGCAGGGAAAGCTGACCCAGTTTAGCGCCATCGCCTTTAGCGACGATAAGATAGAGAAGATCTACCAGCAGCCGCCGACTGAGCTGCCAACGCAATCTCCCAACATCCGGGTGATCGATGCCAAGGGGCAGACCATGCTGCCTGGGCTCATCGATGCCCACGGCCACGTACTGGGATGGGGACTCAATCTTATCCGGGTCGATCTCAAGGGCAGCCAGTCTGAACGGGCTGCCGTGGCGCGCGTCGAGGCATTTCGCAAGCAAAACCCGGATCTCAACTGGATATTGGGCCGCGGCTGGAACCAGGTGCTCTGGCCAGCGAAAAGCTTCCCCACCGCCAAAGCCTTGGATAAGGCCTTTCCCGACACGCCAGTGTGGCTGAGGCGGGTCGATGGCCATGCGGGCTGGGCCAACAGCGCCGCCATGAAACTGGCGGGCATAGATGCTAATACCCAGGCGCCCGATGGCGGCGAGATCATCCGCGACGGCATGGGGCAACCCAGCGGCGTGTTTATCGATAATGCCATGGCACTGATAGAGCAGCAGATCTCGCCCCTGACTCAGGCTGAACAGGTGCGCGTACTGCGCGCGGCCATGGCCGACCTTGCCCGTTTAGGCCTCACCAGTGTGCACGATGCCGGTGTCGGCCACCATACCCTGGCCGCCTACCGTCAACTCGCCGATGAGCAGCAGATGCCGATCCGCATCTACGCCATGGTCGCCGCCGACGACAGCCAGTTCGAGCAGACGCTGGCCAAGGGCCCCTACCGCCACCCTGGTAGCATGCTGGATATCAGCAGCGTGAAGATCTCTGCCGATGGCGCCCTGGGCAGTCGCGGCGCCGCCCTGCTGCAGGACTACTCGGATCTTCACGGCCACAAGGGACTACTGCTCTACAAGGAAGAAGAACTCAAGGCTCTGATGCACAAGGCGATGCAGGCGGGATTTCAGGTGAACACCCATGCCATCGGCGATCGCGCCAACAAGCTGGTGCTTGACCACTACCAGAGGGAGATCGCCAAGACCCAGACCAAGGCGCTGAGACATAGGGTGGAGCATGCCCAGATCCTGCAGCTGAGCGACATACCAAGGTTTGCCGAGCTGGGGGTGATCGCCTCCATGCAGGCGACCCACGCCACCAGCGACATGAACATGGCCGAAGACAGAATCGGCCCGCAGCGGATCAAGGGGGCCTATGCCTGGCGTAAGCTGCTAGACAGCGGCGCGGTGATCGCCGCCGGATCAGACTTCCCCATCGAGTCGGCCAACCCCTTCTTTGGTCTGCACGCCTCGGTTACCCGTCAGGATCATGCTAACCGCCCCGAGCTAGGCTGGTATCCGGGCGAGAAGATGAGCCTCACCGAGGCGCTTAACAGCTTTACCCATGACGCCGCTTATGCCGCCCATCAGGAAACCATGATAGGGGAGCTCAGACCCGGCATGAAGGCCGACTTCATTCTGTTACAGAACGATCCCTTCACCATGGCCCCAGAGCGGCTATGGCAGACACAGGTCAATCAGACCTGGGTTAACGGCAAGAAGGTGTTCGACATCGAGACTGGCCGTTAGAGGAAGCCAACAAAGCGTCTGTTAAGAAAAAGCCCGGCCTGATTGCCGGGCTTTTTTAGCCTCGCGATGACGCCAACATGGCGCGATACTCGCTGTCCAGATAGGCATCCACCGCCTCGGCATCGATATGGCCGGCGTTATACCAGGCATACATCTCCTTAAGCGCCAGGTGACCGAAACGGCTCCAGCCCACCAGGTTAGTGCGCAGCAGAAACTGCACCATATCCCCACCCGAGCGCAGCGCCGCTTCGCCACCATCGATCAGACACATACTGCCGTGAGCCACCAACAGCATCCGCCTAAGCTCAGGATTGCTAGCCAAGGGAACACACTCAGACCAGGGCTTTTGATGGTAACAGCGCTGCTTCACCGTCCAGCCCAGACGGGTGATCAGCTCGGTCACCAGCACGGGCACGCAGAGGCCCAGCCCATGGCGCAGATCATAGCCTTGCTCGAAAACCTTAGTGCAGACCACGGCGAAGCTCTGTCTGTGCTGACCAAATTCGCCGACTTCCATAAACTGCAACAGGTTATAGAAGGGAATGGGGATCCCCGAGCCTCGGCCATAATCGGGGCGGTTTCTGTCTATCCCCGACGAGCCGGACACGTCGGACATCAGATGCCCAAACCAGTTGGCCACGCCACAGAAGATCTTGGCGATGAAGTTATGTCCCTGTAGCTCCGCCTCCGCCGAGATAGTCACCAGCTTACCCTCGCTGACGAAGCTGGCGCTATGGGTAAACTGGTTGATGATGGAGAAGAACAGCCCCACCAGGCAGGGACTGTGGGCCAGACTCTTGAGGTGGTGATTCTTAGTGCTTAGGTTTTTCACCGCCCCGCCCGTGCCATTAGGGCCGAAGGAGGTGGCCTGATCATAGTTCACCCCAAACAGCCCCTCGAGATAGCTGATGGCACTGGAGGTCTGATTGCCTCGCCCTCCCTGCCAGCCGTTGAAACGGGCAAAGTTTTCCACCGCTTTTTCGGCCAGCTTGTCGGCGCCCTTGGTCAGTTGGCTCTCACTGGGCGTACCGCCAAAGGCAAGATCGATGAGGCCGCCAATCACACCTGCCGTACCCGCGATGAGATAGTCATACTTATCGCACTGGGCCCCCTTGAGCGAAAACTCCTCGGCGATCCGCTTCTCCAGCGCCACGCGCTGACTCAGGGTCATCAGTCGGCGGTATGGGTCGCAGCTGAGATCTATCCCCTGCTGCTCGGCGTAGTGCTCCACCGAGGCGATGTAAGCTTGCCAGCTCATCTGCTCGTTGAAGTCCAGGCTGGCCAGGGGCGATAGCGCCCCGATGCCTAAGGTGATCTCCTCCTGGGTTACCTCGCAGTAACGGCTCACCTCAGAAGAGATGGCGATCTCCTCATCGAAGGCGATGCCACAGCTGTCCAGAATCGACTGCATATCCTCTAGCATGGTATCCAACGCCGCATCGTTTTGCGCTTGATGCTGATGCAGCGCCGACAGGGCAGCATCCAGCTCAGCCATGCGCTGCTCCGACGCCTCGAGCTGATGCTGCTGGGCTAACAGGGCGGCCGCTTGCTCATCACGGCTCGCCATCAGGAGAAGATCCCTGACAGCTTACCCTTAATCACATCGGCCGCCTTAAAATAGCCAATGGCATCGAACACGGCGGCCAGTTTATCCAGCTCACGGGTCGGGATATCCGGCTTGATCTTAAGCACCGTGACGTTAACCGTCTCATCTCCCTGCTGAACCTCCTCTTCCACCTCCTGGTAATATCCCATCACCAGGGCGTAGAACTGCTTCTTCAGCGGCTCCTGAGTCAGCGACTTCAACTTGGCCTCGTCCAGCTTGATAGGGCAGCGCAGCTTGATGCAGGAGTTTTGCATGACCCCCGATTTCCTGCTCAGTACATCGGCGGCGCCCGTCAGCGATGTCATCATCTTCATCAGCTTCTGTACCTTGGCATCTTGAATACCATAGCTGGCCACCGCCTGATTAAACTTGTCGGTAATATAGTTAAGGTCGTTGATGAGCAGCGACAGTGTCGCCTGGGTCTGCTTAATCACCTCATTGAGCATCAGCTCCCGACGCTTGGTCTTATCCAGCTCGTTGGCGCCGGTGAAGTGCTTGATCCCCTTATAGGCACCGACGCCCAGCAATACAGCAACCCCTATACCGGTTGCCATGCTGGAGAAGCCCAGTGCTCCACCCAGCCCCAGGGCGGCAAGCCCAGAGGTCATGCCCGCCGCCGAGAGTCCTACCACGGAGCCCGACAGATAGACGGCAGCCAGCGGCACACCGACCGCGCCAGCCTTGGCCGATAACTCCTTCATGCCACGCTTGAGGGCGTCATCGGTAAAGTCTTCCCTGAGCATGTTGAAGTCGTTCTTAATCGCCATCAGCGCCAGCTCCACCTCATCGTCGGACACGCCAAACAGCGCTTGATGCTCGTCGAGGAAGGCAAAGTTTTCATAGGAGCCATCGTTGACGCTCATGTAGGTACTGATAAGGTCTTTCACCAGAGAGATCTTCACCGCCTTGTTGTGGCTGGGCACGCACTCGGCGTCAATGGTGGCCAGCAGATCAACCAGGGGAACTTGATTGTGCTCGCTGGACAGATAACTGCGCAGCTCGAAGCGAGACTCGGTGGTCAGCTCCAGCCGGGTCATCAGCATCAGGATCTCGGAAAACTCCTTCTTATCCACCTCTCCATCGTCGGCAAAGGCCATGTTGGCGATCACTTTGACATAGGCAACCTTTAACGCCTCTGACATCTCCGCCAGGGTGACTATCTGATTCTCCTCCTCAAAGCTGTCGCACTCGGTCACCGCGCGATTAAGGATCTCGGCCAGCAGCCGGTAGTCGCAATCGATTAGGCCGTCTATGGTGTTACACGAGCCATCCTTTCTCAGGAGCTCGACAACGACCTCCTTCTTCTCCTTACCCTTATCGTTTGTCGAAACATATTCGACATAGTCCACCTTCTCGATATCGTCATAGGGGAAGATCATCGGGTCATCGAACATAGGCTTAAACACCAGGTGTTCCCCGGTAAAGGCCAGGCCATCCTTAGCGCTGCCGAACAGTGTGTTGTCATAGATGGCGATGATGGTATTGACCCTGTCCGTCAGCCCCATAGACTTGGCCGCGTTGTTGAGTTTTTTCTCTGGGATCCCAGGAGCGACGAAGACATTCTTGCTGACGCTGCCTATGTTTTCTTTGATGAAGGTATTGATCTCTTGCATCTTGCTTCCTTGTGAATTGCCCGGGAAGAGACGGCGAAACAAGGGTCCTTCCCATGGCCAAATGCGCGATTGATGAGCGCCGAAATGAGTGTTGCTATTTATAGCATGTCCCATTACAGGCAAATGAAACCGAGGTCACAATCTCATCGAATGAAATTTAACAAAACGTTTAATAGACAATAGGTTATAATTTGATCTACGGGATATACAAGTGTGAATTGTTGCCCGCTGGCGAAGCAATATTCCGCCGCCGTTAGCGGCGTAAACGGCACAGCAACAGAGGGGAGACGCCCACCTAGCAGGGCATTCATCAAGGAGTCGCGCAATGTTAGTCACCTTTAAAACCAAGCACTATGCCAATATCACCCTGTTTGGCGATGTGGCACAGACCTTCCTAAAGATACTCGGCCACAGCACCTCGGTGCCCGGTGCAATACGCGCCGAAGATGTGCCCGCCGCCCTCACCCGTCTGCAACAGGCGGTGGCGAACGCTCCAACCGAGACGCCTCAGACGGCAGAAATGAGGATGAAAAGGGCCCCTTCGTGAGCCTGAGACAGAGGGCACTCCCCCTTATCGAGCTATTCGAGTCGGCAGTTAAGAACAATGCCAACGTAATGTGGGAATAAGAAAAGCAGCGCTTAAATGGGTCTATTAATATCACTTAACGGCCCATTTTATACTTTCTACCATATTCAAAAGTTTGCCTCTTTCACCTTAATATTATGACTTATTTATATTCATCAACACCCCAACAAAATACCCCACACCAACCTGCCTGTTTTTAATACAAACCAATTAACACTTAATTAACAACCGGGCGTTACGCAAATAAAACAGAAGCATTAAAAACATAAGTAAATAATATTAACCAGTTATAGATCACTTGCTCAAATCGCTAAAATCTCAGAAGACCCCAAGAGCAATAACAAGCCCAGCCCACTGTTTTCAAAGCAAAACAATTGCAACAGAATGATTAGTCATTTTCGCTGACTAATTGCGCAACTTTTATTCAAAGCGTCGCATAACTAACAGAAAATATGAATATTTTAAAAGGTACAAATTTTGAGACATTTGTATAACTTTTGTTAAATAGCATCTACTAAATGTCACAATAGACTGTTAGTATGCTGTCGAGTTTTTAAACTAAGGACGGTTAAATGTAGCTAAAACCTACAATGAAATTTGGATTCAGATTACTCATTTTCGATTTACACTTTTATTATAAAAATAAGGTAAAACATGAAAATTAATAAACTGAATATGGGGTTGTTGTTATCGCTAGTTTCAGCAATGAGCTATGCCGATGATGTTGAAGTTTACTTTAATCACGTGGTCAATCCACCCGCCGTTCAAGCCAATCTTGAACAGAAAATTATCGAGCTTATCGATTCCGCCAATAGCACCTTGTATATGGCAATCTATGATCTCGACCTGCCCGGCATCGCCAATGCCATGGTGGCCGCCAAGCAACGCGGCGTCGATGTAAAGTTTGTCACCGACGAGGACAATATCGCCGGTGAAAATGACCAGGCCATCGCCATCTTAAACCAAGGCGGCGTGCCCTGGATCGACGATACCGAGAACGGTAGCGCAGGCTCCAAGATCCAACACAACAAGTTCATCGTGGTCGATGGCAAGAAGGTACTCACGGGTAGCACCAACTTTAGCCAGTCTGGCGTCCACGGCGATCTGGATGCCCAGGGTAACCTGATCAGCGAAGGCAATGATAACCATATCGTTATCATCGACTCCAACCAGCTGGCCAGCGTCTACACCCACCAGTTCAACCTGATGTGGGGCGACGGTCAGGGCGGTGCTAAAGACTCTCTCTTTGGCCTAGGCAAGCCAGACCACCAGCTCGAAACTGTCTACACCAACAACGACAATATCCGCATCGATGTGCAGTTCACGCCCCAATCGCCAAGCGTCTATGTGGGTTCGACCCTGTACAACATGCAGCAGTACATTCGCAACGCTCAGTATCGCATTCATCTGGCGCAATTTGTTATCAGCGCCCAGGATGTCGCCGATGAGATGGAGCTAAGACACGATGCGGGCGTCGAGGTGCAAGGCTTGGGCGATGCCTCCTTCTTCTCGCGCTACTACTCTGAGTTCCAGGATATGTTAGGCATTGAAAAGCCTAATACCTCGGGCGAGATCGAGGTAGACAGCTACACTGGCGCCGCCAACAACATCTGGGAAAATCCCGCCGACGTACGCGTAGCCAAGCTAAACGGTGGCGACAAGTTCCATCATAAGTACATGATTATCGACGATCTAGTACTAACCGGCTCCCACAACATCAGTGGCGCCGCGGCCTTTGGTAACGACGAAAACATCGTGGTGATCCACGACAGTGAAACCGCCGCCGAGTTTGAGGGACACTTCAGCTACACCTATTGCGTGGCCGGCAACGGCGCAGACTGCGCTAAGCCTGCCTATCAAGAAGGTACCTGGGAAGGGGTCTTCTTCAGCGCAAGCGAAGTCGGAACAGTGCTGGACATAGTCAACAACGCGACTCTGACCGAGCTGGATATTGACGCGGCCATGAACAAGACCGCCGCCAACAATATCATCGCGGCAAGACCGATCGCCGACATGGACACCCTGGCCGCCGTGCCTTACGTGGGTAACGCCGCCATGGTGGATCTGAAGGACTATATTGCCCAGTGGCTGAGCAAGTAGTCACTCGCTAGGTGAGATAAGGCGCGGCCCGCTTGGGTCGCGCCTTTTTTATTTAATCACGAAACAGCCCACAGGATTAGCGAGTCAGACGCTCGATGATCGCCCTATGCTGGGGATAGGCATTCAGCAGGGTCTGGCGGTCGAACAGCTCGAAATCCTCGAAGGTAAATCCTGGCGATACCATGCAGCCCACCAGTGAAAACCCCGGATTGTTCATCGCAGAGCCGAAGATACAGCCCTTAGGCACCAGAAATTGTGGTCGTTGACCGGCGGCAATATCTAGCCCCAGCTGAGCCGTGGTCAACTCGCCCGCCTCGTCGATCATATAGATGGTCAACGGCTCGCCGCCATGGAAATACCACATCTCGTCGGCGGTCAATCGATGAAAGTGAGACACCTCACCGGTACGCAGCAGGAAGTAAATACTGGTCCACAGCTGGCGTTTATCATCGAAGGCCTCCTGTGACCGGTAGGAGGAACAGTAATAGCCCCCTTCGACATGCTGTTCTAACTCAAGCTCCTTAATGAAATAATCCGCACCCTGCATAACAACTCCTTACTCTGGTTACTCTCAATACCCTAACTATCCAAACCTAACGCCACGCTATCGCTGCGGGCATCTCTTTACACTAACCTATCTTGCCATCTAAGGCTGTGACCCACGCCAAGGCACACTCTCGTAGACACTCAGATCTAACAGGGCAATGACCCCCTATGTCGCCCAACCAGCCATTAAGCTATGTATTTTTTTATTACAATTGTCTCGCTGATAAGCGTTTTAACTTTGTTGTTCAGCTTGGTAAGCTCTATGGCCATACCTTTAAAATCAAAAAAATAACTCAGTGAGGAAGAGAGCACCAATGAAAAAGTCCCTAATCGCTATTGCCTTAACCACAGCAGTTCTAGGTGGCTGCAGCAACCAAGATAGCCGTTCTAACAACGCAGCTTCATCTGAAGTGAGCATTCCATCTCAGACAAAAGCCGAATTAGGCAGCTTTGGTGTCGATCTCACGGCCCGTAACCTAAATGTTAAACCGGGCGATGATTTCTTCATGTATGCCAGTGGAACTTGGTATGACAACTTCATTATGCCAGCAGATAAAACCCGCTTTGGCGCCTTCAATGCCTTGGCAGAGCGCAGTGAAACTCAGGTAAAAGAGATCATCGATGATATCGCCAGTCGTAAAGACCTCAATGCAGAAGAGCAGCTTATTGCTAACTTCTACAAGGCTTACATGGATATCGATACCATCAACAAACTGGGGATCACTCCGGTTCAGCCAACCTTAGATCAGATTGCCGCTATTAAGTCTACCGATGATCTCACTAAAGTCTTTGGTAATGCCTGGTTAGAGGGCATTAGCGCGCCTATTGGTGGTGGCATGTGGTTTAACCGCCTCAATCCTGATCAGTATGAGATGTCTATCGGTGCCGGTGGCCTGGGTCTTCCGGATCGCTCTTACTATTTGGAAGACAGTGAACGTTTCGTCAAGATTCGTGATGCTTACTTAGCCCACATCACCAAAATGCTTGAATTTGCTGGTATTAAAGATGCGGCCCCTCGTGCTAAGGCCATCTTAGCGTTAGAAACCAAAATCGCTGAAGGCCATTGGCCACGAGAGAAACGTCGTAACCGCGACCTCACCTTAAATCAGATCAAGCGCGATCAACTCGGCACTGAGTACCCAGGTTTTAACTGGGACATCTATTTCGCCGAGACAGGTTATAAAGTTCCTCAGCTCAACATCTCGCAGCCTGAACCTATTAAGGCGATGATCAAACTGATCAATAATGAAGCGTTAACGGTTTGGCAGGATTACCTGACATTCCACGCCGTCAGTGATAACGCCGAACTCTTATCAGATGAGATCTACACCACTTACTTCGACTTCTATGGCAAGACATTAAGCGGACAGCAAGAGCCTCGCCCACGCTGGAAACGCGCAGTAGAACAGATGTCTGGTACCCAGTCATTAGGCTTTGCCATAGGTAAGGTGTACGTCAAACGTTACTTCCCTGAATCATCCAAGCAGCAGATGGCTGAGTTGGTGAAAAACCTGCGCACCGCCTTGGGACAGCGTATCGACGGCTTAGATTGGATGGGTGAAGAAACCAAAGTCAATGCTCATGCAAAACTAGCCTCTTTCAACCCTAAAATTGGTTACCCTGATGTTTGGCAGGAGTTTGATGGCCTGACCATCAGCAACAATGACTTAGTGGGTAACATTAAGAATCTAAGAACCTTCTTCCGCGAAGATAGCATCGCCAAAGAGCTGCAAAAAACTGACCGCAACCGTTGGGGCATGACACCACAGCGCGTTAATGCTTACTACAACAGCTCGTTTAACGAAATTGTGTTCCCTGCGGCCATTCTACAACCCCCATTTTTCGACCCTAATGCCGATCCAGCCGTTAACTATGGTGGTATCGGCGCCGTGATAGGCCACGAAATGGGACATGGTTTCGATGACCAAGGGTCAAAGTCTGATGCTAACGGTATTCAACGTAACTGGTGGACAGATGCCGATCGCGCAGCATTTGAAACCAAAGCCGATCAACTAGCCGCCCAGTACAGCAAGTATGAGCCTATCGAAGGCAACTTCGTTAATGGCCGTAACAGCCTAGGGGAAAACATAGGTGATGTGGGTGGTCTGGCGATGGCTTATCACGCGTACAAGCTGAGCCTTAATGGTAAAGAAGCTCCCGTTATCGACGGTCTGACAGGCGATCAACGTTTCTTCTTAGCTTGGGCACAGGTTTGGAAAGAGAAGCGTACCGAGCAGAGCATGCTTAACCAGCTTCGCGGCGGCACCCATGCTCCAGGACGTTACCGTGCACTTGCACCACGTAACCACGATGCCTGGTACAAGGCGTTCGATGTTCAGCCGGGTGATGCCCTGTACCTGCCTGAAGATCAACGCGTGAAGATCTGGTAAACTGATAAAATATGCCTGTGATTTTGTTTAGGTATCTAAATCGATACCTAAACAAGGCATTAGGTTTCACCTCTTAGCTATAATCCCCTAATGCTCATCTAGAGTTAAGGGAAGCATATAATTAAGCCCGCGGCGTCATGCCGCGGGCTTAATTTTTTATATCAATTGCTTAGTGGCGCGAGACACCATGACGCACCATCTCTTTACCCTGCTCGAACACTTCGTCTGTTATCCAGCGGGCATGCAGGAGTTTATGGTTCTTGTCGAACACCGCCACAAAATGGCGGCCATCTGCATTATTGGTCGCCATACCGACCCCCTCGACGCCCTCTAGCCCTAGGCCGCCGTTTTCCACTGCCAGCAGAAAGCTGGCAAGATCGTCCAGGTTATCGATAACCGCTTTATCATCACTCATGACTCTAGTTCTCATCTTTGCGCCTGCACCCAGGCCTAACTCTATGTGGCGTACTCTACCCTGAGTCCGGCTGGATGTGAACCCGTCGAGGACTAGAGCACTCCCTGCTTGCGATATTGCAAAGCAGACAACATGGCCATTACGGCAAAGAAAACCGGGTCACTCCAGCCAAAACCGACAAATATTCCCTTCACCCCTGCATAACCTGTGATCAACACGCCTAGCAAGTTAGTCAGCAATAACGCCAGCATCAGCTTCTTCGCCACCTCTCCAGGCGTAACTTCTCTGAGCAACCAAGTAACCAGAGCCAAGCCACCCAAAAAGATGCTAGTATGCTGAGACAAGAAATAGGCATATTGATCCTGAATCTGCACCCCATAGAGAGGCCATACCTGCAACGGCAGGAAAAAGAGCACTATGGCAAACAGGCCGTATATGGTACCGTGCAGGCTCAAAAAAAACTTGTTCGTCATCTTGCAACTCCTTAGACCAAAGGTGCCCGGTTAATCGTCGACAGCGGCATATTGATATCAAACACCTGGCCACGAACGTCTTTAACACCCATTTCTTTAAGACGAGCACTGTGCATAGCCAAATATGCCCTTGCTGACGCTTCATCTTCAAAAAGATAAATGCCACCGCCTAACTTATCCTTCTCACTCTCAGTCCAGATTTTCCAAATCATCCCTGGCTCCTGATTGATTGATTCAGCCAGCCCGACTAACTGCTCGGCCATCTGCTGACCAAATGGTCCTTCAAATTCGAAATCCACCTGTAATAATTTACGCATAATCTCTCTCCAAATATGGTTCAACTCATTCACTCTGACAATCCAACCACCCTAAGGCCTTGGATTTTGGCAAACGCACCAGGCGTTTTCCGTCGATAAATGCCATAATACTCGTAAAATTTAGACATTAAAGTTCATAATATTGCGAGTTAATGTAGATAAAATAGACCAATGAAACTTAAGACCACCCTAGAACAGTGGCAAACGCTACTGGAGATAGATAAGGCGGGTAGCATTCAGGCTGCCGCACTGACCCTGAATAAGAGCCACACCACCTTAATCTATGCCGTAAAGAAACTTGAATCTCAGCTCGATCTGCCACTACTGCGCATCGAAGGGCGTAGGGCTGTACTCACCGACCAAGGCAAATCCCTGTTACGCCGGGCCAATGCCATGTTAGAACAGGCTAAAACCCTAGAGGAACTCAGTACCCAAGTCGCCAGCGGATTAGAATCGGAGCTTGTCGTTGCTATCGATCATCTCTGTGATCGTCGCTGGCTATTTCAGCCGATGCAGGCGTTTTTCACCGAAAATAGCGCCACCTCAATAAGGGTGGTCGAAACCTCGCTATCGAAGACGACTCAGATGGTGGTGGAAGAGCAGGCAGATATCTCAATCATCAACCTTCCCATCAAAGACTATCCTTCAGAGACCTTTGCCTTAGTCAAACTGTATCCCGTCGTCGCCAAACAGCACCCCCTCGCCTTAGTCTCCTCGCCGACAACGGCTGATCTCGCCATCAATCGTCAGATAGTCATTCGCGATCTAGGCGAAAAAAGTCAGCAGGATGTCGGCTGGCTAAAATCCAACCAGCGCATCACGGTAGAAAATTTCGACCACGCCTGGCAGGCGGTCACTGAAGGCCTTGGCTACTGCCGCATGCCTCACCATGTAATAGAGAGATACCAAGACCCAGATGTCATGGTACTCAACCTAGAGCACGCCCACAGCTACCAGGTTCCATTACATCTGACGCTTCCCAAGGGGGTGAAAACAGGACCTGCAGCCAAACACCTCTATCAGCTTCTGCTTGCTTCAGCGGCAGATCGAGACGGCCCAGTTTTCACCTGAAGGCAATTGCGAATAAACGCCAGCCTTAAGGCCGTCTCACCATTACAAACCCAGAGTTGCAGCACAAAACGGACAATGTTAGGGTCTGCGCGACTGATAAACCTTCAAGGAAAGAAAATGTTAAAGAAAATCTTAGCCAGTGTCGGCATAGGCAAGGCCAGCGTCGATACCATTTTGCTCGATGAGCAACTGCGCGCAGGAGAGCCCTTTCGCATCGAGGTGGTGATCACAGGCGGTGAAGTAGAACAGGAGCTCAATGGCCTGGAGTTTGCCATCATGGCCGAGGCCAAGGCGGAAAAAAGCGTCGGCGATGATGAGATAAAATACCACAAGAGCATGGTGCTGCAGAGCTGGAAGCCGATGCTGAAGCAGACCATAGCGCCGGGCGAGACCATCACACGTCAGTTTACTCTCAATCTGCATCCCGAGACGCCGGCCACCCGCCTCTTTGGACAACGCATCGGCAAAGTCTGGCTGCAGACAGGCCTGGATATCAAGAACGGTATCGACGGCAGCGATCAAGACCCGCTAACCATCTTGCCCTCACCCACCCAGCTGGCGGTGTTAGAGCTTATCGAGCAGGCGGGCTATCGCCTCTACAAGACGGATATCGAGGCGGGTTATATCCATGCTCGCGAGTTCGCCTCACACCTGCCCTGCTACCAGGAGTATGAGTTTAAGCCCGCGTCACACTCCTTCTTCGGTGCCAGGGAACTGGAGGTGAGCTTCGTCGACAACGGCGAGGAGACAGGTGTACTGATTGAGGTAGATCGCGCCTTCTTAGGCGACGGCTATCGCAGCATCGCCATCCCTAACGAATTGGACTCCGTAGAGGCGGTTCGTCCCTATGTGGAAGAACTGCTTTCATAATTGCGAGCGAATATGGCGGTCGTGGTAACTCATCAAGCACGATCGCCGTAACAAGAGTCGCCGTAACAAGAGTCGCCATAACCAGAGCCACCACAGCACTCAATAAGCTGTTATCAATTCAATGCCTATACACCATGATAGTATGCATACTATTTCGACAGAGAATCGGCCCGATATGAATAAGCTGTATTATGTTTACGACCCCATGTGCTCCTGGTGCTGGGGATTCAAGCCCACCTGGGCGAAAATCGAGCAGGCGCTATCGGGCGAGATTGAGATAGTTTATCTGCTTGGCGGACTCGCGCCAGATAGCGACCAACCTATGCCGATAGCAATGCAGCAGCAGATCGCCGCGTATTGGCGTAGAATCGAGGCCCTGCTAGGCACAGAGTTTAATCATGAGTTTTGGGCGCTCAACACGCCAAGGCGAGCGACCTATCCCGCCTGCAGGGCCATACTGGCCGCCCGCGCTCAACAAGCCGAAACCGAGATGCTAACCGCCATACAAGAGGCCTACTATCTTAAGGCGCGTAACCCGAGTGACGATGACGTGCTGAGCGATTTAGCCAACAAACTGGGGCTGGATGAGGCCAAATTCAACGCCGACTTACGCCATGAAGCGACCCAGCAGGCCCTATTGGCCGAAATCCAATTTGCACGCTCCATCGGTGGCAATAGCTTACCCTCCCTGTTTGTACAGAGCCCTGCTGGCATCACGCCAATCACCATAGATTACCAGCACGCCGACACCTGTATTGAGCAGATAAAACATGCCCGATAGCGCAAATTAGCGAAAACAAATTAAAACGGACTTTATCCCAAGCTCTAATCTTATATTTGTCCCGAAAGGCGAATCTTGAGATTCGCTTTTTCGCCTAAATCTCTATGCCCTCGGCGCAGGCACGGTCAAAGTCACTGTCACAGGCGCTGTCATAGACACAGTCATCGGCACTGGCACTAGCACCTAATCGATAAATCGCGTAAAATATCGCCGCCTAATTTATAGGCCAAACATTTAATAAATAGACAAAACAGAAGCCCTTAGCAGGGTATAACAGAAGCCCTTAGCGGGGCATAACAAAAGCCCTTAGCAGGGCATAACAAAAGCCCTTAGCAGGGAAATGGCTAAGGCTAACCACTTAAGGACGAGTCATGGACCCTATCTCCCAGCTGTTTGCCGCCTATCTGGAAATGGTCAGCAGCAACATTGTCGCCAGCTATGAAGATGCCGCCAACACCCGTGTGGTCAGTCAGCGCCTGGTGTATGAAGACACCCCTATCGGCTTTCAGCATCAGCTGTGGCGAATCCGAGATAACAGTGTCTGCGCCGACATCAAACAGGATGTCACCCAATATGCCTACTGCACCCGCAAGGCCAAGCACATGTTCGCCAGTCTGTGTCAGCAGCTCTCGGGGCGTGACGATCTCAATCAGCACGGCAGGCGCCTGTCGACCATGTACTGTAACGCCTCCCTCAGCTTTAAACCTATGATCGCCCACATAGGCGAGCCAAGTTCACGCTCCGAGCAGCAACGGGCGCAGAAGCGTTGTAACGAGTTGATCCTCAAGGCGATGCAGGACAAGCGCCCCGAAGTGCAGCAACAAAAGGCGGCCGCCTGCGCCAAGGCAAACGGCTAGCCGCTCGACTAATCGACACCCAAAAGCGAGCACCAAACAGCAAGCACAAAAAAGCGAGCATTTAGGCTCGCTTTTTAGCTCATTAAATAGAAGAAAACCGGCTAGATACCCGCTTTTAACTTACGCGCCTGATGCAGCTTCTTGTAGCTCTCGATGAGACGCAGGTGCGGCTCTATGCCTTCCAGCGCCATGCTGGTCTCGGTCAGGCCAGAGAAACGAATCTCGCCGGTCACCGAACCTACCACCTGCTCCATCACATCCTGTCCAAACATGCGGGTGAAGTTATGAATGAAGTGCTCGAGTTCAAGATCTTCATCTAAGGTCACCTCGAGTACGGCGTTCATCGCCTGATAGAAGAGGCCGCGCTCCACAGTGTTGTCGTTGAACTGCAGGAAGTCTTCCACCAGCTCCAGCGCCTCTTCGTGAGCGCCCAGGGCCAGATAGATGAGGATCTTCAACTCGATAATGGTCAGCTGTCCCCAGACGGTGTTTTCATCGAACACGATACCGATCAGGGTACGGATATCCGTGTAGTTATCCAGTTGGCTGTCTTCCAGACGATTGACCAGATCGGCCAGTTCATCGTCGCTCAGGCGATGCAGGTTGAGGATATCTTCGCGGTAGTCCAGCGCCTTGTTGGTGTTATCCCAGATGAGATCGTCGACAGGATAAACCTCAGAATAATCAGGCACCAGGATACGACAGGCCGATGCCCCCAGCTCTTCGAACTCGGCGACATAGACCTCCTTACCCAGGGTTTCCAGAATGCCGAACAGCCCCTTGGCCTCCTCCTCGTTGCTGCCGGAGAAGTCCCACTCGCAGAACGCATAATCCGCTTTGTTGCTGAAGAAGCGCCAGGAGATCACCCCGGTCGAGTCGATGAAGTGCTCGACGAAGTTTTCCGGCTCGCTCACCGCCATACTGTTGAAGGTCGGCTTAGGCACATCGTTGAGTCCCTCGAAGCTGCGGCCCTGTAGCAGCTCGGTCAGGCTGCGCTCCAGTGCCACCTCGAAGCTTGGGTGCGCGCCGAAAGAGGCGAACACGCCGCCCGTCTTAGGATTCATCAGGGTCACACACATCACGGGGAACTGCCCCCCTAAGGAGGCGTCTCTCACCACCACGGGGAAGCCTTGCTCCTCAAGCCCCTTGATGCCGGCCAGTATGCTGGGGTACTTCTCCAGCACAGACATGGGCACATCCGGCAGCACTATCTCTTGCTCGATGATCTGCCGCTTCACCGCACGCTCGAAGATCTCCGATAGACACTGCACCTCGGCCTCCTGCAGGTTGTTGCCCGCACTCATACCGTTGCTTAAAAACAGGTTCTCGATCAGGTTCGAGGGGAAATAGACTGTCTCACCATCGGAGCGACGCTTGTAAGGAATGGTGCAGATACCGCGCTCGATATTGCCCGAGTTAGTGTCGATCAGGTGTGAGCCGCACAGCTCGCCATCCGGGTTATAGATGGCCAAGCTGTAGTCGTCCAGCATCCCTTCTGGCAGCGAGTCGTCATCGGTCAGGGCAAACCACTTCTCGTTAGGGTAGTGAACAAAATCACTATTGGCGATATCCAGGCCGAAGAACTGATCGTTGTAGAAGAAGTTACAGTTCAGACGCTCGATAAACTCACCCAGGGCCGAGCAGAGGGCACTCTCCTTGCTCGCGCCCTTACCATTGGTGAAGCACATAGGCGAGGCCGCATCACGGATATGCAGCGACCAGACGTTAGGCACTATGTTACGCCAGGAGGAGATCTCTATCTTCATTCCCAGATCGGCTAACAGGCCAGTCATGTTGGCGATGGTCTGTTCCAGCGGCAGATCTTTACCCAGAATATAGGTGCTGGTGTCACCATCAGGCTGGCCCATCAACATGGCGTTGGCATCGGCGTCTAAGTTTTCCACCGTCTCAATCTTAAACTCGGGGCCGGTCTGCACCACCTTCTTAACCGTACAACGGTCGATGGAGCGCAGGATCCCCTCTCGATCTTTGTCCGAGATGTCGTCGGGCAGCTCTACCTGGATCTGGAAGATCTGGTTGTAGCGATCCTCTGGGTCGACAATATTGTTCTGCGACAGGCGGATGTTGTCGGTGGGAATATCACGGGCCTTGCAGTAGACCTTAACGAAATAGGCGGCGCACAGGGCGGACGATGCCAGGAAGTAATCAAAGGGACTAGGCGCCGAGCCATCACCCTTGTAACGGATCGGCTGATCGGCGGTAACGGTAAAGTCGTCGAACTTGGCTTCGAGTCTAAGGTTATCGAGAAAATTAACTTTGATTTCCATGGGGTGCTTTCCACTGCGCTGCAACGCCCTGAGGCCCAACAGGCTATTTTTGAGAATGAAACAATTGAGGGGAATTATCGGTGTTTTTACCCCATTAGTCTTGGGTTAATTACCGAAAAAGGCCAAATGGCCGGAATTAATGCCAAAGACGGCGCCTAAGCGCCGCCTTTGGACCCATCTAGGGCATCTGCTGATTCTTCTGTCCCATCTTGTGTTCATACATCAGGCTGTCGGCACGCTCTATGATGCTGTCCACATCGTCGGTCTCATGCAGCAGCTGAGTACAGCCAAAGCTTAGGCTCCAGGCCTTACCTGTCTTACCCAGTCCCATCACGCCATAAGCGGCCTGAATTCGCTCCATGATATCGTTGGCACATCTGCCGTCACAGTCCACAAAGACGATCAGAAACTCATCGCCGCCGATACGTGCGGCAAAGTCACCGTTGCGGATCGACATGTTGATCACCTCGGCCACGCCCCTGAGCAGATCGTCTCCCGCCTCATGACCATGCAGATCATTGGTCTTCTTCAGATCGTTCACATCGATAAAGCTCACCGCCAGATCGGACTTTTGGCGTCGACTTTGGCTGATGTTCTTGCCCAGATACTCTATGATGGCGCTGCGATTATACAGGCCTGTCAGGGCATCGTGACGGGCATCGAAGGTCAGCTGGCTAAACAGACGCTGCTGCTCGACCTGAGAGCTGGCCAGCTTGTAGGCCAGGAAGACAAACATGGGGGACACCAACAAGAAGGCGATCAGCGCGCTGTTGTTGAGATTCTGCTGAGTGGCCAGAATCTTACTCTCGGGCACGAACATAACCAGATAGGCGCTCTCCTTATTCACTATGGTAAACAGCGAATCCGGCGCCATCTGAAAGCGGCTGAAATAATACTCGCCATCGTCCGTCACGACCTTGCCCAGCTCCGCCTGTTGCATCTTGCGCCAAGCCACTGGGTGGTCATCACCAAACTTAATCTGCTCACGCTCGGGGAACATGAAGCGCCACTCCTTATCGGCTTGATCTGCCATAAGGTAGAAGCCTTTACCGTTAAGCAGATAGGCCTTGTCATGTTCATGCACATTCAACTCTTCGATGATCTGCAACAGGTCTTTACCCTGATAGTTGATCACTCCTGCACCGATAAAGTCCCCGGCCGGGCCATAGATAGGCGTGGCGAAACGTATGGTGGGCTTAAAGGGCAGCTCCACCTCACCATGCTCGACATTGAGGTCGAAGGGCGAGGCATAGATCTCCTGCGGCCTGAGCCCGGCAAGCTCGCGGAAATAATATCTGTCCGCCTTATTCTGCAGCGCCTCGTCCGGCACCAGGTAAAGGCTGTCGTCCCGCAGTTGATCGATGCGGATCACCTCATCGCCCTCATCACTGAGTAGGCGGATCTGATCATAATGTTTGTAGAGGTTACCGATCTGGAACATCAGCGAGGTAAGGTAACGCTTGGCCTGAGGGTCTTTATCTTGCAAGGTCGAGATGGCCAGCTCACTGTGGGCATAATAGGCCAAGTCCGTTCCCACGATATTCAGCTCGGCAAGCAGGTTTGCCTGCATGTTGCCAAGCTCGGCATATTGGCGCATCTCCCGCTGTTTGGCGATATTGTTGCTGGACGTCAGGTAGACAATCGCCAACACGGCAGACAGGAACAACAGGAGCAGCAAGGAATAGAGCATGCTCTTCTTGTACTTGGCGGAGGTCAGGTTATATTCCTGAAGATCATCTCTATACATAACAGCGATACGTTTATAGTCATCCAGATTAAAAAGAAGGCCTGCTCGGCAGGCCTATTTGAGCCTAGTATAAATTACCTTGCCTTTCAAAACCTTAACCTTGTGTTAAAAACTGAGTTTTAATTCAGCATTTGCTAACTATAGATAAGAATCGGCCGTTAGCTGGCCATGGCCCTAAGTACAGTCAGCTTGTACCAATACAATAGCTAATCCGACTCAATCATCCTGCCTGTCGGTCTCACGCTTTACCAGGATAAAGGTGAGATACATCTTGGTGGGTAGCGATAACACCATGCCGAAGGCCACACAGACGGCGCTGATGATAATACCCGTCACCCCCATGGCCTCCATGGTGTCGCTAAAGTTATGCAGATAGATCCCGAGCGCGATCAAGCAAAGCCCGATAAAGATACAGGTCTTTAACAGCCGAATAAGCTTGGCATCCGTCAGTTCTCCCATAGCGGCCTTATCCCCATACCTGCATCGCAAAGCATTAAACCTAACTAATATACTAAGCACTTATAGGCGCCATATTGACCAGGATCATAAGAAAGCCTCTGAGCCCCAGCTAAAGGCTCTGGCTGGAAGAAGCTAAAGGCTCTGGCTGGAAGAAGCTAAATGCAAAGACTAGGCTTACAGAGGCGGCTCACCCTTTGCCCAGGCACTAACTTGATAGCATCGAATCACGCGAGCGCCAGTAACCACAGTGATCGACCAGGCATTCGACTACCTAGCCAGCCATAGTTCGAACAGAAAGTAGTACGAACAAAAATAGTCTGAATAAAAACAGTGCGAACAAAAATAGCGTGAACAGAAAAATACTCTTACTCATATTGCTGTTAACCCCGCCTTGGCAAGCCTGGGCGCAAGCCGACGCTTCCCTATGTCCAACGCCGTTGAACGTCGGTTTCAACGACTGGGCGCCCTACTCCTGGACAGCTCCACAGGGCGAGGTACTCGGCCTGGACGTCGAGATGCTCTCCTTGGTCGCTCGGCAGCTGGGTTGTCGCCTCAACTTCATCAAGATGCCAGCCAAACGCGCCCACCAGATGTTACAAACCGGCATGCTAGACATCATAATGGGTGCCAGCTATACCGATGAAAGAGCCAACTACGCTTACTTTTCAAATAGCTATCGTAGTGAAGAGGTCAAACTCTTCGTGAAGGCGGAGAGAGCCGAGCAGATAAACGTCGAAAAGTGGCAAGATATCTTTAGCCAACAACTTAAATTATTGGCCCCCTTCTATGGCTGGTATGGCCCCGACTACCAGGCCTCAAAAGATACCCTGTCACATCAAGGCCTGCTGGTACTGAGCCCAAACACTAATCAGTCGATCCAGATGCTGGCCTATGACAGAGGCGATATCCTGATTGGCGATGCCATGGCCCTGCCTTATACGGCCAATCAATCCCATGGCGTGGTGCTCTCGCCACTCAGTCTCTTGGTCGACAGCAACCAGATCCACTTCATGTTCAGTAAGCAGGCAAACCATTTGCCACTGGTCAGCGCCGTCAATCAGGCCATCGACACTCTCTCCCACCAGGGGGCATTAGCCAAAGTGATGATGAAGTGGCAACAAACCTCGCTGGCACACACCCAGGAACACACAGATCACCCTCCTACCCAGCCAGAATCAAAGCCGCGCCCCGATGGCGCATTAGTCCCCCAGGCGCAGGAGATAGGCCTCACAGCCGCTAACGGCTGGTGATAGACAAGGGGATGTCAAGTGAACTCTAGGTTTATGACTCGGCAAGGGCTAAAGCGAATAGAACAGGCTTTTCGGTATTTAGCCTAGGTCCGCTTTTGCTGAAGGTAATAGTTTAAATCAGATGGATATCTCAGCCATAGCACTGGCGAGAGTGCTTCAGGTAAGCCCTCACTGTGAAACTGTAAAATGGGGACGCCTCATCATAAGAAGGCTTCACTGGTCACCCGATTCTCTTCGATAATGGTAAAGGTATTAGCTGGAATCGGTTTCCACTTCTCACTGGCCTTATCTAAGGGTTCGGAAACCACCACGATACTCCCCTGCGGCATCAGCTCGAATTGATCATCAAAATCTTGAATACACTCGGTATCCGACGAGTAGAACTGGGTCATAGCCTCCTCATTATGGGAGAACCTCAGCGTATATAGCCTGTCCCCATCGGAGAGGGCGCAAGAGAGGTTTAACACGCCCTTAGGATTAACCCGCTCTAGCGCCACCAGCACCCGCTCGACCATTTTTTGCAACGCCAACTTGGGGGTCTGCTGCAAACCATAGCTAAGGGCTAACATGAAGAAGGTCTCGCTATCTGTGGTGCCCCTCAGATAAGGAAACAGCTCGGGGGCGATATCCAACTGGAGTTCACGGCGGATCTTCTCAAAATCACTCACATGACCATTATGCTGAAACAGCCAGTTCTCGAACTGAAATGGATGGCAATTGGTACGCTGTACATCGCCTGTGGTAGTCGCCCGAATGTGGGCAAAGAAAATATGCGACTCCACCTGATGACAGAGGTTTTTAAGATTCTCATCATGCCAGGCGGGCTTATCATCCCTAAATACGCCGGGCTCGACCCGTCGGTTGTACCAGCCGATACCGAACCCATCACCATTGGTGCTTAACAAGACGCCTGCGGGGCTGATATTCAATTCACTGTTCAGGCTCTGTGCCACCAAGGAGTGACTAGGCTGAGTCACTAAGGTATCTAAGAATATAGGGCGACCCGAATAGGCTAGCCATCGGCACATAGTAAGCCTCCCTCACGCCGCACCAACTTGGCAGACAAGCTTTGCTGCCGATAGAAGCCCTTAGCCTCACCCAAGGTATAATCGATAATCGCGGCGGCAATGTTACAGTCGGTGACATTTTCCAGTCCCTGTTTACCGGTAAAGTCGGGGGAAACATTGATCTCGAGCAGCAAGGGGCCTCGCGACGAGCGGACAAAATCAACCCCGGCGATATTGACGCCAATGCTTTGGGTCGCCCTTAGAACCACCTCTTCCTCTTCTGGCGTCAACACCACTGCGGCGGAGTGAGCCCCTAAGGAGACATTGGCTCTAAAGTCATCATCCTGAGACACTCTTTGCATCGCGGCAACCACACAATCCCCCACCACGAAGGCTCGTATATCTTGCCCGGCCGCCTCAGCAATAAACTCCTGGATCTGATAGCTAACGCCCGCCAGAGAGAAGGTCTTACACAGGTTGTCGACCTCCTTTTTAGTTTTAGCTAAAAATACTCCCGTGCCCTCTGTACTCTCGATCAGCTTCACCACCAAGGGGAGCTTAAGATGGCCAACCAGACTCTCCAAATACTCTGGCGTATAGGCGATAGCCGTGGCAGGAAATGGCAGCCCCTTACTCAATAGATATTGCAAACATTTAAGCTTATCCCGGCCGAGTCGCAGGGCCTCTGGCGACTCACTGACATAGATCCCGGCGCAGATAAACTGCTGCAAAATATTGATACCAAAATCGGTATAGGAGACGTTAAGCCTTGGGATTACAATATCAAAATGATTCGTAATCAATTCATTTTGATAATAAATTTCTGGTTTATCTGGAAGTAATTCGATACTCAGTTGCCGCAGATCGAGCAAAAAGGCGTCATGTCCCTTGGCGCGAGCTACTTCAACCAATCGATTGTCGTCATCAACCTGATTAGTTGTCAGAATAGCTATTTTCATAAGTCCTTCAGTAGTTTTTAAATAAACAAATTTTCGACTTGTTTAAAAGTGTAGCAGCCTCATCTCAGATTGCTTCCGCAATTTCACTTCTAGTAAAACATTAAAATGATTCACTTCTTTTCGCTCATTTCACTTGAGAAGCCAGCGAGTTTTACTAAGGTAAATAGTTATAACTGATATTAATTTCATCTCACAGGAGTGACTATGTGCGGGATTGCCGGAGAACTCTCATTTACCACTGCGCCCGAGGTTAACCAGGTCGCATCTATGCTGGATAAACTGGCCCCAAGAGGGCCAGATGGAGAGGGCCTCTACAGCCAAGGGCGATGCTGCCTGGGCCATAGGCGCTTAAAAATCATCGACCTGAGTGAGCATGGCGCCCAACCTATGGTCGACTCAGAACTTGGGCTTACTCTGGTATTTAACGGCTGCATCTACAACTACCGCGCATTACGTGCCGAACTCACCGAGCTGGGCTACCGCTTTTTCTCCCATAGCGACAGCGAGGTGATTCTCAAGGCCTATGCCCACTGGGGGCGGCAATGTATCGAAAAATTCAACGGCATGTTTGCCTTCGCCATCTATGAGCGGGATACGGGACGGCTGTTTATTGCCAGAGACAGGTTAGGAATTAAGCCCCTCTACTATCTCAATGATGGCCAGCGCTTGGTATTTGCCTCCAGCTTGCCGGCGCTCTTGCGTCACCCCGCCGCAGATACAGAGATAGATACCCAGGCCCTAAACCACTATCTCTGCTTTCGCGCCATCGTTGGCGATAAGACCTTATTTAAACAGATCCACAAGCTGGAAGCGGCGCACTGGATGACTGTAAGCGCCGACGGTGAGATTGACCGACAAGCTTATTGGCATCTCTCTCCGGGTTCCAGCCTGGAAGCGGAGACAGAGGAGAGCTGGTCTCAACAGCTCAAGGCCAAGCTGTTTGAGAGCGCCAAGCGCCGTTTGGAGGCTGACGTACCGGTAGGTGTCCTACTATCGGGCGGCGTAGATTCGTCGCTGATAGTCGGCCTGTTACACGAGCTGGGACAGAAAGAGATCCATACCTTCTCCATCGGCTTCGATGATGTGGCCGACGAGCTGGGCAATGAATTTAAATACTCGGATCTGATCGCCGAGCACTACCAGACTCAGCATCACAAGATAGTGGTCAGCCATAGTGAGTTGATCTCTCATCTGCCTGAGTGCGTAATGGCGATGTCTGAGCCCATGGTGTCTCATGATGTCATCGGCTTCTACCTGCTGTCTAAAACCGTTAGCCAACACGTTAAGGTGGTTCAGAGTGGTCAGGGAGCCGATGAGGTCTTTGCAGGCTATCACTGGTATCCTCCCATGGTCGATGCAGGCCAGGACAATGAGGCTCAAACCTATCAAGACGCGTATTTTTCCTGGCAATACCCTGAATATCGACAGCTCATCGCCGAACCACTGCTCGATGGCGATCATGCGGGGCAATATGTGCACGACTACTTTGCTCAATGCCCGGCGCAATTTGCCATCGATAAGACCCTGATGCTGGATACTCAGGTCATGCTGGTCGACGACCCCGTCAAACGGGTCGATAACATGACCATGGCCTTCGGACTCGAAGCCAGGGTGCCCTTCTTAGATCATGAACTGGTCGAACTGGCCAGCCGTATTCCCTTCGAACTCAAGCTTAAAGAGGGCGGTAAATACCTGCTCAAACAGGTGGCAAGAGAGCTCATCCCCCATCAGGTGATTGACAGACCCAAGGGCTACTTTCCTGTACCCGGCCTGCGTAACATGCAAGGCCCCTACTTAGCACTCGCCAAACAAGTTTTTGCCCGTCCCGAGGCTAGGACCAGAGGCATTTTCAACATGGACTACATAGACGCCATGCTCGAAACCCCTGATGCACAGCTGACCCGCTTTGGCTCTCGCCTCTGGCAGGTGACGCTACTAGAGCTCTGGTTACAGTTGCATCTTGATGAAGTCAGCTACCCCGCTGACACAAACTGAGCTAAGCCCAAACGCCCCGGGTGACAGCTAACAGCTGGTGATAGCCAAGGGGATGTCCGGCGAGCTCAGCAGTGCATCCAGTTCGTGGGGCGCAGCGCCAAACCAGAAGGCCAGCGCCTGCGGCTCGACAAGCAGCGGCATGCGGTGATGGTAAGGGGCGCAGCTGGCAATCGGCTGAGTGGTCAGGGTCACCAGGGCATGACCACCATCAAGCTGAGGATAGACTATCCCCGCCATCAACAGCGGTTGCCCGTCACGCCTCTGAAACAGATACTTCTGTTTAACAGCATTCGCCTGTTGCCACTCATACCAACCGTTACAGGGCACCACAACCCTGTGATGAGCAAACGCCTGGGCGAAGGTGCGTTTCTCTCTGACCGTCTCGGCCTGCGCGTTGATCAGCAGGCGTTTGGCCCAATCGGGTTTTATCCCCCAACTGGCATCGACCTGGTTTAGGGCCATGCCGTCGGATGCTAGAGTTGCCACCCGCTGGGTGGGCCTGAGATCCCTATTGGTCTCGCTGTGAAACTTGATCCCCAGCTGACCCGACACCCAGTCGCACAGGGGATCGCTAATCACATTGAGTCGGCCACACATGCTCTACTCCTTATTAGCTCTATTCCTTCTTAGCTCTATTCTTGCCGAGCTGCTTATTGTTTATTGAGCCAAGCCCATTTGTCCAAGGCTTAAATGTAAACCTTGCAAGGGCCAAGTTAAAACACCGGGCTGTCGCTGTCCAATCCCGCTTTCGGCTGGGTGCTCAAAGACAAACTTGTTAATCTTCTGTGATTAATCACACACTTAGGTGGATGCTTAGGTTTCTTTTCCCCTCCGCTATAGGTATAGTTTTTAACAAAAGTAACCCCAGTTCGTGGCGCACCGACTCAATCACTCGGCCCAACCGCGCCATGACACCTCAGCTCGGACACGGAAGCGACAATGATAAAACTGATCATTCTTGGCTGTTTTGTGGCATGGATGTTTATTCGCAAGCTCAGCAAGTCTAAACCCGACTCGATTTGGCGACTCAAGCTAAGACGCCTGACCCGCTACCTCATGCTTGGCGCCGTCGCCTGGTTTGTGGTGATCGCGTTTGGCTCGGTGAAATACCAGATCTACACAGACAAGATATACACCTACAAGAGCAAGGTGCAAACCGTGTTCGCCTGGGAAGAGAACCGCCTACTGCCCATCAAGGCATTAGCCAAGCCCGTGCTACTGTCGCTGGACTATCAAACCAGCTTTCCCATGAGTCAGGCCACCGAGAAGTCCCTCAGCAAGCAATATCCCTACGAGCCACGTTTTCAGGGGATAAGCAAGTTCTTAGGCACCTTGTTGCTGCTTGTCTGGCTCACCGCCTATCTGTCTCGCCATCGCCATACCGATAAGCGCTGGCAGGAGGCCGTCGCCAGCGACACCAAGGCTGGCTACCGCGACTTCTTAACCTGGGCGCGCAGCAATCCCCTCAGGCGTGCCCACTGCACCGGCATGCTCAAGAAGGCGGATATCGCCATGCAGTCTATCGACCAGCGCGGACGCCTGAAACTCGAGATGTACCGCAAGGGTTGGGCCGAACGCGGACTCAACGCCGAGTTTCTCGACATGCTACATAAGGTGATCAAGGCGGGTCATTCACAGATCAGCATCAAGGCTGCCCATATGCCCTGCACTAAAACGGCGGCCGAGATCGAAGACATTAACATGCTCGTCTCTGGCTGGAGTGGCCTAGACCCGCAGCTGTTCATGCAACGCTATTACGCAAATCGCAAGGCGCGCGCCGAGCGAAAAGCCGAGCCCGATGCCTTTGAGGCGCAGCTACTCAAGACCCCGGAACACCTGCGCTTCACCTATCCTGAGCCTCATGTTGCCGGTAGGCTACTGGAGAAGCAGCTTGCCAGCGTACTCAACCAAGGCAAGAAACGCTTTCTTGGCGATGAATTATTACAGTTCACCCCACACAGCGAGATAGGCCTTAAGCAGCCTGAGGTAAGGCTCGAATTCAGCTATATGCAGTCCCTCAATGCACAGCAGGGTAATCGTGCATCGGGTGTCTGGACCGGAGAGCTCAAGCACAAGACGATCACCATGGGTGACACCCAATATCCTGGCGGCAACATGCTCTGGCTGGTATTTGGTTTGGTGTTTGAGTGGCGCCTGATTATCGATGGCGTAGAGGTCAACAAAGGAGAATATAAGTGCTATCCAGACTCCAATATCTGTAACGTTAGCCGCCCGACCAAACAGAATATGCCGGAGAAAGCGGAAATCGAGAGACATATCTTCGATGTGGTCGCGCTTTCCAACATCAGCTCGCTATTCGCCCAGATGATGGGCATCAGCGAGGAGAAAATTAACCAACATACCATAGAGCTGAGCAACCAGACCGCCTTCGAAGCCAAGCGCCAAACCCAGGCCTCTAACCAGCTGGCCGACAAGCTCGAAGATGCCCTCAGGGGTGAGGCTTTAGACGAGCTGATCAAGAGCAGCGGCGAAGAACTCTATAAGCAAAACAAAGAGATGGTCGATGCGGTCATTCGTGACTATATCGTCAATCACGGCGACACAGACACAGTATTGATGGTTATCGACCTACTTGGCGAAGCCGCCCCGGAACTGGCCGCTAGCCTGCTGCAGATCATCGGAGGTTCAGATGAATAAATGGATTTTACCATGCTGTGCGGCGCTGCTACTTATCCTCGCCCCCGAGGTCGCCCACGCCGATCTGAAACAGAAGATCAAAGACAAGATAGAAGATGGCATCTTCGAGGCCTTCGCCGGTGAACTGGCCAAGCTACCTGGACTGTCACACCTGATAGCCCAGGTGGAAGGTAACCAGTATCAACTGATAAGTACCAACAAGAATGCAGGCCTACTGGTTCTGGGCCGCAACAGCAATCTCGACAATGCAACCCTGTCTACCCGTGCCAACGGCGCAGGTTTTGAGATCAGCCGTCAAGCCTACCTGGCCCCCGGTACCTATTGGCTCAAGGCCAGCCCCAAGGATAAGAAGAAGCAGGCCATCTCCCGCAAGGTCTATGTTCAGGCCAAACGTCGCAGCCAGGTGACCCTCACCTTCTGGGAGAAGGGACGCAAGACCTTCCCGCTGGAGATAGTGACCCAGCCGACCTCGGCTAAGGTCAGGGTGATGAACATAGGGCCTAAATATGAGTTCGGCATGCCCCTCAGACCCGGAGACTACCTGCTTGAGGTGAGCGACAAGGGCTATAAAACCCGCAAGCTTAAGGTGAGACTGGACCACAACCAGAATCAGTTTGGGATCAGCCTACAGCCGCTGAGTGGCAAGAAAGTCACAGCGGCAAAAGACGACACAACCAATACGGATACAGGCGCGGATACAGATGCGGACAGAGGCGCGCAGAGCCACAAGCCGAGCCAAACCGCAGGTGACCAGGCGGCAAAATCTGGCGATGCCAAACAAGATGGCGAAACAGACAAGGCCAAGAAGAAACCTTCGACCACCATAGAGGTGATCGTCTGGGTGCTGATGATAGGTGGCTTTATCGGTTTCTGCTGGCTCACCTATAAATTGTTCACCTTTATTTTTACCCTGATGGGCACGGCCTGGCGCAAGCTGAGCGCCTAGCCTATTCTCATCGAATCGCGTAATGACTCATCTTAAAAGAAGGGGGATGGCCAGCCTGGCAATCCCCCTTCTTTTTTGTTTAAAAACAGAGCTTAACTGTCGGCCTCAAATCTTGCTTGGCGAGCCTCAATGATAGTGCACTGGGTCTGCTCCATCAGCTCCCCCAGGGTGATACCTGGGGTCTCTCGGATCATACGCACCAACTTCACCTCCAGGGGTTCTAACTTATCGGCATGCGGCAGTAGGCCCGCCTCCAGCTTAGCAATCAGATAGGGCGCCATAACGGGCTGACACTGCTTGAGTGCCTGGGTAAAAGATTGCACATCAACCGCCCCGCCCGCCAGCTGCCAATTACGTGAGCGTCGTACCCGCTTCAGGCTGCAGCCAAAATCGTCGGCTAAGGTCTGCGCCTGTGTCACCTTCTCGCGACCGATTCGATGAATCAGCGAGGGTAAGGCGATGACGATCGCTTCGTTCATGGCGGCAATGTCCTCGGGCTAAAGCCTCAACTTAACCTTAGTGCTTAGAGTGAAGCGCTAATGCTTAAAATGAATCGTGAGCGCCTGAAATTAGGCAGGAATGAGCGCCATTCTTCCAGCCCAAAGCCAAAAACTCAAGGCGGGTGTTATTCGCTTGAGCCCATAACCAGTATTGCCTACAATAGCGCACAACTTATTTGATTGAAGATAACCACTATGACTGACACTAAATCACTACCTGCATTGCCCGATCGCCTATCTGTCAATCCACGTAGCCCACACCATGTGGCCGACTACTTCGAGCATGACATCGGCATTCTTGTAAACGGCAAAGAGCGCTTCAACGTCGAAGAATATTGCATCAGTGAAGGCTGGGTGAAGATCCCTAGCCCTAAGGCCCTGGACCGTCACGGCCAACCACTAATGATGACAGTTAAAGGCACCATCGAAGCCTTCTACAAGTAGTCGCTATCAAATAGTCGCCATCGGCCGCCAGCTTTAATCAAGCAAGGCAACAGGCTGAGACAAATCTACAGCGTAAAAGGGAAGCCCAGGCTTCCCTTTTTCATACTTGCTCTTCTCTATCACTCTGTCACTCTGTCACTCTGTCGCTCAAGCCTCAATTGCTAATCTAGCCAATTAGTTAGACCCAGTTGCAATGCCAACTGGCTCACCTCTTAGCAATATCTGTTAATCAACTCTCATTTGTGTCAAACAAGTTGCACCCACATCACGATTCTGTAACCACCCGATTGCCTTTAGTTGAATTTTGCCACTAAATGTCCATTAGATTTTTCTTATATCTAGTCAAATTAACTAGGCTGGTTTTTATGAAAATAACAATAAAAGCTAAACTAATCATATTAGTAGGCGCTTTACTCGTTGCAGTTTCCGGCTTGTTTATCATCAACACCTTCATCATCGCTCAGGAGGTGCTAAAACAAGAAGAGCGCAATATCAGTCATGAAGTTGAAGCCCTCATCAAACAGAACCTTATCGGCCAAGTCGACACTCTAAGCCGCTCAGTCAACGACCTCTACCAGCAATCACGAGAAGAGAACATCAAACAGGCCTTAGGCGATGAGATCAAAATGTTCCGTGATGTCATTAACCGCCTATATGAAAATGACCTCACCGACGATCCCGCCATGCTGATCTACACCTTTCTCAATGAATACCGCTGGGGCGAGGGCCGCTACCTGTTTGCCTACAATGCCGACACCCTCGAAAACGAGGCCTCGGGCATGGGCGGTGTGTCCATGGGCAATAGTCGTGATGCACTGGATGAGCGAGGCAACTACTATGCGAGGGATATCGTCACCGCGGCCAAGGCTAATCCCATAGGCTACACCAGCTACTACTTCTCCAACCCATCAACCGGACAGGTGGAAGAAAAACTCTCTGCCTCTTTCTATTTCGAGCCGCTAAATTTAGTGATCGCCACAGGCGAATATGTCAGCACGCTGAGACAAGACAAGGTCAACAATGCCTTGCAAGCCATATTGGCAGCCAAGTTTGGCGAGGATGGTCACTTCTGGATACAAGACCTCAACGGCAAGCTATTAGCCCATCCTCAGCAAGCACTGGTAGGACAAAGCACCAAAAACACCCAAGAAGCCAAACAGGTTTTGGGGGATAAAACCGATGCCTTCCTTGAGCTCAGCATCACTAATCCGGCCACCAATAAGCAGCAGACTCAGATTGCCTATGTTAGGAAGATACTCCCCGAATGGGGCTGGGTCATAGGTACTGGTACCTATGAGTCAAACATCAAAACCATAGAGCAGGGGCTTACCGATGGCACCGCGGCGATATTTGACGAAAAAATTTACCGTAGCATTGCCGTTGCCAGCGTTCTGATCATCGTTGCCCTGGCCTTCTGTGTGTTTTTGCTCAACAAGATCATCGCCGACATGGTGATGTTGAAAAACCGTATCGATGCCCTATCGACCGGGGATGCCGACCTAACCTCAAGACTCGCCATCAACAGCAAAGATGAACTGGCGGCCATCGGACATTCGGTCAATAGCTTTATCGGCTATCTGCAGGCCATGTTGCTTGAGATCTCTCAGGCCTCCAGCAAAATCACCCGCGAGATCAGCCAGCTCGACAGCCACTCGGAGCGCAACAGCTTGGCGCTAGACAATCACAGATCGGAAACCGAGCTAGTGGTCACCGCCATTAGCCAGATGAATGCCTCGGCCGATGCCGTCGCCCAGAGCGCGGTAAAAATGGCCGGCAGCACCCAGCAGGCCGACAACGAAGCACAGACCTCTAGCCTCAGAGTCTCTGACGCCGCTAACAGTGTTAAGGCTCTGGTCGAGGAGATGCAGTCAGCCACCCAAAGCATTCATACCATGAGCGGTAATACCAACCAGATCATCTCGGTATTGAGCGTGATAAAAGAGATCGCCGATCAGACCAATCTGCTCGCCCTGAATGCCGCCATCGAGGCAGCCCGTGCAGGCGAACAAGGTCGTGGCTTTGCCGTGGTGGCTGACGAGGTGCGCTCTCTCGCCTCACGCACCCAGTCATGCACTAACCAGATTGAGCAGATCCTTTCCACCTTACGCCGCGACGCCGACACGGCGGAAAAGGTGATGCATGAAACCACCGACAGCTGTCACAGGGTCACCCAGGATACCGCACGCGTGACCTCAAGCCTGGGCACTGTCACCGGCTCTATCACAGAGATAAACGATCTCGGCAGTCAGATCGCCAGCGCCTCAGAGCAGCAGAGCACGGTCACGGCAGAGATCAGCCAGAATATGCACACGATAGAAGCCATGGCACAAGAGCTGGTACAAAACGGTAAAGACACTGTGACCAGTACCCAAAGCCTGGCTGCCGCCAATCAGAAGCTCAGCGCCATGGTGAATAAATTCAAGCTGGCCTAGGGTAGGATGGAAGTGCCTCCTACCGGAGGCGCTTTCACAAGCAGACGAGTCAAGGCTCCACGTATTTATCACTAAAAATTCTTGATCCAACACATATCTTTGGCGGTGTCACTTTGCTACATTTGGTTATCAAAATGTGAAATTCTGGCTTAATGTGCTGTAGCCTAGATTCCTGTCACGCAGCAACTGCGACTTATGTTCGCCGTGAATAGTTCACCGTGTATAGCTCGCGGTAAATAGTTGGCTGTGAATTAGCTTAGAGGGACGAACGTGACTCGATTACTCATCACTCTCATTTCGTTGACCCTAATGATCACCGCTAACGCTGGTGTTAGTGCCAAGACGCTGAAATTTGCCGTAGTGCCTAAGTTTTATGGCGCCTTCTTCGATCAGAGCAAGCTGGGATGCGAAGCGGCCGCCAGTCAGCTCACCGATGTTGAATGCATCTATCTGGGGCCAGAGATCTCCAGCGTGCGCCTGCAAGACAAGGTGATCGAACAGCTGATCGATCAGGGCATAGACGGTATCGCCGTCGCCATCACCCAGTCTAAGTTTCTCGCCGAAAACAGCCTCAGCAAGGCCAAGGCCGCCGGTATCCCGGTGATCACCTATGACTCAGATTTCGACGCCCCGACCCTGGCCCAGCACCAAGATCTGCGCCGCGCCTACATAGGCACAGACAACTTTGCCTTCGGTCAGGCCTTGGGTGAGCAGCTCAAGAAGCTCAGGCCCAATGGCGGTAGCCTCATCATCCAAACCGGTCGCCCCGACTCCCCTAACCTCAACCTCAGAATCATGGGGATTCGCAGCGCGCTCTCAGGCAAAACCTATACCACGCCACCGGGAAAGCGCCTGCACAAGGATAACGGCTGGACGGAGATCAGGGAGCCCTTCTCCAACTTCGACCAACTCAGTCAGGCGGTGAGACAGATGGAATCCGTCATGAAGGGCAAACCCGTTAAGGCCGACTCCTTTATCGCCGTGGGTGGCTGGCCGCAAAACGATGAAGCCCTGTATCGCAAGATGATAGCGCCCTATAAAATTAAGCTAAATAACAAAGAGATAGTCGTGATTATATCGGATGCGGCGCCTCCTCAGCTCGCCATGCTGCAAGACCACCTCGCCCATACCAACATAGGTCAGAGTCCCTACGAGATGGGTCGGCAGGCGATATTCACCCTACATAAGATCGTCAGCGACCAGGCCTTCGAGCAGATCGTCTACACCCCCATCAAACTCTGCACGCCAGAAAATGCCGAGCGCTGCGCTAAGAACAGCAGCGACTAAACCAGCGACATTTTCGTCCCCTAGTTAGATGAGTTAACCGGCCGGTAGAGTTGCTTGATGAGGGCCGCCGCGATCACAGTGGCCGGGTCGCGCCCATCCACGCTAGGCGCCAGGTTGGTCCAGACCACCAGGCTCACCTTGTTGTCTGGGTCATGGCCCATAAAGGAGTTATAGCCAGGCAGCTCACCGGTATGACCATAGAGTCGACCGAATCTTGCGATGCCCAGGCCATAATAGGCGGTGTTGGGATTATCGGGATCTATGGGTTTCACGCTGGCCAGACGCTGTTGTTGCATCGCCTCGCTTAACAGCTCACCACCAACCAGGGCCTCGACCCAAACAACTAGATCTCTGGCAGTAGAGATCCCCGCCCCGGCAGCCCAGCCCCAGGATGGATTGGCGAAGGTTTGCTCCCCAGGGGCTATCACCCCATCGCGAGCCTGCTGCTGCATCGCCTCGGGCAGCGCCCCGTCCATGGTCAACAAATTGGTGCCATACATGTAACCTTGTGCGTAGGGCTCGGGTAGACTGTTGTCGGTGGTCGCGGGAAACAGGGTTTGGCTTAGTCCGAGGGGGGTAAACAGGCGACGCTGCATTATTTCAGGTAAGTCGCTGTCATCGAGTTTCTGGGCAATCAAACCAAGCAACACAGTATTGGTATTAGAGTAACCAAAAGCCGTGCCTGGCGCGAAGTCGAGCGGATAATTAAAGCTCAGTGTCAGGAGTTCATCTTGCGTCCAAGCCTTGGTGGGATCTTGGTCCAGCATCTGATTCAGCTCGAACGTGGTCGTGTAATTATGCAGACCACTCTTCATCGCCAGCAACTGCCTTATGGTGATCTGCTCGCCGCTCGGCACACCGCTCCAATGCATGGCGACTGGGTCATCCAGCTTGAGCTTCCCCTCCTGCACCATCTGTAAGATCACTGTGCCCACCCAGGTCTTGGTGTTAGAGCCGACTCGCAGGTGTTGATCGAAACGGGTCGCCTCGCTGGCGCCATACTGACTCACCCCATAGGCATACTCAAAATTGCCCTTTGGTGTATGCAGCAACACCACGGCGCCGGGCACTAGCATCTCCTCGGCCAGCGCATCCACCGTCTGCTGCATCTTAACCGAATCGATCGTGTTTAGTGCATCATGGTCATCGCTGTTACAGCCAGCGACAGCCCCAAACAAGGCGCACACCAACCAGGGCTTCACCCTGCTCATCACAGTATTCGACATCATTCAGCACTCCCTCTGTAATACCGCACTGCGGTCAGACTCTAGACCAACCATCCCTTGCAATACCTCAAGCTAATCTGCTTTCGACCGGGATTCAAGCCAAGATGACAACAACATCATATTGAAAAAACCACGAACAGGGCTTATTGTGCCAACACACAAGCTGGGCAACGACGCCCGCCTCAAGAGATGGACATTCGATGAACCTAAACCTGTTATTCGCCTTTGCCTTCGGCATTATCATCATACTGTTTCTGTTAGGCCGACTAAGCAGTGCCCCTAAAAGTCAGCAGTATCAATATCGTAAACACAAAACCCTGTTTACCGCCGCGGAGCGATCGTTTCTCGGCGTGCTGGATAATGCCATTGGCGAGCAATACCGCATTCTCGGTAAGGTACGCATTGCCGATGTGATCACCCCAGAGAAAGGGATGACCCGCCAACATTGGCAAAACGCCTTCAACAAGATCTCAGCCAAACACTTTGACTTTGTGTTGTGCGACAAGCAGACCCTGAGCGTTATCGCCGTCATCGAACTCGACGACAAGAGCCACAAGCAAGCCAAGGTCGTCGCCCGTGACCAATTGGTAGAAGAAGCCTGTCGTACCGCCGAGTTGCCGCTGATCCGCTTCGAGGCCAGGCGCAACTATCACCTGGAAACGGTTCGCGCCCATATCGATGCCATACTCACCGCCTCCGCTGAGTTAGAAAATAGCACCAGGCGAGAACCCACGTTGGCCTCGCCCCGGCCAACCGAATCAGAACCAGAGATAGAGACGCTGCCCGCTATCAGGGCGACGCGTGAAAGCTAACTCCAACCTAAAGAGCCGCCCGCAGGATAGGGGATTTTTCCAGCCTATCGAGATGCAATATGCAGATGTCTCAGACGGGCTACCGCTAAGGGCTGGAGCGCCTGACCCGCAAAGATGGTGGCATACTCGCATTAGGTGATTAGACCATTAAGCAGTAGTTGATTTCTCATTGTTCTCCATAGAGAATAGCGCCTAACAGATTCAGTTATTTAGCAGAGGAACCTCAAGAAGATGATGACCAAATGGGCAATACGTTTTTTACAGATGGCCGAGCTCGTAGCTTCTTGGAGTAAAGATCCCTCGACCCAGGTTGGCGCGGTGATCACCGAAAACAATCGCATCGTCTCTCTAGGTTTTAACGGCTACCCCCACGGCATCTCGGACAGCGCCGAGACCGACAACCGCGAGATGAAGCTGCTCAAGACGCTGCACGCCGAGGAAAATGCCATTCTCTACGCCAAGCGCGACCTCAGCAGCTGCGAGATCTGGGTTACCCACTTCCCCTGCCCCAACTGCGCCGCCAAGATCATCCAAACCGGCCTGAAGGTGGTGCACAGCCCACAACCCAGCGACGACTTCCTCTCTCGTTGGGGCGATAAGATAAAGGTCAGCGAAGATATGTTCGAGCAGGCCGGCGTCGAGGTGGATTGGATGCAGGTTGAACAGTAAAATCTGTCCCAAAATCAGTTAAAAATCAGGCACCGTTCGGTGCCTGAAACCATCTACAGTCCCTAGTTTTAATTCACTAAGTTGAAACTGCTACTCGTCGGTACACCATCCCAGCTACCGCTGACATCGGTGACGCTAATGGTATAAGTGCCGGGCGTAGTACCACCATTGCCTTTTTTGTTGGGCGCAGAGGTTTTCCAGCTGATCTCAGCAATCCCAGAACTATCACTGGCGCTGCTTACAAGCGTAAAACTCTCTAGCGTCGCCGTGTTGGTCACATTCATACTGACCACGGCACCTTCCTCTAGCTCGCCATTAGCCTCCTGTACCAAGGCTCGAATAACCACCTCATCACCCACTGTAATAGTGCTTGAAGCGATATAAGTAATTGTCTGAGACTTGCCTTTGCCACTTTGCTGTAAATACCCGGTACTGATACTGCTCACCCCCAAGGTATCGTCGGTCACAGGTGGTGAGCCCCAAGTGGCGGATGCCATCAACTGCGGCTTAGCCATGCCGGTATTGAGCCAAGCTTCCAGCATGTTATCGCCTTCGGCGCCGAGGAATGCGCTCTGGCGATTATTAGCCAAGTAGAGGAACTGGATGTATTCCCAACTGGTGCCTTGGTAGAGCAAGTCGATAGTGGCATACACGGCACCGGCCGGAGGATTGAGGGTTAGCCGATCATAATGGTCATACACACCGCCAACACCAGGGCCGCCAAATTGATTGGCGGGTACCGGCAGCGCGTTGCGCCTTTTAGCCTCATCGAAACTCATGCCATAGGGAGGAATACGATTGTCGGCCACTACATGATTGTTTAGCGCAAAGTGAAAACTCTCCGCAATACTGTCGGCACTGCCAGTCGCCAAATCCGCCAGAGTCGTTACCGTCTCACCACTGAAACGGTTATAGGCTAGCGCTATATCACCGCTGACACCTAAGGACACTAAACGCTCAGCCCAGGCTTGAGTAATGCCATAATGCGCCGAATAGATACGGGTATTTGCCCCAGTTAAATCCACTATCGATTCCACTTCGACAGCTGCGCCACCGGCAGGGTTGGCAACCATCACACCTATCGGCCCATAAGCGCCATCTTCCCGCAATAGCTGCTCCTCATCGCCATACCATTTGATGTTAAGCCACATACGCCGGCCTTCAGGATAACCTGAGATCAGTTTATGTCCGGTGAGATTTACCACTGTGACCAGATTGCCATCCACACTCAAGTTGGCCGCTTGTTGCAGATGCTGCTTCGCCCTTTCAGTCGCCAGATCGATAGCCGACAACTGCGCCGCAGTCAGCCCATCGCCCAGCCTTAGCTGCGAGTGACTGTCCTGATATTTGATAACCTCGCCAATCCAGCTATTACCGCCGGTAAAATCGTGTTGTGGCAGGTCGTTACGCACTTGGACACCACGCTTATTAGCCCCGGCGCCTTGCACCGGCCGCATATGACAACTTTGACAGCTGAAATAACGAATATCACCATCGGCATAATTACCGCCAGTTCCCGCTAAAAGTGCCGCTTGATAGGTCAGCTCAATCACGCCGCCTTGATGACGTAAATTCTCAGGCAGAGACAGAAAATCGGCCACTTTTGTGGTGGGAAATGCACTAGCTTTATATTCGCTAAAGGTGCGCTCAACCACGCCATAGGCATAAGGAGGATTATTAAACGCTGCCTTATCCACCACAGGGCCGCCCACATTTGGGTTTCCAGCTGAGTCTTGAGAGGAGATCACCTGCGGCGCTCCGGGCTGCGTGCCATTACCTGGGGCTAAATCGCCCACCACAGGGTTGGAAACATCATGGCAGGAACCACAAAAATCCACATGGCGATGAAACTTAGACTGCATAAATTGATGGCGGGCATCGGCGTCGACATAAGGGCCTAACTTGGCGCTGCTGGCATTCCAGAGTGACAAGATACCGCTGCCGTAAAAGCCCTCTTCGACACTTTGGCACGTGCCCGATGGCGCTAACACTTTATCGCTACAGTTAGCTATAAAGGGGGCAGTCATCGCACCTTGCAACACAGGATCGGAATTGTCGGTGTTGGTCATCACATGGCAGGTATCGCAATCCACGCCATTATCATCCATCGCGGGAATTCCCGAACCATCGGTTGGAGTTGAATGCCCGTCATACCAGCCTTTGGTGCTGTGGCAGCGGATACAAAAATCTCCCGGCCATCAAAGTCTTGCTCTGCAACCGCCATGGTCGCCCAGAAAATCGGATCGCGACTGGCGTTGGCCATGGCACTACCGCGCCAGCCCGTAGCTGGCTCATGTTCAGGATTTGTTTTGTTGTAGCCAGAGTGGCAGTTATCACACTTATCCGGTGACTCAAAATTACCGGCTTGTCCCTGCTGAGTCCCAGGCAACTGCACTTCGGTAGGCACCACATCTGCCGCAAAACTTTGAGCGATGAACAGGCTCGCGCTAAACGCGATAAAGGAGAGTTTATTGAACATCATCTTTGCCCCCATTGATTTCCAGCTGTGGAAAGGCGACAGCTAACGGTTAAATTTTAACCAATGCAGTTTTTGTAATATTGACCTACCTCAAATTAGATAGGCTTTGTTATAACATTGTGAACATACTGCCACGAGCATTAGACCCTTAAAGACTTAGCGTCATAGCGCTACTGGGATGAGCAGCCCCACCAGAAAGAGCGCAACCGGCAAGATTGAAAAACACGTCACAATTAGACCAATTACCAGTTACTTTTTAGACACATTGAGCGTATATTATGCGAATATTCATGGGTTTATCTCTTTAATCACTGATATACCCACTCTTTTGCTTCAAGGATGAACATGACAGAGCTGACAGCCAACCTCCTTTCTATAGCCATCTTGCTATCGGGTATGTTTGTCGTGATGAGTGTTGCTTGGCTGCTTCTAAAACGACGAGACCTCACCCTAGACTTACCCGTTGATCGCGACCAACTCATCCGTATTCCCGCCTACGGCTTACAGCAACAGATTCAAGACCTGCAAATGGATGTTATCGGCGCCTTGGTTATTGCCGTCATGGTTGTTGCCTTTCCCTTCGCCATCGACAGCCTCAGGGCCCATATCATTCAAGAAGATGTCCCCTGGCTATTCATCTTTACCATAGTCATAGGCCTGATTTATAGCGGCTACAAAACCTGGAAAGCCTTCACACGACTGACCAAGTTACGTCTGGGTCATACCGCCGAAATTGCTACCGCCAACGAGCTCGTCGGATTACAGGCGCTGGGTTATCAGATCTTTCATGACGTGCAGGCTGATGGCTTTAATATCGACCACCTCGCCATAGGTAAAAATTGTGTATTTGCCATAGAAACCAAAGGCCGCCACAAGCGCATTAAAGATAAGAACAACGGCGGCAAAGCCTATGAGGTCACTTACAAAGACAATCGCTTGTGCTTCCCCTCTTGGCAGGAAACCAAGCCGATAGAACAGGCCGCGAGACAAGCCAAATGGGTCGGCAACTGGCTCACCAAGGCCAGCGGAGTCGAGGTCAATGCCATGCCAGTACTCGTGTTCCCCGGCTGGTACGTCACCAATCAATCCAGGCCGCCTTTCCCGATTTTGAATCACAAGCAGTTGGTGAAAATCTTACCTAAGGTCAACGGCCACAAAGAATACGGCCAAACATTCACCCAGCAAGAGATGGACGCCATCGTTTATCAAGTTGCGCAGAGGTGTTTGAGTAAGAATTAAAGTATCGCAAAACACATAGAATTCGAATTACACCTAATAACAAAAACTATATATGAAAAAAATCACCAAGAAGCAAAGACAAAGAGATGTCTTATACAGCTTACAGCTAAGAAAATCATACCACCCATCTAAACAGAGCTCTAAAAAAGGGGAGATATTAATTGCAAATCAATGGATTAAAGAAAACCAAAGATTCATTAGACAATTGGATAAAAAAAGGAAAACTTATTCTATAGAGTTCCCTGAGGAAGTTAACTTTTCAAGTGCATTTGTTGAATCAGTCCAACCAATTAACGCTATAAGAAAGCTAATCGAGCTCGACAGTAAGAAACATCGACTAAAGTCCATAAACATGAACAATATCAATGGCATATCAACACCCGCAAGTTTGGTTCTAACTGCAGAAATAGACAAATGGAATGATAAGGTCGGAAGAAAGCTTGTGCCACAAACCGAAGAGTGGACTGAAAATGTGAAAGCTCAATTATCAGATTTAGGCTTTTTTGAGCTATTTAACTTTGACAAATGCAAAGTTACAACAGAACCTTCAACATTGAATATTGTAAAGTTTATAAAAGGAGCTCCTGGTGATGAGAAAAAAGCTAAAATTCTTAGAGAAAAAATCGAAGAAATAGTAGGTAACAGAGTAAAGAGGCCACCACTATTTCAAGCTCTTTCAGAAGCAATAACTAATGTAACTCACCATGCTTATCCTAAAACGTATCGAAGTAAAAAGCACTGGTATATGACTGCTTCCTTTTGTAACGAGAGCAGACGCTTAAAAGTCGCTTTCTACGATCAGGGTATAGGTATACCATCGAGCCTACCACGCTCAAATCTCTGGGAACGAGCTAAGGCTTACATGAACCGATTAAATCTATATAATGATCATCCTTCTCTAATCGAAGCTGCTGTTGAAATGGGTCGAACTCAGACAGATAGAGAAAACCGAGGAAAAGGTTTGCAAGATCTTCTAGAATTCATAAAACAATATGGCAATGGTTATATGTCAATTCTAAGTCAAAAGGGTCTTTACAAGTTTACTTGTGAGAATCGCAGTGAACGAACAAAAAAAGAGTCATTAAAATATCCTATATTAGGAACTTTAATTATATGGAGTGTCATAGTACCTGAAAAAGGAGGAGCTTCATGAAATACAATATTGGAAAAGATTTTTGTGATACACCAGCCGGACGGTACCTTAGTGACGGAGATTATACTGGTGAGCACTTTAGAGAAAATGTTCTTAAGCAACTCGTAAATCAACTTGCACCAGGAGAAAAACTAGAAATTAAAATTGATGATTGTGAAGGCTTTGGTTCATCATTTCTAGATGAAGCATTCGGAGGAATGGTCGGAAAAGGCTACATAAAACCAGCAGATTTTAATGAATTACTAGTTATCGAATATGATGAAAATGACGATTCTGAGTCTTTTTCCTTTTTCGAAAAGAAAATTAGAGAATACATAAATACGGCAGAATCAAAGTCATGGAAATAGTTGATAGGATTTTATCTGGCACAATAGCGGCAATACTAGGTGCTTTTTCAGCATTTTTATTTAACCGATTAAACTGGCAAGAAAGCACTAAAAAGGAGTCCATAATTTCCTTAGAAAGTGAAATTATCAATACTATTGATTCCTTAGCCGAATGCTCCTTGACTTATTGGTCATCAGATCAAAATGACTTAAAAAACAGTAAATTACTAGAAGCAAAAATAAAAATGCTATTTAACATGGTTTCTCCATCTTTTAGGCAACTGGCTTTTGTTCACGGAAAATTTAGTGCAGGGGATCACCAGAAAATATCATCAGAAATTGAATCTTTATTTGAATACACTACAGACGGTGACTTCGAATCAAAAAATCGAAAAAGCTCCCCAAAAAAGTGCCTTAAAATATCTAACTCTTGCAACAAAATAAAAATAAACATTCGAAGAGTGATACATAGCCAACAAAAAAACACTAATTGACAATCAAAAACCAACGCATCAATAATTTATCAGTAGAAAATGAGAACAAGCTACTCCCTAAAATTAAACATGCCCATACCTAACAACATCCAATACTAATAAGAAACAACAGGGGGATCTGAATTTAATCACATTCATAATCTCGCCTACAGTTAATTCATAGTAGGCTTTTACAAAGCCCTAACTAGATGCTCAATACAAAGTTATAAGATAACATAATAAAGCCGTTCTGCCGCCCAATTGCATTCGCAACCGCGACCAAGCGGCTTTTTATCGCTTGTTCTATACCGGTGCCACGCTCAAGCAAGTCATCAACGGCGATGAAGGCAGTGGTCGTCAGGCGGCTACTCTCATAGTGATAGGCGTAACCGGGTTCGACGATCCACTTTTTCGATGCTAGCAGATCGCCCTTATCATCCAGGGTTCTGACCAGGGTAAAGTCGAAGGAGAGGATATGCTCTTCGTTGCCGTACCAATCCGCCTTTAATGCCTGAAAGTTGATCCACATCTCCAGCTGGGCCAGTAAGGGCTTAAGAGAACTCGAAAATCTGTCATCGGCCGTTATGGTGATGGGGAATCCTTGATTCATCGCAGCCTGTTCCTCTTGCGTTAATTCTTTAACCTTTAATCACTTGCTATCTTTTCCCCTTAGCTTGGCCTTGGTTAATCTTGCTTAAGCTTAGGGTTTTAGCTGCACGATAGTGACTCGAGCCGATAGTAAAGGTTTGATTGTGCCTGTAAGCCTGCCATGATGCAAAAGCGAGAGCACTATCTATGTCCTTTATCTATGTCCTTTATCTACGTCCTTTATCTACGTCCTTTATCTAGGCTCCTAGCTCCCCTCTTTACGCAGCCAAACCTTGTTGAATTTTAACGGTTAAGTTACCCTTGCAACGCCGATAAGCCTTGAGGATGGATAGGGTTTGCAAGGGATTCTGAACTACTACAAGCAGTGCTTTGCGCACGACAGCGCCGAGATCAACCTCTGGTCTTGCCATAAACTCGCCGAGCAAGATCAACTCGTATTGCAAGGGCAAGATGAGCTGGCCAGCGGGTTTCTGCCGCGCCTGCCCGTGCCTTATGACCTCGCCTCGGCATTGAAGCATCGCAGCGCCGCCTATCTGCGCGAGCGGGTACTGCTGCATTGCAGCCTGTTCTTCTGTGGCAGCATAGAGCTAAATGGCGAGCGGCGTAAGGTGGTGACACCGCTGCTATATCGCGAGTGTCAGTTGCTAGAGGATAACGGCGAGATCTACCTGCAAGCCAGCGACTCACTCACGGAGCAAGGCAGGTTCAACATCAACGAGGCACTGCTGGAAAAACTCGTGGTGGAAGGCCATACCCTGCCCCAGACGCTACGTGATGCTCCAACAGATGTGAGCGGCTGGATTGCCTGGCTGCGCGCCGGACAGGCCGATGTGGATGCCTCCCAGCTACTGCACTTTCCCAAGCTCATCGATGAAGCGGAATTCGCCACCCTGACCCGTAAGCGTAAAGGCTGCTTGGTGAGTCGTAGTCAGCTCGTTTTGGCTGAACGCTCGCTGGCCAGTCGCGGCATTCTGCACGAACTCGATATGCTGGTTGCCGCGCCCGAATTATCGCCGCCGCTGCAGGCGCTATTTGCCGAGCAGCCGCCAGCCCCCAGCAACAAGCACATTGAAACCCAACAAGACTGCCTGCCCGGCCTGCTGAGCACGCCGCAAACCCAGGCGCTGGAGATAGCCGCCAATCATACCCTGGGGCAGATCTCGGGCCCGCCGGGCACAGGTAAGAGTTACACCATAGCCACCATCGCCGCCGAGCAGATCTTGCGGGGCAAGTCGGTATTGATCGCCGCCCACACAGACGTGGCCGTTGACGTGATTGCCGATAAACTCGCACAACAGTTTCAGCTGGGCAGCAGCCTGATCCGCGCCGGTTCACCGCAGTTTATCAAGCAGCTCAAGGCCCAGGTGGACGACATGCTCAACGGCATCCATCCGGTCGCCAACAAGAAGGTGACCGACATCGAGCTGCAAGAGGCCTACAAACAGCTGGAGATAGTCACCAAGCAGCAGGCCAAGCTGGAGGCCAGTTTTACCCGCCATTGCAAACGCGCCATCGGCCGGGGACAAACCCTGGCCAAATTGGAACGCCAGCAGTCTCGCTGGCGCCTGCCCTACTTCAATTGGTTCTATCGCGCGGGGATAAAACGCTTCTCACGTCAGTGGAGCGTGCTGGACAGCCTCAACAGCTTGATCGAACAGAAAGAGCAGCTAAGCCTCAACTATCTGCAACTGGCCACCGGTCATAGGCTCTATCGACTGCTGCAAAACAAGCGCGGCTCTTTGGTGAGTTTCTCCAAGGCGATACGAGCGCGTCAGTCATCGAAACAACTCGAAGCCTTCAACAACACCAACTTCGAGGCGCTGCAACAGACCTTTCCTATCTGGCTCTCTAGCCTGACGAGTCTGCACCGTGTACTGCCAATGCAGGCTCAGATGTTCGACCTAGTGATCATCGACGAGGCCACCCAGGCCAACATTGCAGAATGCCTGCCCGCCCTACAGCGCGCCAAGGCGGCGTTAGTGGTCGGTGACAACAAACAGCTGAGACACTTCTCGTTTCTCTCCCGCGACAAGCAGGCCAGTATTCAAAGCCAGCTAGGGCTCTCATCCGACCGACGCGGCCTGCTGAGCTACCGCGATGCCAGCATGCTAGATTTGGTCTCAGGCTCCCTCGGTGCCCAGGCGCAGGTCGCCTTTCTCGATGAACATTTTCGCAGCAAGCCCGAGCTTATCCAGTTCAGTAATCAGCAGTTCTATCAAAATGCCCTCAAGGTGATGCAGCACAGACCTTGCACCAGCTCGGGACACCTGCACCGAGTCCGAGTAGAGGGTGTTCGCGACGCCAAGGGCGTCAACGTTATTGAGGCCGAGGCCTTGATGGATAAGTTAAGCCAACTCATTACCGAGCAGGCCGATGCCCTGGTGCCCTCAAGCATCGGCGTGCTGTCATGCTTTCGCCATCAGACCGAATACCTGTCGAAGCAGATCATGAGCCGTTTCAGTCAGGCACAAATCGAACGTCATCAGCTGCGCATCGCCACCCCTTTTGGCTTTCAGGGCGAGGAGCGCGACATCATGCTGCTCTCTTTCAGCATAACCGCCGAGGATGGACGGGCAGCGGCCTACCTCAACCGCGCCGATATGTTTAATGTGGCCATCACCCGCGCCAAACAGGCGCAGTGGCTATTTTTGTCGTTGGATGAAACCGCGCTACCCGGCAGTAACCTGCTGGCTCAATACCTCACCTCGGCCGATCAGTTCGAGGCCAAGCACAACTACGCCGACGCCTTAGATGAGTTCGGTCAGGCGGTCGCCCTGGCACTGGAGGCCAAAGGCATAGAGATATGGCGCGCCTACCATATGGCGGGGCTGGAACTGGATATCCTGTGCTGCTACAAGGGTCAGTATCTGGCGATAGACTTAATCGGCTACCCCGGCCCCTGGGAAGACTTCTTCGAGATAAACCTCTACAAGCTACTGCAACGCGCCGGCGTCAACCTAATGCCCCTAAGCTACGGCTTGTGGAGCCAGCAACAAACCCTGTGTATCGACCACATCTGTAAGCAGTTCGGCATAGCGCCAAGCCAAGAGGTCGCTTGAAGAAAATTCAATTGCCCACAGCCAGTTAATACCGCAAGGTTATTTTTTAGATCAGATGGATAGCAAGTATGTCAAAGGGAATGACACAGCTTAACCGGATTCCTCTACCATTTTTATTACTGGCTTTATTACTGGTATTGGTACTAGTTTTAAGGCTGTCGGTGGGCGCGGCAAACATAGCCATCCCCTGCTCGGAAAATACCTACTTACAGGCTCCCCATATGGAGGCTCCCCGCATAAAGGACGTGATCGATAACACGGCAAACCTCACCTATCAGAATGATGCCATGCTGGAGAGCGGGCAAGAGGTTCATATGGTGAGCGAAATCGAGCTCACCTTAGCTAGCAACGGGATTGACGAACAAGCCACACCGCAAATCAGCGCCGTCACATTCCTCTCCGCCGCCATGACACTCAACTGCGATAGCGACTGCGATAGCGACTGCGAAACCATGGACGGCCTTAACCGTCATGCCGGGCAACTGTTTATCGCCTTTAACCGTTACCTCGCCAACCTGCCTCAACTTAATCTGGTGAGCGCCAAAGACTTTAAGTTTGAAGATGATAGCGAATCGCTGCTTATCCGTATCTCGCAAAGCAAAGCAGAGATCTCCAGGTTATTGGCAGAGGACATTGAGAGCGAAATTAACGAAGGAAAGCCCCCCATAGTTTACATCAAACTCCTTGGCAAACATGGCTTAGTACTGCACCTCAAACTCATGCTTACAGACAAAACCTGGTTAATCGCAGAGACCATTGAAGAAGGCTTAAGAAGCACTGAAACCGCTGAAGACGGCTTGAGCATAGCAGAGCAACTGCCCTTAATTAACTTCAGCCAAAGCGAGTATGAGGTCTTTCATCAAAACAGGCCTTGGGCGGAGCACTTTGTAATGAATCAAATCCGCCTAACCCAGTGCTGGCACAGGACAATCGCCGCGACACGACTCGCCCCCGACGGCACCACCACAACCCAAGACAGAGACGTCGTCACCTGCGACTATCAATACCGTTAACCGCTCAGCCGCAAACAGCTAGAACGAAACAGCGCAAAGCTAACGGACATAAAAAAGCGAACCACATGGGTTCGCTTTTTTTATTATGGTCAGTGCCGTACACATCCCAAATGACGTTACTGCCGAAGATAAGACAAGGAAACCTGCTGTTTTCGCCGCAGTAGCAAGTCTAAGCAGCTAACAAAAAAGCGAACCACAAAGGGCTCGCTTTTTATTATGGTCGGTGCCGTACAACTCCCAAATGACGTTACTGCCGAAGATAAGACAAGGAAACCTGCTGTTTTCGCCGCGCAGTTGACTGTAGTCAATGAGCAGCTAACAAAAAAGCGAACCACAAGGGTTCGCTTTTTTATATCTAAACTTCAAATGAAGCTAGTTACGCCATAATTGCGTCGCTGACGAAGCTAATGCAAGGCGGATTGAAAGCTTTCGCGCGGAGTTGACTTGTGTCAATGAGCACGAAAGCTGAGATTCAACGCCGCAGTAGCGAGTCGAAGCAGCAATTATTTGTAATCGTCAATCGGTGCACACGAGCACATCAAATTACGATCGCCGTACACATCATCGATACGATTAACCGTTGGCCAGAACTTGTTAGCCTTCACCGCAGCCGTTGGGAACACGGCGGTTTCACGGCTGTATGGACGTGAGTCGAACTCGCTATCCATGATGTCTGCCATGGTGTGCGGCGCGTTGTGCAGCGGGTTGTTATCCGCTGGCCATTCACCGGCTTCAACCTTGGCGATCTCGCCACGGATGGCAACCATGGCTTCGATAAAGCGATCCAGCTCGGCCTTAGACTCAGACTCTGTCGGCTCGATCATCAATGTGCCCGCAACCGGGAAGCTCATGGTCGGCGCGTGGAAGCCGTAGTCATTCAGACGCTTAGCAATATCCATCTCGGTGACGCCTGAGGCTTCTTTGAGTGGACGCAGGTCGATGATGCACTCGTGCGCGACACGGTCATTACGGCCTGTGTAGAGCACTGGGTAATGAGCAGACAGCTTCTTCATCATGTAGTTGGCGTTAAGCAGTGCCATCTGAGTCGATTGTCTCAGGCCCTGGTAGCCAAGCAGCTTGATGTACATCCAGGTGATAGGCAGGATGCTGGCGCTGCCGTATGGCGCTGCCGATACCGCACCGTTGTTGTCTGACTCACGACCATGCTTAACCACGGCGTGACCGGCAACGAATGGCGCAAGGTGTGCTTTAACGCCGATTGGGCCCATGCCTGGTCCGCCGCCACCGTGTGGAATGGCGAAGGTCTTGTGCAGGTTAAGGTGCGACACGTCGGCGCCGATTGAACCAGGTGAAGTCAGACCTACCTGAGCGTTCATGTTGGCACCGTCCAGGTATACTTGACCGCCATGCTGATGGATCACCTCGCAAATCTCGGCGATGGTCTCTTCGTACACACCGTGAGTCGATGGGTAGGTGACCATGATGCAAGAGAGGTTTTCGGCCACTTCGGCAGCCTTGGCCTTAAGATCTTCCATATCCACGTTACCGGCTTTATCACAGGCGGTAACCACAATCTTCATGCCAGCAAGCTGGGCCGAAGCCGGGTTAGTACCGTGGGCAGACTGAGGGATAAGACAGACGTTTCTGTGGCCTTCGCCGCGAGACTCGTGGTACTTCTTGATGGCCAACAGACCGGCGTATTCGCCCGATGCACCCGAGTTAGGCTGCATGCACATGGCATCATAACCTGTGATGTCGACCAACCAGTTAGACAGCTCTTCGATAAGCTCGGCATAACCCTGTGCCTGATCTTGCGGGCAGAAAGGATGCATGTTGCCAAATTCTGGCCAGCTCACCGGCATCATCTCGGTCGCCGCGTTCAGCTTCATGGTGCAAGAACCTAGCGAAATCATCGAGTGGTTTAACGCTAAATCTTTGTTTTCCAGACGCTTGATGTAACGCATCATCTCAGTTTCGCTGTGGTAGCGATTGAAGGTTGGATGCTCGAGGATGGCGTCTTGACGAACCAGCTCGGCTGGAATTGAGTTGCTGCCATTGCTGATGATGTCGGCATCGATCGCCGCAACATCCAGACCATGACCTTCACCCAGTACGATATCGAACAGCTGCGCCACATCTTCACGAGTGGTGGTCTCAGCCATGGCAACACCTAAGATGCCGTCGCTGTCGATACGTAGGTTCACTTCACCGGCGATGGCGCGTGCCTGTACGGCGGCGCTGTCGGCAACCTTGAATGAAACGGTATCGAACCAGCTATCGTTTACCAGCTCAACGCCCTTGGCCTTAAGACCGGCGGCGAAGATGTCGGCGAAGCGATGGATACGGTCGGCGATGATCTTCAGGCCTTTTGGACCGTGGAATACGGCGTAGAAAGAGGCCATGTTAGCCAGCAGCACCTGTGCAGTACAGATGTTTGAGTTCGCCTTTTCGCGGCGGATATGCTGCTCACGAGTCTGCATCGCCATACGCAGGGCGCGGTTACCGCGAGTATCTTGTGACACACCGATAATACGGCCAGGCAGTGAACGCTTGTGCTGATCGCGGGTCACGAAGAAGGCCGCGTGTGGACCACCAAAGCCCATTGGCACACCGAAACGCTGGGCGCTACCGAAGACAACATCGGCACCCATAGAGCCAGGCGACTTAAGTGACACCAGCGACATGATGTCGGCGGCAACAGTCACGATAGCCTTCTTCTCTTGCAGGGCAGCAAACAGCTCGGTGAAGTCGGTGATTTGACCATAGTGGTTGGTGTATTGGAACAGGGCACCAAACAGCTCGTAGTTAACCGCTTCGCTGGCTGGGCCAACGACGATTTCGAAACCGAAACACTCGGCGCGGGTCTTTACCACGTCGATAGTCTGTGGGAACACATCATCGGCGATGAAGAAGATGTTGGCTTTCTTCGCCTTAGAGACACGCTTGGCCAGCGCCATGGCTTCGGCTGCGGCGGTGGCTTCGTCCAGCAGGGAGGCTGAGGCCAGGTCAAGACCGGTAAGGTCCATCGACACCTGTTGGAAGTTCAGGATGGCTTCTAGACGGCCCTGGGCGATCTCAGGCTGGTATGGCGTGTACGCCGTGTACCAACCTGGATTTTCGAATACGTTACGCTGAATCACGCTTGGCACGATAGTGCCGTAGTAACCCATGCCGATGTAGCTCTTGAACACCTTGTTCTTATCGGCGTACTTGCGAATCGCAGCAAGGCCTTCGGCTTCGCCACAGGCGCTGCCAACGGCAAGATCGCGTCCAAGACGAATCGACTCAGGGACTATCTGCTGTGTTAAATCTTCTAAAGATTCTGCACCAACGAAGTTCAGCATCTCTTGCTGATCTGCGCTGTCCGGGCCGATATGACGACGGATGAATAGTTCGTGCTGCTCTAACTGAGTGAGGGTTTCAGTGGTCATGATTAACCTAGTTCCATATTTGCCAGTATCCTAGCTGTAGGGGGCTGGTGTTACCGGTCTCGTTGTTTGATGTGGTTCTACTTCTCGTTATATGGCAATGGCTTATTGCATGGCCTTATAACGAACGAAGCCCCATCTCTATGCGATATGGGGCTTCGTCGTCATCGACAATTACTCTTCGTCGATAACCGCTTGATAGCCTTCGGCATCAAGCAGATTGTCTAGTTCGCTCAGGTCGCTTGGCATGATGCGGAAGAACCAGCCATCGCCGTAAGCGTCGCTGTTAACCAGCTCAGGAGAATCTTCCAGGGCTTCGTTAACCGCTACCACTTCACCAGAAATGGGGGCGTAGATGTCTGAAGCGGCTTTTACCGACTCGGCTACCGCGCAGTCATCACCGGCGCTAACGCTGTCGCCAACTTCTGGCAGCTCAACGAAAACCATGTCGCCTAGTAGCTCTTGGGCGTGCTCACTGATACCAACAGTGTATGAACCGTCATCTTCTTTGCGGATCCATTCGTGTGAAGAAGCGTATTTCAATTCAGTCGGAATATTGCTCATTATTTTTGTTCCTTGTTCCGTAGTGCTAAATTTTAAAAACTAAGCCTGCTTAACCACTCAAGTGCCTGTCGTTGGACTGGGTCAGCCGATATTTTAGCAGCTTTGCCCCGAGTTGCTTAGCCTGTATCAGACTAACAACCCAGACTCACCAACGCCCTTTTGGCTACCTGACGGTCAAACAGGGATAACCCTTATCAAACAGTTAGAAGGCCTGCTTACCGTTACGCACGAAGCTAGGTGCGATCACTTTAACAGGGACGCGCTTCTTACGCATCTCGACTTCTGCGACATCGCCAACAGAATTAGGTACGCGCGCCATGGCGATTGAGTAACCTAAGGTTGGTGAGAAGGTGCCGCTGGTGATAACGCCTTGCTGTTCGACGCCGTCTGCGTCGGTGAAGAAGACTGGCATGCCGGTGCGCAGTACGCCCTTGGCTTCCATCACTAGGCCAACGAGCTTGTCAGCGCCGGCGGCTTTGATAGCGGCTAGCGCTTCGCGGCCGATGAAGTCACGATCTTCGGGTTCCCAGGCGATGGTCCAGCCCATGTTGGCCGCCAGCGGGTTAACGCTCTCGTCCATATCCTGGCCGTATAGGTTCATGCCTGCTTCTAAACGTAGGGTGTCGCGGGCGCCCAGACCACATGGCTTAACGCCAGCGTCTAGCAGCGCTTGCCACAGGGCTTCGGCCTCGGCCTCGGGTACGATGATCTCGTAACCGGCTTCGCCTGTGTAACCTGTGGTTGCGATGAAGAGAGAGCCAGACTGCACACCGAAGAAAGGCTTCATGCCTTCGACTGCTGCGTTTTGCTCGTCGGTAAATACTGCCGCCGCCTTCGCCTTAGCGTTAGGGCCTTGAACGGCGATCATCGCCAGCTCAGGACGCTCGGTAACGGTCACGTCATAGCCTTTAACTTGCTCGGTGATCCACGCGAGGTCTTTCTCACGAGTGGCCGAGTTCACTACGATACGGTAATGGGTGTCGCTGAGATAATAGGTGATCAGGTCGTCGATAACGCCTGCATTGTGGTCTAACATGCCACCGTAGAGCGCCTTACCCGGCACCTTGAGTTTGGCGACGTCGTTGGCCAGTAGCTTACGAAGAAAATCACAGGCCTGAGCACCGGTAACATCTACTACTGTCATGTGAGACACGTCAAACATCCCTGCGTCTTGACGCACAACATGGTGTTCTTCGATTTGAGAGCCGTAGTTTAGCGGCATGTCCCAACCGTGAAAGTCGACCATTTTGGCGTTAGCTTCTAGGTGCTTGTTAAAGAGTACAGTTTTATTAGCCATTATTATCTCTTCTTTTTTGCCCTTTTCGGGTCTTACCTGGCGGTGCCTCAGCGCTAGGGCATGATTGATGAAATGGGGCAGAGGCCGAAAGGGTCGGTCAAGCACTCTCTTGTCATCAATAGGCGGTAGCGAAGCAGACGATTATAGTCAACCGTGCTGAACTGACACACCTGAACCTAGGGTACTTTAGGGCCAGGATGTGATTGCAAAGATGAGTTTTTGCATCAATTGCGTCGAATAAGATGCATCAACAAATTCTGTTTTAAGATACGCGCTTGGTATCAAAATGCGGCGAAATTATACCTTGCGTCACAGTTTTGTATACAAGAGAATTTTCTAATCCGAACCATTTTTCCATTACTTTTTCTCATGTTTAAAATGTAGTTTTTTTACATGAGAATCCGTATATCAAATCAAATGATGTCAACCACTTGTATTTAAAAACAAAATGATATTCCGCCGCATTTTCTCAAGCCTTATTTACACAACTCAGGCAAGCGGGTTTTGTTACCCATAGCCTGTTGCATAAACAGTGTTTTCACAGGAGAAAGGTTATCCACCAGGTTGAGGCCCAGATCCCGCAGGGCTTTTTTCACCGGATTACTGCCTTCGAAGAGTCGTTTAAAGCCTTCCATCGCCGCGATCATCTCCAGCGCGTCCGCCTTACGCCAGCGCTCCAGGGGACGAAGATTGGCATAATCGCCGATATCCCTACCCTTGGCCTTAAGCTCGCTCAGGGTCTCGATAATGGCCGCGGCATCTAAGAAGCCCAGGTTGACCCCCTGCCCCGCCAGCGGATGTATGGTGTGGGCCGCATCTCCGGCGAGTACCAAGCGGTGACGGGCGAAGTGCCGGGCATAACGCATGCGGAGCGGGAAGGCCTGTGGCTCGCTTTCCAGTGTGCACATGCCCAGCTTACCGTCGAAGGCGGCGGTCAGGCTGCGCTCGAACTGTATCTTGTCTCCCTCAAGCAGTGTTTGCGCCTTGGCCGGCGGGACCGACCAGACGATGGAGCAGAGCTCCTTTTCGAACAGCGGCAGAAACGCCAGTGGGCCGTCGCTTAAGAACACCTGTCTGGCGGTAGCATTATGGGGCAGCTCGGTACGAATAGAGGCGACGATGGCATGATGGCCATAGTCCCAGAAAGTCATGGGGATCTTGCACTGCTCACGCACCCAGGAGTTGGCACCATCGGCGCCTATTACCAGCGCCGCTGAAAGATTGTCGCCATTATCCAGAGTCAGCCAGGCCTCACGCTCGCCGAAGGCGATTTTTTCCAGACGGTGATTTTCAAGGTGGGTTACCTCGCCAAGCTCGCTCGCTCGGGTCGCCAGCGCATGGCTGATGTTGTCATTTTCTATGATGCTGCCCAGGGTCTGCTCGCTAATAGAGTGGGCATCGAAACCTATCTTGCCCAAGCTATCCTTATCCCACACCGCCATCTTCTGATAGGGGCCGACGCGAGACTCATCGATATAGGCCCAGGCTCCCAGATGGGTAAGCAATCGCTGACTGGCCTTGTTGATGGCACTGACTCTTAACCTGGCCTCGCCAGATACTGCCTGGGTTTCCCCGGCGTCGATCACCACGACCCTAAGCCCTTCCTGACCCAGGCCGATGGCGGTTGCCAGCCCTACCATGCCTCCGCCGATAATGGCAACGTCATAGGTTTGTGTACTGAACATAGAGAGATCCTTTATCGAAACTGACTGGCAGATTGAGGCGATTTCCACCCCATGGCTTTACGGGCAATAGGGGTCTTGAGCGGCGGACACCAGGAGAGCAGTCTAAGCCCCAGGTTGCGACCTGCCACCAAGGGCCAATGCTGATTGGAGAAGCCGCGCACAAGAAATTCCACATTGGTGATTGTCGTGTCGCGATCTTGCTGACGTCGACTCAGGTATTCGTGGGTCAGCTTGGCGCCGCCGATATCCTCGTCCCGCTCGAGCGCCTCATCGACTACCTCGAGCAAACAGACGAGATCCCTCAGCCCCAGGTTAAAGCCCTGACCGGCGATAGGATGCAGCGTCTGCGCGGCATTACCGATAAACACGGTGCGCTGATAGATGGGACGCGCCATGTAGGAAAGCTTAAGCGGGTAGGCATGACGCTCACCCACATCGATAAAACGCCCGGCACGGTGGCCGAAGGCATCTTGCAGCGCATCTAAGAAGGCGGACTTATCTGCCCCCAGCATCAGCTCGGCATGTTCAGGCGCCAGAGCCCACACCAGGGAGACGCGGGGTTGCCCGTCAACGTTGGCCATAGGCAGAATGGCCAGCGGGCCGCTATCGGTGAAACGCTCATACGCCCACTCGTGATGTGGCGTGTCGGTAAGCACGTTGGCCACCAGCGCCACCTGCTCGAAATCCACCTGCTCAAGCGGCAGCTTAAAATCTTGTCTGACCTTAGAATGTAATCCATCTGCTGCGACCACCAGCTTGGCGCTGATGGCGGTGCCATCGTCTAGCATCAGCTGCTGCTCATCGACCCCGGCGGCTATGCTGGCCACCTTGGCGGGACAAAACAGGCTAACCTCTTGCTGCTCAAGCAGGCTAAACAGCTTGGCACCCACTCGCTCCAGCTCGACCACCTGCCCCAGATAGGGCAGATGAAAATCCTTGGCGTTTAGTGTGGTCATGCCGAAATGGCCGCGATCCGAGACATGAATATTCTCGATGGCCGTGCCCAGGTGGGCCAGCTTAGGCCAGATGCCGAGACGGGTCAGCTCGAAAATAGAGCCCTGGGCGATGGCGATGGAGCGGGCATCGAATCCCGGATGGCCGTCGCCGGGACGGTTGGCTTCGATAAGGGCGACACGCAGCGGTTGCTGCCGGGTTTGCGCTAAATTAGCCAGGCCAAGGGCCAGGGTGGCACCGGCCATGGCGCCGCCAACGATGGCGATATCAAACGGCTTAGGGTCAGACGAAGTGGTCATTCACTTTCTCTATTGTTGGCAAGCGCTTAACTAGCGCCTGCCGCTTCAAATGCAGACAATATTAATGAATCATGGGGTCTTGATCTTTGATCTCACTCGGCTCGGGGCCGAATTCGGCATAACAGAGTAGCGCCGCCATACGGGCAAACTCCATCAGCTCGATATAAGCAGCCTCAGACTCTTCATCTTCGGCCACATCGAACTCCACCTGAGCGATCTCGGCGAGATCTTGAATCACCTCTTTGACATCACTCGAGGCGCGGTTGAGCTTAGGCTGCGCCATGGCAATCCCCGTCAGGAAGCTCTGTACCCATAGCGAGAGCGCCTCGACGCGCTTGCTTAGGGTCTCCTCCTCTTCCGGCGCCATAGGCGTGAAACCAAAATCGGCGTCTGTGATGCGCGCCAGGGTATCTTGATAGAGTTCTTCCAGCAGCTGCACCAGTGAGGGAGGCGGCAACTGACCATCGTTGATCAATTCGAGCAGGGGCTTGATCCACTCGCTCTTGGCTTGACCAACACCACCACAGATCAGTCCCACCAGGGAGCCATGGACTTCAACGGGATGTTGGGCGATATCGGCGGCATTGAGCTCGGCGAACAGAATTTCGATGCGTAAAGAGGGAGGGGTTGCCATAAGGTGTTCCAGTCATTATTTCACTTCTGACATGCTAGCAGATCTGGCCTGCTCGACCAAGCCAAAAGCATAGGCTGGCAGCCAGCTTAGCCCATTGGCAGCACGACACCATAACGTTAGCTGCGCACAATTCACGCAGCCACAGGCTACCAATGCTAAGCTATTGGTTATCTAAACAACATTTAATCTAACAAAGCGTTATTAAGGCCCCAGTGTTATTGCACTTTCCAGGGCAGCCCGATATAGTCCGCTCAACGACAGGATAAAAGGATCTACATCGCAAATGAGTAGCCATGCTATCGAAATTAGCTTATTGGGACGCACCTACTCCATCGCTTGTCCGATAGGACAGGAAGATGCCTTGCGCCATGTGGCCGACAAGCTGGAAAAGCAGCTGAGTTCCCTGCGTGCTCGAACCAACAACCTTAGCCGGGAAGAAATTGCCATCATGGCCGCTCTGAATATTGGCTATGAATTGTTGGAAGAACAGAAGAAGAATCAAGATTATATTAAGCAGATGGATGAAAAAATCGGTCTGCTGCAGTCGACCTTAGAGAGTGCGCTGGTTGAGCGCGCAACAAAAGGCGATTAAACTGTAATTACGCGTGAGGCGAAGCGATTTATAACGAATATCGCCGCCCGATCTAAGAGGTCGATACGCAACAATTTTGCTCCCTGTGGTGTGCGTGAGTCGGTTATGTCCCTGTGCCGATATTTACAAACTCAGGGTGAATGTTTTGATGACATTGCGCAAGCTCGGCGCGAACCGAGAAGCCTTAGGATTTAATCATTTACCCGCCTTGAACCTACGGTTCAAGGGCTACACCGGTAACGGCATCTTGGGGAGCAATTCAAATTAAAGAGGCCAGAAGGTATAACACTTTCTGGCCTTTTTTATGCCCCAAACAAGCTCCCCTGTCTTATGCACTGTAGGCTAGGATACATTCGGATACAGAGTCCGCATACGTCTTTCAATATAGTTTCGCCATCGTTATTAACAACAATGTGATGAGAACAAATCAATGAAAAAGCTATGCTTCCTTATTTCAACAGCTCTGATTTCAAACTGTGCCTTAGCTGAAGGTAATACCTATATCCGTAATGGCAATATTTATAGTCATCAAGGCCAATTCTTTGCCAGTGCCGGAGCGGTAACCGGCAGCGAGTTCTACCAGGGTCAAGATCGCAAAACAGGTGGCTACATTAATGGCGGCTATCATGGCGAAGACTTCAACGCAGACCTAAGCGGTATAAACTTTCGTTTCTTTAAAAGCACCGATAAGGCGATTGACCTGAGTGTATTTGTAGCTGGTAATTCGGGTTTTGATGCCAGCGACGCCACAGTTCTTAAGGGTATGAAAGATAAAAAATTTAGCGCCGACATAGGCTTAAATGCTGATCTTCATATCGGAAACGACACCTTGTCAGCAAAGTTTCAGCACGATGTCACTGGAGTTTATAACGGCTACCAGGCAGACCTCACTTACTACCGTCCAACGACTCTAGGCTTCGCCGACTTCGTACCTTACGTAGGTGTTCACTATTTTAGCAATGGGTATGTCAATTACTACACTGGCGTATCTAAGGCTGACGCAACCCCTAAACGCCCAACCTATAAGGCAAGTGGTTCACTTGCATACAAACTTGGTTACGCTTTAGTGATACCAATTACTGAGAATATCGACATTACTCAATCGACCTCTTATACGTATTTAGGTTCTGGCTTGGCTAATTCACCTCTAGTTGATAGCCGCAATCAATGGATGACAACACTAGGCGTCAGCTACAGTTTCTAGTGATGAGAGAATAAATGTCATGAAATCATTGAAAAAACTATCGACAGGTATCGTGCTTGCCCTAACACTAGCGGCCTGTGCCACACCTTACGATACCCAAAAGAGCTTTTGGACATTTGGAAAGGGATTTCAAACGGTACAAATAGCACCAGATAGCTGGCAGATCAGCTTTGTGGGTAACATCAATACAGATAGGGCTTTAACTCGCAAATATGTCTTGTTGAAATCGGCAGAGCTTTGCCGCCAAGCAGGCTATTCCTATTTTACTTACGTTAGCGAGCAAACTTATCGAGACTCGGTTGGTCAGTTCGGAGTAAGTTCAAAATCTAAAGATAGCCTCTTTACCAGCTCGACTATAGATAACGAAACCTCTACAGTTGTTGAGGTGACCGGACTTAATAGCAAGCCTATTAATACTGAAAAACAGATCTACGATGTAAACTATATCCTAAACAATGTATCTCCTGACGAATAGGTTATAGCCACGAAGGAGACTGGCACCGCAACTTAGTGCCAGTCTCACTATTCTATGTTGTTATATGTATTGCCTACAATTTTAAACGCCAATGACATTTTCGCCCCACCTAACTTTGGGGAGTAATCGATAGACAACCGAGTCCCCATCCATTCACCTATACGATGAACAATTGCTAATCCCATACCGTGCCCAGCATTTCCCCGACTTTGCTGACCACGTACAAACGGCTTCACGACCAGATCTACCTCACTGATATCAATACCTTTACCGTCATCTTCAACATGCAGCCAAGCTTTGTCGCCACTAACCTCGAGACAAAGATATATAGCAGAGCACCCAAAGCGCTCGGCATTACTCAATAGATTCGCCAACTGCATAGACAAATACTTGGGATCCGTTTTAACCATCAGCGGCGCCGGCGCTAGCTGACAATCAATTGGGTATGCAATACTGCTGTAGATTCCGAGCTTTTGTTTAAGCCAACTATTGAGTTCAATCACTTGAAATTCGGGTTGGATATTAGCTTCATCGAGGCGAGCATAACTCAGTAAGATCGAGACTAATTCTTCCATGGTATCGAGATCTCGGTTTAACCTTTGAAAGTATTTAGCTCTAAGCTGCTCATTTTGAGTTTCTTCCAACGCCTCTATACCAAAACGTAAGCGGGCAATCGGTGTTTTTAAATCATGGGACACTGCACGACTTAAAAGCTTATTATCTTCCACTAGCTGCTGAATACGATCTGCCATTCGGTTAAATTCGGTTTCAATGGCACCTATATATGAGGTCTTAGTTACCCTTACCCTTTCCTGGAGCTCTCCCATACCAAAGGCTTTTGTCGTCCTACTCAGACGCATTAACTGTCTGATAAGTGGCGAAATCCAAAACAATAGAATAACGACCATTCCGCCATAAAACAGCGTGGTATACAGCTCGTTTAAGCTGAACTCATTTTCCTCTGTTGATAGTAGATGAGTTCGAATGTTGAGTACTCGACCAGTTTGGGGCATACGATAATGCAGTGATATGCCTTCTTCGGAATCCAGCAACAAATAGGCATCTATTTCAAACTGAACCGTTAGTGATGGCGGCAACACAAATGCCGCCTCATCAATAATGGATAGTCGATGTTGGTTTTTCTGATTCCAACTATTCACAAATCCTGTGGAATCGACATCGTCATTATCTAAACTTAAAGCTAAAGCAGATCCCACTAACTTTAATGCGGTCAATTCTTCCTGAGCTGTCGATGTTTCGAAATCCAAGCTATTTAATCTAGCAAACTCGCTAATTGACCAACCTAAACTGACGATAGATGCCAATACCACCAGCACAAGTGAAATGATGAGCCGCTTCATCCGCCCTCCTAATTAATACATGACGAATGAAATTATTGGGGTGTATCTTCTCGGCAAAAAAGATAACCTTTTCCGCGAATCGTTTTAATTTCATAGGGGTGACACTTCGCCTCAGTCAGTTTTTTTCGCAGACGCGAGACTCGGTTATCTACCGAACGATCAAAGCCGTCATACTCGATTCCACGAAGAGTGACAATCAAGTCTGCTCGGCTCACCACCTCTCCCATTTTTGACGCTAATAACCAAAAGACATCAAATTCATTGGCATTTAGCTTTAACGGTTGTTCATCAATAAGGACAGATTTGGTCACAGCATTTAAGACTAATGATCCAAAAATAAGTTGTTGTTGAACATTGTCGTCTGATGAACGACGTAACAAGGCGTTTATACGTGCAAGCATCACCTTCGGCCTTATCGGCTTAGTTAGGTAATCGTCCGCACCGACTTCAAGCCCTCGAATCTCATCGCCATCCTCAACACAGGCTGTCATAAACAAAATAGGGCCTTTATAAAAAATTCTTGCCTCTTTGCAGATATCAAAGCCATTTTTTATCGGTAACATAACATCCAGTAGTACAAGATCAGGCTCTTCTTCGGCAATCATGGCCAGCGCGTAATCTCCTTGATTAGCAACGGTAATACCGTAACCATGATCCAGCAGGTAGTCGCTTATCCACTCCGCCAATGAAGCATCATCTTCAACAACTAAGATATTCTTCTCCGCCGCTAGCATTAGAATAGCCTCCAACCAGACTGACTTTGTTTGGGCGCTTTATACACCCAAGTAACAACGACTTTAATCTCAGCCAGTGGCTCTTCACTATCGAGACGAATCAAGCTATAGAGTGTTGTGGAAATCCCCTCAAAATCGTATTGATACTGCTTCATTGCTTGGCCATCCCAACAAATTATCTTTTGATGACTCTTAGATTCAGTCAAACAATAGCGCCCTACATCTGGGGTTTGCCATTTAAACAGTACATTTTGATAGCAGGTTTGCCCTTTATGCAGCGCCACACACTGCTCCGGAGAAACAGTGAGCTCAATAGGGGTCTGACTAGCCTGCAGGTTCATTGAACTAACCGAGATGAGTAGCCCCAACGACAGGCATAATTTAGTCATGGGCCACCTAAAATACATAGCTAATTGAAGCGTTGAAAAACGATAAATAGCCAGATTCATTAAAGGGGCTGTCAGTAACTTCAGCAGGCAGTACAGTCATGCGATACATAGCACGAAACACCAAGCGTTGGCTGATGGGATAGGCCACACCAACCTCCAAACCATAGCTAAACGAGCCATTTGGCTGGTATTCAGGAAACCTCTCCGTCGCCTCATCACTATTAACGCCAAAAAGATATTTATTTAATCTAGAGGATGAGTATTCAACACTGCCTAGCGCATGGAAATTCCAATTACGAACTTGCCAAGATTTTCCCAATCTGGCACTACTCTGGACACCTTGGCCATCATAATAATCGGTCACAATACGATATTGAAACACATAATCATCACTCCAATATCGAGTGAGCCTAAATCCCGCACCAATATAAAATGAATCTTCAGACATTAAATAAGCATTACGTTGCGCCTCATTTAGAGTTTTGGGATCTACCCCTTCAGCTCTTGACCAAGACCCCTTCAAATTTGCAGCGAGTATATCTAGCGACCAATTTTTGGAATTCCAGATATTGTAACCAATATTAATACCATCTTGAGACTGATGTACCATTTCAACAAACAGGCCTTTATATTGATACATGCCGCTAATTAACAAAGAGGGTTCTATTAATCCAGCATCAACTTGGCGAATGTCTACTTTATTCACATTGTACACACTCATACCAAGTTCAAAATAACCACCATCGTCGGTTCGGTTGTCAACTCCCCTACCAATACTGGTAGCGATATCAGACGCGACAGAGCTTAAAGGAACAAAAAAGACTAACGATATAATCACCATTAGCAAGCGGGAGCTATAATACATTTACTTTCTCAAAAAGATAAATACGAGTAAAAACAATGTTAATCGCTGTAAAACCTGTTAACAAACCAAAGGTGTTAAACCAAATACCAACAAATTAAAAACAAAGCCAACCAAAACCTTAAAAATCTGATAATGCCACACCAAAATACTGTTAAAAAATAAATATTTTGGCTACATAAATTTCCAGAACATTATAATACAATCAGCACAAAAGATTGTAGAAAGATTAATAAAAACACTCCCCACCCACTTAAATGCAAAGGTATTACCGACCTAATAAAAACAGTAATAAGTTATTTGAAACGAGGCTTATAAAACCCATTATTTATATAGAGAGTATCAGAAATTGATTTAAACCCAGTCCATACTTAGGTATTCAGCCATTGAATAACCATACTCTTGGCATCACCGCAACGCATACTTGAAAAGTTTCACTCAGCAGAGATAGACTGCCCACATAACATAGAACTCGATAACAGCCTTTAATGGAGTTAAGGATATTGAAACCCGCCTTCGCGCCGAGCGCCGCCAACCAGGAAAATCGTCAGGCGATCAGAAATCAAATCCGCATCGCAAGGCGGGCGATTCCTGCCGACACCCAGAAACAATTTGCCCATGAGGCAGCCACAAGGCTGATGGCGGTGATTGGTCAGCGTCAGGCAAAACACGTCGCCCTCTATCTGACCAGCGATGGCGAGCTGGATACCCAGCCGCTGATTGAGACCCTGTGGCAGGCTGGCGTGAATGTCTATTTGCCGCGTCTACACCCCTTTTCACGGGGCAACCTGCTGTTTTTTAAATACCATCCCACCAGCCACCTGATCCAGAATCGCCTCAAGATCTGGGAGCCAAAACTCAACATCACTGAGATGATCTTGCCCCAGCACCTGGATGTGATCATCACGCCTCTGGTGGCCTTCGATAAGCAGGGGAATCGTATGGGAATGGGCGGCGGCTATTATGATCGCTGCCTGAGTGACTGGCAGTTGAGGGGCAAACCCTACCCCATAGGCTATGCTCACGATTGCCAGCAGGTAGCAGCGCTACCCACAGAGCACTGGGATGTGCCCCTGCCCATGATAGTGACGCCATCTGTCATCCATACAGGCTAGGCCCGTTGCGGGGGCTCTCTTATCGACGAGCCTGTTTCTGCTGCCAATAGCCATTGGATCCAAAACCATGTTCGCTGAGTATGCGACCCACCTCGCCACTTTGCGCCATCTCGGTCAGACTTCGATTAAAGTCGTCGAGAACCTCTTGATAATGAGGCAGGCTTCTCGAGAGACCAAGGTGAAAAAGCTCCACACTCAGGGGCTCGCCTACTACCTCAAACTTGTCTTTAAACTGATCGCCCGATTGGGCGATCAGATACTGCGCAACATCTTCGCCAATCAGCACTAAATCGATTCGTCCGGCGAGTAACTTCTTAAGGTTGACCTTATCTGAACTGGCGGCTTCGGTTTTCAGCGCAGCGTTTTGAAATGCCTCTGGATTGGCATAGCCCCGGCCAATGCCGATACGATACTGACGAAGATCGGCCATGGTATTAAAGGCTATCTGTGAATCCACCCGTTTATAGAGCACGACATTGACCGAGAGTAGCGGCGCAGAAAAGGCGATCCACTCCTCCCTCGAGGGGCGATACCAGACACCCAAAATCACATCGGCGCCCCCCTTTTTCATGATGGCCTTGGCGCGGGCAAAAGGATAATAACGGTGAGCCATGGGATACCCCGCGTGTTGAAACACCGCCTGAGCCAGATGATAGATAACCCCCTGCGATGGCAGATTCGCCGAATAAAAGGGGGGATAGTCGTTAGACACGCTCACCAGAGAAAGTTTGTCGATTGACTTCTTTGCCGGTGCTACTGCCACTTGGCCAGATATTGCGCCGCCATTATCGGCTGAGCAGCAAACAGAAAAAGCCGTCGCCAACACTAGTGCAAATGCCAAACTCAAACGACGAGCCACACCCATGCCGGTACTGGGCATTAATCGGCTCGAGTAGCCAAAGTGGCTCGTATCACAGAGAGTAAAGGTACTGGGCATAGTTTAAGTTTCATAAGGATTAACAGATGGATAGTTCATATTTTAGTCTAATTTACCGACCTTAGGGTTGAGAGGTTAGGGTTAGCAAGAGAGCAAAGGGTGATTGAATGAAATCCGCTTTGAAAGCATGGAGAAGACAGACTAAAGTGTGCAGAGACTTATAGCGCAGGCTGGCCATTGGTTTTCCACGCTCCCCTGCTCGCCACCCGTTAAGGAAGAGATAATGAAGATAAGCGCGCGATTCCTCCCAGTTGTCCTGCTCACCCTCGGCGCCTGCGCTCAACAAACGCAAGCACCGAAATCCCCAGAGCCACAGCCAGAAGCCGCGATGTCACAGCCAGCAGCTTCTGTGTCAGCCATGCCGCTCGGCGATACCAGCCGCAATGCACTGGATTGGCCGGGCCTCTACGTGGGCACTCTGCCCTGCGCCGACTGCCAGGGAATCGCCATGAGCCTGCAACTCAATGGCGACAACAGCTATCGACTCACCCAAGAATACCTTGGCAAGCCAAGCCAGGCCGCCAAGGTGACCCTTAATGGGCAATTTAGCTGGAATGAGATGGGCAGCAAGATCACCCTTGATACCAAGGCCAGAAGCATGAAGCTTCAGGTGGGTGAAAATATACTCTTCATGTTGGACGATAAGGGTGAGCGAATTAAAGGGGCGCTGGCCCAGCAATACCAATTGGTGAAAACCAATTGATACGCTGATTCAGACTTAATTTGATTTACACCAGAGGTTTACACAGGGCGTGTCACCCACGTTAACCTCAAATCCTGGGCAGTGGTTGGCGAAGTATTTGGCCTCCTGACAAGAGGTCATCTGCAGGCATTGCTGCCGGGCATCGCAGCTAAAGACCACATCTTGTAGCTCCTGCTTACCCACGTAATACTCAGACCCTGGCGGAAACAGCCCCTCCGGCGGTTTGATGTCAACATTGGCTGAATAGTCATAGTTGACCATAAACAGATAGAGCAGATGACCAAAGGCGATCGCCAGCGCCACCAGACCGACCTTTACCCGCCAGCTGACGGCCTCGTGGTTATCGAACTTATCAAGCGACTCGAAGGGCGAGGTCAAGGTGATGGGATTGCCCAAGTCGATCTCTCCCTTGGTGACCTTAGTACCGCGCAGCGAATCTTTCCATTGGCGATACACCACAGATTCACCCTCTTTGGGCATGTGTTCGTAGGGGAGTAAATTGATGCCAAAAATTCTGAGTTCGTCCGATCCGTCGTCCGGGGCGATAAAGCCTACCCTCTGTTCCTGATTCCAACGAACAAGCGTTCCTCGCTTAGCTCTAATATCCATATTCCTGTCCGCCTTGAAAGCCTAGCCTGGTAGGCGGCCACCTACCTAAGCCGCTGTAACCTGTTGCAGTCTCTATGGGTTATCCCACCCCAAACTGTTAACAGTTACGTTACACTCCTCTATCAATATAATTAGCTTTTCAGGGGACGGCAAGTATGATTTTGTAGCAACTCGGCCTGAATTTTACACCTGCCAGTCGATAGGCGTCTCGCCGGAAGCCTTTAACAACTCGTTGATTTTTGAGAAGTGTTTACAACCAAAGAATCCGCGATAGGCCGAAAGCGGCGAAGGGTGTGGCCCGGTGACCAGATGGTGTCGGTCTGACTCGATAAGCTTGCTCTTCTTCATGGCATGGCCCCCCCACAACACGAAGATAATCGGGCGTGCTTGCCCATTGAGCAGCCTCAGGGCGTTGTCGGTGAAGGTCTCCCATCCGGCCTTAGCGTGGGAATGTGCCTTGCCCTGCTCTACCGTGAGCACAGTATTGAGCATCAAGACCCCCTGCTCGGCCCACTTAGCAAGGTGGCCATGTGCAGGGATCTCGAATCCCTGGATATCGCTGGCAAGCTCCTTATACATATTCACCAGCGAGGGAGGGACCTTAACCCCCGGCTGCACCGAGAAACAGAGGCCATGCGCCTGGCCCTCACCGTGATAGGGATCCTGACCGATTAATACCACCCTGACCTTATCCAGCGGCGTCAGTTCGAACGCGCTAAACACCTGCTCCTTTGCCGGATAAATAGCCTTACCGGCATCACGCTCTCCCTGCACGAAAGACTGCAACTGGCCGAAGTAATCTTGCTGTGCCTCTTGGTCGATAAAATCTTGCCAGCGGCTGATCTCTGTCATAGCTATCTCTTTATATCTTTTAAAAAAAACTTAGAATCGAGTGGTATTCTTGGCGTTGTCCGACTCGGACAGATACATACGCCACATCTAAGACTTACCTAGCCTAAGGACTTACCTAGCCTAAGACTTACCTAGCTTAGTCTCTACAATCCCAAGAGGTTTTACGATGTCCTTGGCACTTAAACGCGGCTTTACCCTTATCGAACTCGTGGTCGTCATCATAGTGCTAGGGATCCTGGCGGTCACCGCCCTGCCAAAATTTATCAACCTCTCCCAGGACGCTCAAGTGGCCAGCGTTAAGGCCACCGGCGGCGCCTTCAAGTCCGGCATCGACATGGCCCGCGCCGTATGGGCCGTTCGCGTAGGCTCGGGCCCGGCGGAAAACCTCAAGACCTTCGGCGACAGCGAGTCGGGCGAGATGAATTTTAACGCCAATGGCTGGCCGGCGCAGCATTACTTTACCGATAACGAGGCCTCACCTCAGCTGGACAACGTAGAAGATTGCATCTCGGTATGGGAAACCGTCTTTCAGGGCGACGAGCCCAGCGTTTCCCGCGGCGATGCTCAGACCAGCACAGATTATAAGGCAAACTATATCAGTGTGAATCAATGTCGCTATCACCTGAGCGACAATCAAAATCTCAGCATCTACTATGATTCACGCGATGGCCGCGTGCTGGTCGACAGCGATCCCGCCAGTTAATCTCGCGAGCCTATGGGGATTGGCGATATAGATCCCATTACCTCTAAATCTATGCTTCATTAACGGCTAATTTACGTTACTATGCCAGCATACTATTGACCTACCTGTGAGCATGCGCATGTCAGAACAGCAAAAAGAAACCACTATTTTTCAGATAGCCGACAAGTTTATCGCCTTAGCCAACGAGCTTAGCGCCGAGGAGCAGGATATTGCCAAAGTAGGTACCGCCCTGCGCTTTGCCGCCGCCCGCTTTAACGCCTTCGAGGCAGCGCTGAAATCTGCCGATCTTAAGGCCGAGAAAACCAACGCACTGGAGTGGTTTACCAAAGAATACAAGGATATGTTGAACGATAACTTAGACGATCATATCGACAATCCACCTTCGGCTCAGCAAGAGCCTACCAAAGATGATGCCGTACAGGTCTTCAACGGCTAGTCTGCCGACAGGCATAAACAGATAAAACAATGCGGCTAAGGTAGATCCCTTAGCCGTATTTGTATTACTCAGCTAAAAAGCGCGACGCCATAAAAGCTACCAAGCGTTACGCCATAGAGGCTAGAGGGTCACCAGCACCCGCACCGCCAGCAGAATCAGCACCACACCCGAGAGCTTATCGATCAGCGCCGCCTTCTCTCTGAGCTTAGGTAACACAGACTTGTGCGACAGCAGGAAGGCGATCAGCGTGTACCAGAGACCATCGACCACCAGTGGCGTCAGCACGATAAGCGACTTACCCCACAGCTCGTCGGCTACCATCACAAACTGACTGAAGAGCGCCAGAAAGAACAGCATGATCTTTGGGTTAAACAGCGAGATGGCAATGCCATCGCGTGCCGCAGTGATGAGATCCGTCGACTTGCCGGCCGCCAACTTGTCCGACATACCGCCCTTAGAGCGCAGCGCCTGAACGCCGATATAGGCAAGATAGAGGGCGCCGAGAATCGCGATACCGTTAAACACCAGCGGCGCCTGCTTGAGCAGCACGGCCAAGCCTAGCAGGGTCACCAGGGCATAGACACCTATGCCGATGGAATGTGCCCAGGCGCAGACGATGCCGTTGGCTCTCCCACCTCCTAAGGTGTGACGCACCACCATGGCCAAGCTAGGCCCGGGCGACATGGCCCCCAAACAACAGATGGCTAGCAGACCAAGCCAGGCACTAAAACTCATACGGTATCCTCTATCATTCACAATTACGAAATCGGCGTTACGAAATAGGCGCTACGAAATAGGCGTTACATCGCCCCAACCTGATGGCGACTGGCAAATCCAGCGCAGGCCAATATACCTCAATCCCCCCATGCTTTTAATACTCCCGACGAAACTAAACCCATGCGGGTGGCGCGGGCATCGACCTAAGTCAGGCCATTAACTTATTGAGCGGTTTAATCTGTTGGGGAAGAGAGCCCCTCACAAGGGCTCCACACCATGAAATTATCCGCGCCTTGCGCTTTTGCCCCGCGTAAGCAGCAGACATGTTAGGCTAAGGCCCAATACTCAGACAGATTGATGAATCCCAGGATATGAGCTCTAACCTACTTCTTCTAAGCACCGCGACCCTAGGGTCGATATTTGGCCTGCTTGTCTGGCTTGTGTACAAGCGATGCCAAGGAAAGAATATCCCGATTGGCGTGCTAGGCGTCCTAAGCTGTCTATTGCTACTCAATGCCGCCGTCACTTACTTTGTCTTGCCCAAGGAAGACAGCCAAGCTTATAAACAACTGACCTGGCACAACCTGCAGCCAGAGCAGATCCCCGCCTGGGTTGCTAAAGGCAAAACGGTATTTGTGGATGTCAGCGCCGACTGGTGCAACATATGTAAGGCCAACAAAGACAGGGTACTGCATCAGGCGGTGGTGGTTGAGCGGCTAAAGGATAAAAATATCCTGTTGATGCGCGGCGATCTTACCCAGAGCGACGCCAGGATAGAGGCTTACCTGGCCAGGTATCAGGCCTATGGCGTTCCCTTTAACATCGTCTACAGTCAGGCGCATCCCACTGGCCTGGTACTGCCTAGGGTGCTGTCTATCGACGATCTGCTAACCTCTCTTCCACCTCGAAGTTATACCAATCGTAATAAATAATTAATCATTCTAGCTTGTTAAAATGCTCGATAACTGTATTAGTATTTTTAATTGTAGAATAACTACTTACCTAAAAATCCTGCTTTGTTCTTAAGCGTTTTTTCTGCGCTATTTCTGATCACATATTTACTGTGATTGGTATTAGTTTTATAAAAAAAGAAGGCTGCATAGCAGCCTTCTTCTTATCTCAATCGCTGGCGTCAAAGCCGATTGAAGCACCGAGGATTAGAAGCGGTAGTTCACGCGACCATAGTAGTAGCCACCGTTGTAATCGAACGGGCCACTCTCATAGTACACGGCGCCTAGCACGCCACGGGTACCGTCCTTCAGCTTTTGCGCCTCCTGATCGAACAGGTTGTTGGCACCGATAGATACCGTCAGGCTGTCGAGGAACTGATAGCTTAACTCGAGGTCCAGAGTCACCGCCGAATCGGCCATCTCAGACCCCCAATCCGAGGTATCGTCGGCGTGGGTCGCATAGTACTCGCCGAAGTAGTTACCGCGCAGCGACATGCTGAGTCTGTCCCAAGACTGTGCCCAGGTCAGGGTCGCACGGTGAGCCGGAATACCATCTTCTAAGCGACGTACCTTACCCTCATCTGTGGTGTTCGGGTTGTACTTATCTACACTGGTATCTGTCCAGCCATAGGCCAGGCTAAACTTGGTATCGCCAGACAACAGCTGAGTGTCGTAGGAGGCGACCAGATCGATACCCTGAGTGGTGGTATCGAAGTCGTTGGTATAGTAAGTCACCGCAGAGATCAGCTCTGGGAACTCAACACCGGCGGCGCGCAGCGCATCATAGTCATCAGCCTCAACCGCGATCTGACTCGACTGGGCGATACGTCCCGTCACCTCGATGTTGTAGTAATCTACTGTCACGAAAAGGTTTTCATGTTCAAACACTGCACCCAGGGCGTAGCTGACAGACTCTTCAGGCTTGAGCACCTTACCACCATAGAAGGCCGATAGCGGATCCGTTGGCGGCGCGATAAAGGTCTGGATCAGATCGCCATCGACGATAGAGGTCTGAGTGTTTACCACGTTCTCCTGGCCCACGGTCGGCGCACGGAAACCTGTGCTGTGCGAGGCGCGGAAAGAGAGAGCGTCTGTGGCCGTGAACTGCGCGGTCAGCTTATAGTTGAGGGTATCGCCGAAGGTCGAGAAGTCCTCATAGCGCAATGCGGCACCCAGCAACCAACGCTCGCCCAGATAGGCTTCCATGTCGGCATAGACACCTATGTTGTTACGCGAGTTCTTGCCTGCGGCCTCTGGACCGAACCCCTTGAAGCCGTGAGAGCCGATGTTAAAGCCCTGGTCGGCGTAAGGCCCGGCCACCCAAGAGGCTTCTTCGCCCTGAGTGATCTCGAACGACTCTTCACGCCACTCGAAACCTGTGGCGAAGCTGATATCTTCGACGCTGCCTAGGGTCAACATGCGAGAGAAATCTAGGTTAACGGTAGTCTCTGCCTGCTCATAGGCACCGGTTTCGAAGTCGGTGGGCGTGTCTAAGCCCAGTGACGGGTTGAGCGAGTTCTTCAGGCTGAAGGTCGACTTGTTGTTACCCATACCCGCGCTGAAATCATAGTTCCACTCTCCCAGCTCGCCCTTCACCCCGGCGAAGAAGGAGCTGTCTTCCACCGTACCGGCAAACTGCGGCGTATAACCGCCCGGACGCAGCTGGTTCATGGCGAAACAGTTAGGGTCGGCCAGCATCGCCTTGTAGGCATCGGTTTCCAGCACGTTGCCGTCGCTACCATCGGCATTCTTAGGAATAGGTACCACGGCGCAGGTAGAAGGATCGCCATTGATCGCGCCTACCAGCAAGGTCTCACCGTCATCCAGTGAGTAGACGTTGCCACGATTGTGTGGGTTACGATAGTAGAAACCACCGACCACGTCGCGCGAAGAGAGGTTACCGAAGGCATATAGGCGCGCATTATCATTGATGTCATAGCCAGAGTTTAGGAAGAAGCTATAGTCATCCTTGATCTCTGGGTTCCCCCACACCTGGGCAGGGTCTTCGACGAAGGTATTGCCCTGCTCTATCAGGTTGGCCGCATCGGGACGCTGTATGCTGCGGCTGGTCGCATCGGCATTCTTGTATTGTAGGCTGAGGTTCACAAAACCAGCATCGGACAGTGGCAGTCCCACGTTGGCATCTATGGTAGTGGTGGCACCGTCACCCTCATAATATTCACCCTGACCGACTGTGATAGAGCCACCCTCGGCGTCATCCTTAAGCACAAAGTTCATCACACCGGCGATGGCATCTGAGCCGTATTGCGCCGCTGCACCGTCGCGTAGTACCTCTACTTGTTTCAGTGCCGCACTCGGGATCACCGAGATATCCGGGCCCTGAGCACCGTCGTTGATACCGCCGCCCTGGAAGGCGATCACCGAGGCGCGGTGACGGCGCTTACCGTTTACAAGCACTAGGGTGCTATCAGAAGGCAGACCACGTAGGTTGACCGGACGGATCAGGGTTGCCGCATCACTGATAGGCTGAGCACGGGAGTTGAAAGAAGGTACAGAGGTGACCAACATATCGATCATGTCGGTCGAACCATTCTTCTTGAGATCATCGCTGCTGATGATATCGATAGGCACTGGCGAATCGCCGATAGATCGCGGCGCAGAGCGTGTCCCCACCACGGCAATCTTTTCAATATTGTCAGACGCTTGAGCCTGTTGATCATCGGCCAACGCCTGTGTACTCGCTAACGACCCTGTCAATGCCAAAGAGATGGCAAAACTCAGCGCACTCACGCCGAAACCTTTATTTTTATGTGTTGTCATCATATTTCCCGCATAGTTTTTTTTATATTTCGCCATCATTCGCGCCTTTTTAACGCGAATCACCACAGGCATTCCCCAGAGCGAAATGAATACATTTCATTTACACTTCTATAACAAATAAAAAATAATTGCTAATACTAATTAATCTAAATTAGACGATAGTCGGTTAGTGGCATAGGCTAAAAAACGAACAAACATGCGGTGTTGGCGGCAAAAAACCAAATAGATTAGTCAGTAAAGCTCAAACAATTCCGGTTAGAGCAATTATTCAGAAGCACTCAAAAAATCAATCATTGGTTAACATCTACCTCTAATGAGATAGTTAAAATAATCGGCTAGGCATAGCGAAAAACAAACATATCGTCGGCCTAAAAACGAGTGACGATATATCGCGACATTGATTGATGACGCCAACCAGAAAAACCGGTTAAGATAGACGCAGATTCAACCCTGGGATGTCGAGCTTATATCCCGAGGCGAACATTTGAAGATTGCGCTCCCAAGAGGCGCATTGCCAGCAAGGAGCGGCGAGCATGGCTTGTAAACACCCAAGGGTCGATGATGCCCATGTGGACTTTCTACCCGAGAACAAACTCCTGCTCAACGCGGTCGGAGAAGGGATATACGGCTTCGACCTCGAAGGAAACGCCGTGTTTATCAATCCCGCGGCCGAGAGAATGACGGGCTGGAAGGCCGAGGAGCTACTGGGCAAGAACATCCACGACTGTCACCACCACAGCCATGCCGATGGCAGCCCCTATCCTCAGGAAGAGTGCCCCATCTATAACACGCTCCACGACGGTATCGCGAGAGAGATCAGCCATGACCTCTTCTGGCGCAAGGATGGCAGCAGTTTTCCGGTGCACTACACCTCGACCCCTGTCTACAAGCAAGACCGTCTCATTGGCGTAGTCGCGATATTTCGCGACATCAGCATTCAGAAACAGACCGAGGCCTCGCTCAGGGAGGCGCTTAAGCAGGTGCAGGCCCTGTCGGAGAAGTTGGCCAACGAAAATGATTACCTGCTGACCGAGCTGGCCAGCCACCGCCAGGAGGTGAATATCTCGGGCGAGAGTGAAGCGATTCAGTCACTGATCCAGCAGATAAAGTTGGTGGCCAATACCAGCAGTACTGTCCTGATCAACGGTGAAAACGGTACCGGCAAGGAGTTGGTGGCCCGCAACATCCATGCCCTGAGCGATCGCAGCGTTCAGCCCCTGGTGAGCGTCAACTGCGCTGCCTTCTCCCCCACCCTGTTAGAGAGTGAGCTCTTCGGCCATGAAAAGGGCGCCTTCACCGGCGCGACCAGCCGCCGCAAGGGACGGTTCGAGCTGGCCCACCAGGGCACACTGTTTCTCGATGAGGTGGCCGAACTCTCCCTCGAGGCCCAGTCTAAGCTGCTCAGGGTGATCCAGGAGCAGGAGTTCGAGCGTGTGGGCAGCAGCACCCCGATCAAGGTGGACATACGCCTGGTCACCGCCACCCATCACGATCTACTAAAGCGGGTAGAACAGGGGCTGTTTCGTATGGATCTCTACTATCGCCTCAATGTGTTCCCGCTGCATGTGCCGCCTCTGAGGGAGCGGCTGGAAGATATTCCGCTATTGGTCAGCGATATTCTGCTCAACCTCAACCATAAGCTGGGCAAGAAGATCAAAGGGGTCAGCAAACAGGGCATGCAGCATCTGATGGCCTATCATTGGCCCGGCAATGTGCGCGAACTGCAGAATGTGATCGAGCGTCAGACCATACTCTGTCACGGCCAGATCCTGCAGATCCCGGCACTGCAGGCCGAATCACAGCCCCAGGACAAGGGTGAGTTTCAGACCCTGCAGCAGGTGGAGGCCAACCATATTCGCCGCACGCTGAAGCGTCTCAACTGGCGTATCTCAGGCCCCAACGGCGCCGCCAATGTGCTGGGACTGCCCGCCAGCACGCTGAGGTCCCGCATGCTCAAGCTAGGCATTAAACGTCCCGCCTAACAGGCTGACTGACTGACTGCGGCCCATACAAATTAGCGATATGTCGCCAAAGCACGATATATCGCTAATCAAATAGAATCCAATCAGATTCAACTCCCTTTATTTCAATAGCTTACAAAGCACCTAAACTTGGATCTCAACTTGCAGTGGCTGTCGGCAATTCCCTTAGCAAGAGTTTAGAAATCCAATGAGTCAAGATCTCAGCAGTAAAGAGAACCCAATACCCTCCAAGTCCGCCTTGGGCACCGCCATTCCCGTGACCAACCTGCCGGCCCAGCGCGGCAAGATACATATCAAGGAGCAGAAGGGCCACTTTCAGCGGCTGCGCACCGGCCTCAACAGCCTGCTTATCCTCTTCTTCTTCCTGCTGCCCTTCATTCCCTACCAGGGACGCCAGGCCATTCTGTTAGATGTCGAGCGTCAGGAGTTTCACTTCTTCAGCCTGACCCTATGGCCCCAGGATTTCACCCTGCTGGCCTGGCTATTCATAATTGCCGCCTTCGGCCTGTTCTTCGTCACCGTCTTCTGGGGGCGCGTCTGGTGTGGCTACCTCTGCCCCCAGACCAGCTGGAGTTTTGCCTTCGTCTGGATAGAGCGGCAGATTGAGGGCAACAGCAACAAGCGTCACGCCCTGGATAAGGCCCCCTGGCACCTGGAGAAGATCCTCAAACGCACCGCCAAGCACCTCGCCTGGGGACTCGCGGCGCTGGTAACAGGCTGCGGCTTCATCGCCTACTTCATCCCGGCCAACGAACTCTATGGACAGATCTTCACCCTCAGCGCCAGCTTCTGGGTCAGCGCTTGGGTCTGGTTCTTCGCCCTGTGTACCTACCTCAACGCAGGCTGGATGCGCGAGCAGATGTGCCTGCATTGCTGCCCCTACGCCCGCTTCCAGTCGGCCATGTTCGACGCCAATACCCTGACCGTCTCCTATGACGCCACCCGCGGCGAGTCGCGCGGCCCGAGAAAACGCAAACAGGCCACCGAGCTTGGCGACTGCGTCGACTGTAACCTGTGTGTCGATGTCTGCCCCACGGGAATCGATATCCGCAACGGCCTGCAATACGAGTGCATCAACTGCGGCGCCTGCGTCGACGCCTGCGATCAGACCATGGATAAGTTTGGTTACGACAAGGGGCTGATCCGCTATGCCAGCGAGAACGAGCTCAAGCAGAAACAGGTAAAACGCTTTACCTCCTTCAAGTTCGTCGGCTATGGGCTGGCGGTGATCATCATGCTGAGCGTGTTTGCGCTGGACCTCTATCGTCATCAGAGCATAGATCTCAACGTTATCCGCGATCGTCAGAGCCTCTACCGCGAGGTGGGCGACGGTCGCATAGAGAACAGCTATACCCTGAAGATCCGCAACAAGACACAGGAAGATCACCAGTACCTGATCGCCCTGGCCGATGCCGCTAACCACGGTATCGCTCGGCAGACCAAACAGCGCGTGTTGATCAAGGCTGGCGAACAGCTGAGCTACCCGGTAACCGTATATGAGCAGAAACGGGCCGGTTTTGTCGGCGCTAAGCTGCAGAAGCAGACCATATCTTTCACGGTAACCAACCTGAGTAACCCTAAGGAGAAAGTCTCCCAGGCCAGCCCCTTCTTCAGCCTGAGCGCCTTTTAAGCCCTCTATTAAGACAACCACCCCCGGCGGCGCAACATAACGCCGGGGCAAACGCCCGCCACGAGGCGGGCGATTCTCACCCCTTGCTCTTCCGATTCAAGGCTCAGGTCTAAGTCATCAGGTCTAAGTCGTCAGGTCTAAGTCATCACGCCTAAGTCATCACGCGTAAGTCATCAGGCGAAAAGGCTCAGGCTTCAGGGCGATGAGCTTGTTCCCGCTTACCGCTAGGCCCACATCAGGTCAGACCAGATGGATTTTACCACTACAAAAATAATCATATTAAACATAAAGATAGGCATTAAACACTCGTTTTATTTCCTGCCGATGAAGGTTGACCTGAGGTGATTTTTAGCACAGTCTAAACACCTGTTTGATTTTTAGCTGACGCCCAATCATACCCACAATAATAACCAAAGGAGACGCGTCCATGGCCTATGATTCTCACGTCCATGTAGACCTGGAGAAATATGCTTCATTGATCGATCTGATCGAAATCGCCGCCGAGCGCTATGGCGATAAGACAGCCTATGTATGCCTAGGCAAGGCCAGTAGCTTTGCCGACATAGAACGCGACTCCCGCAACTTCGCCGCCTACCTGCAACAACATACTCAGCTGGAGGTGGGCGACAAGGTGGCCATCCAGCTCCCCAATCTTACCCAGTTTGTCATCGCCGCCTACGGCGCGCTGCGGGCCGGTATGGTGCTGGTCAACACCAACCCCTTGTATACCCAGAGAGAGCTGATTCACCAATACCGAGACTCGGGCGCCAAGGCCTTGGTGGTGCTGAGCGATCTTTTGCCCACACTGGAAGGCGTGATCCCCGAGACCCAGATAGAAACGGTGATCGCCACCCATCCGCTGGATCTGCTCGCTCCCCAGCCTCAAGCCGATAGCCCCCTCGCGCACATAGGCTTTACCCAGGTATTAGCCCTGGGCGCCGAGGCAAAATATCGCCCGGTACGGGTCGAGCAGGCTAGCCTGGCGGCGCTGCAATACACGGGCGGCACCACGGGTCTCTCAAAGGGCGCCATGCTCAGCCACACTAACCTGCTGGCCAACATGCTACAGGTGCAGTCGCGACTGGCCAGCAAGTTTGTCGAGGGCGAGGAGATCTTCGTCGCGCCCCTGCCCATCTACCATATCTACGCCTTCATGGTGAACTTCGTCTACTTCGAACAGGGCGGCTGCAGCGTACTCGTCCCCAACCCGAGAGACATCAGCGGCCTTATCCAGACCATGTCGCAACATGCCTTCACCGGGTTTGCCGGCCTCAACACCCTGTTTGTCGGCCTCTGCCATCAGCAGGCCTTCCAGGCGCTGGACTTCAGTCATCTCAAGATCACCATCTCAGGCGGCACGGCACTGACCCAGGCGGCGGCCAGCATCTGGCAATCCACCACGGGCTGCACCATAAGTGAAGGCTATGGCTTGTCGGAAACCTCCCCCGTGGTCTCCCTCAATGCGCCTGGGCTAGAGTGCCTGGGCACCATAGGGCGACCCGTAATAGATACTCAGGTGAAGATCCTCGACACCAACGACCAGGAGGTGCCGCAGGGTGAGATAGGCGAACTGGCGGTCAAGGGACCACAGGTGATGAGCGGTTACTGGCAAAAGCCGGAGGAGACCGCCAAGGTGATGACGCCGGACGGCTTTTTCAAGACGGGGGATATCGCCCTGGCCACAGAAGATGGCATGCACAAGATAGTGGATCGTAAGAAAGATATGATCATCGTCTCAGGCTTCAACGTCTATCCCAACGAGGTGGAAGATGTCCTAGCCGCCCATGAAAGCGTGCTGGAGTGCGCCGTGATTGGCGTCGAGGATAGTCGCAGCGGCGAGGCGGTCAAGGCCGCCATAGTGTTGCGAGAACCAGAACGGGCAAACGAGGAGATGAAGCAGAACCTGCTCGACCATTGCCGCAGCCAGCTGGCCGCCTACAAGCTGCCCAAGATCATCGATTTTATGCCAGCCCTGCCCAAATCGACCGTGGGCAAGATACTGCGCCGCGAGCTCAGAAAATAGCCTGAGCCGATCGTCTGGGTTAAGGCAACAATCAGAAACAGGGCGTCCACCAGGGCGCCCTGTTTATTTGGATAACTATTTTGTCAATCGCCTATTGCGCCCAGATAAGCGCCTGGGTATCGAACCCCAGATTCTGCGCCTGAGTGATAAACGCCAGCCTTACCGACTCATCCACCTCGGGCGTTCTCGCCAGCAGCCAGAGATAGTCCCGGTTATAGCTGGTCACGAAGGCGTAGTTGTAATCTTCATCTAGGCGATAGATCACATAGGCACCATAGAAGGGGCCGAAGAAGGAGACCTTGAGGTGGCCAATGTCTGGAGACTCGACAAAGTAGGCCTTGCCTTCGGCCGTCTTCCAGGTCTGTGATTGCGCATCGAAGCCGCGATTAGTCACACTCACGCCACCGTCGCTTCGTAGCCGATACTCGGCGCTCACCCGACTCAGGCCACGCTCGAAACCATGATCCAGCCGGGCAACCTCATGCCAGGTGCCCAGATACCTGGAGAGCTCAAATCCCTCGACCGGCGCAATCCCCTTTGGCGCACTGGTGCAGCCACTCATGAGGGTTAACAGACAAAAAAGATAAAGCGTTACTGGCCATCTCATCGTGATACTCCACTACTTAAGGCGATTAAAAATCAATTGTTTGAGGCAATACGTTGAGATCTCCCCATAAGTTCACCGGCGGTAGAAGGAGCCTGCCTATCGCACTTTCTTGGGGCCTTCAACCGCCGCTATCCCTTTGCGTTAGCGCGCTCACAAAGTACAAATTTCAACCAGTAACGTCCTGCTATTTGTGCCAGTGCCCCTTAAAATGAATGAAACCATTAGAAAAAACTCATTAAAAGGTTTACTCAAGATGCGACCCCTACCTCAAACTTTAGCTCAAGCTTTAACCCTAGGCTCAAGCCTATTTCCCCTCACGCTCGTGGGTCTGATGCTCGGCGGCTGTGGCGGCTCGGATGACACCAGCCCACCAGAGCAGCTCGCCACCGGCACTGTGAGTATCGCCCTCTCTGATTCGCCCATGAGTCAAGTCAGCAGAGTCGAGCTGGTGTTAGATAAGCTGGTAATGACAGACGCTCACGGCCAGGTACATACCCAGGATATGGCCCAACACAGATTTAATCTGCTGGACTACCAGGGCATGGACAGCCACAGGGTGATCGACGGCCTCGAACTGCCTGCAGGTCAGTATCACGACGTGCATTTCACTCTGGTCAATGGCGATCAGGCCCAGGGCTGCGCCATCGAAAATGGCCAGGGCTTACATCCACTGATGATAGAAGATGGCCACCTGCCCCTGGCAAACTTCACCCTGGGTGAGCACCAGCACCTCAACCTGACCATGGAGATCGATCTCTATCAGGCCATGCATCTCACAGATGGTCAATATCAGCTCAACCATCACGGCATCTACTCTATCGACGACGATTCCATGGGCCACCTCTTCGGTGAGATGGATCCTCAATGGATAGCCGATTGTGAGACGCAATACGCCGATAGCGCTCCCGAGGGCGGCCATTTCTATCACATGGCCTATCTCTACTCGAATGAGGTCACCAGCCTTGCCCAGATGGGCGACATAGCGCAGACCCGCAGCGACGGTCTGTTCTCGCCGGTGGCCATCTCCCCCATACGCCAGGACGCCGACGGCAACTGGTCGTTCGCCATGGGCTATCTACCGGCCGGTAGCTACCGGGTGGGTTATACCTGTCTGGGACATCTGGACTCCCCGACCGAAAATGATATGACTCAGGGCGGCTTTAAGCTCTTTGAGGATGGCGGAGCGATCACGGTTGAAGATGGCGGCAGAGAAACCCGCCATCAGTGTGGTGGTGGCCACGGCGGCCACAGAGGCTAACCTTTCAGGGTCTTTAGGCCTCATCACTGAGCAGCTGCAGGCTGGCGAACTCGCGGTAGAGGCTGCTGCTCTGCATCAGCTCGCCATGGGTACCGCTGGCCACCAGCTCTCCCTTATCCATCACCAGGATACGGTCGGCGTTGAGCACTGTGGCCAGGCGATGGGCGATGATCAGCGTGGTTCGTCCCTGCATCAAGACATCCAGGGCCTGTTTCACCTTCTGTTCACTCACCGCATCCAGCGCACTGGTCGCCTCGTCGAGCAGCAATACCGGCCTGTCTGCCAATATCGCCCGGGCGATGGCGATGCGCTGCTTCTGTCCGCCCGACAGGCGCACGCCGCGCTCACCCAGATAGGTCTGATAGCCCTCGCTAAAGTCAGAGATAAACTCGTCGGCGCGGGCGGCAACACAGGCCGCCTGCACCTCCTCCAAGCTGGCGTCGGGGCGACCGTAACGCACATTCTCCAGCACGCTGGTGGCAAAGATCACCGACTCCTGGGGCACCAGGGCATATTGTTGACGTAGCAGCTGCGGACTCAGACTGGCGATGTCGATACCATCTAAGGCGATCACCCCGCTGTCCAGCACATAGAAGCGCTGCAACAGCTCGAACAGGGTACTCTTGCCCGCACCGCTGGCGCCCACCAATGCCACCCGCTCACCGGGGCGAATATGCAGGCTAAGACCACGAATCACCTCATTGTGCCCCTTATCCTGTGCCTCAAGGCGGTCAACCTTGTCATCTTGATCGCCTTCCTGATTTGCCAGGGTGCGATAACTGAAACGCACCTGCTTGAGGCTCAGTTCGCCGCGTACCTTGCTCGGCAGGCTTAGCGGCGTTGCCGCAACTGGAATATCGATAGGCGTCTCCACCAGCTCTATCAGTCGCTCTGTGGCACCGGCGGCGCGCTGGATCTCACCTATCACCTCGCTGATGGTCGCCACGGCACCAGCCACCATCACGGCGTAGAACATGAAGGCGGAGAGTTCACCCGGCGTGATCGCCCCAGCCATCACATCCTTGGCGCCCACCCAGGTGATCAGGGCGATGGCCAAGATACTGAGAAACATCACCAGAGAGATGAGTATCGCCCGGTACTTGATGCGTCCCCTGGCCGCCTCCATCACCGCCTCGACCCGCTCGAAGAACAGCTGCCTGTCGCGATCCTCGTGGCAGTAGGCCTGCACCGTATGGATCTCGTGCAGCGACTCATCCACATAGGCCCCCAGATCCCCGACCCTGTCTTGGCTTTTACGCGACAGCTCGCGCACCTTACGGCCAAAGAAGAAGATAGGCCCGAGCACCAAGGGCACGGCGAGCAGCACCAGGGCGGTCAGCTTAAGGCTGGTGATCGCCATCATCACCAGGCCACCGACGACTGTGACGCAGGCCCGCAGCGCCATGGAGAGGCTGGAGCCCACCACAGATTGCAACAGGGTGGCATCGGCGGTGAAGCGGGAGATCACCTCCCCGGTGCGTAGCCTGGCGTAGAACCCAGGCGAGAGCTTAAGCAGATGGTCATATACCTTGAGGCGGATATCGGCGCTAACCCGCTCTCCCAGCCAGGTCATCAGGTAGAAGCGGCAGAAGATGGCCGAACTGCTCAACGCGGTGATGCCTATCACCAGCAAGATGATCTCGTTGAGGCGCTCGCTATTTTCCCTGAGGAAACCTTCGTCCACCATGAGGCGTACCCCCTGGCCCAGCGACAGCCAGGCGAGGGAGCCGATAAACAGAAACACTATGGCGGCGATCACCTTGCCACGATAAGGACGTAGGAAACTGCCGATCCAGGGCAAAACCGACCGCTTAGGGCTGGGTTTCCTGTCCTGAGGTACGGCGGGAGAGAGAGATTGAGACAAGCTGGCATTCCTTTTAGTCAGCGCGCGACACTTGGCTGACAGAATAACAAAACCCGCCGGGAAAAGCGGGCTTTGTTTGTCACCTCATTCTGCTTCAACAGAGCGCTGACTAGAACCAGGTCAGGCCTATGCTGATCACTATGCCTGTGATGATCAGCTGCATCAGGCAGAAGCCCATGATGTCCCGCGCCTTGAGGCCGGCGATCGCCAGCACGGGCAGGGCCCAGAAGGGTTGGATGAGATTAGTCCAGGCATCGCCCCAGGCCACCGCCATGGCGATACGCGCCACATCTGCGCCCAGCGCCTCGGCCGCCGGTAACATGATGGGGGCCTGCACCGCCCACTGGCCCCCACCCGAGGGCACGAAGATATTAACGATACCGGCGCTGATAAAGCTCCAGAACGGTAGACTCTCGGCACTGGCGATGGCCACGAAACCCGAGGAGATGCTCTGTGCCAGACCAGACTGCACCATGAGCGCCATGATTCCCGCATAGAAGGGGAACTGGATCACTATGCCGGCGCCGCCCTTTATCGCCTCATTGAGGCTGGTCAGCAGGCTGCGGGGCGTCTGATGCAATATGATGGCGAGAAACAGGAACAGGTAGTTAACGATATTCAGGTTGAGCTTGCCCCCTGAGGCAAAGAAGTATTGCCCCAGATATACCAGGCCTGCACCACCCACGGCCCAGGCCAGCAACCGGCTGTTTTCCAGGTAATCCGCCGGGCGGGTGACAGCCTCCTTCTTGACCTCGGGCTCAGCTAACTTTTCCTTATCGACATAGATGCTCTCCTCCTGGCTCGGCAGCATGAAGCGATTAACCAAGGGGATGAGCACGAAGAGTATCGCCACCAGCGCCAGGTTAAATCCGGCGAAGATAGTCGTGTCCGTAGGGATAATGCCTATCTTATCTTCGGCAAAATGCCCCTTAGTGGCTATGGTCAGGGGAATCGAACCCGCCAGGCCGCCGTGCCAGACCACGAAGCCCGAATAGGCACTGGCCACCAAGAGGCGATAATCCACCTTCACCTGACGCGCCAGCGCCTTGGCAAACAGCGCGCCCACCACCAGGCCGAAGCCCCAGTTGATCCAGCTGGCCAGCAGCGACACTAGCGTCACCAGGATGATCGCCTGGGGCGCACTCTTAGCCAGGGCCGCGATGCCATCTAACAGGCGCTTAATGGGCGGCGAACTGGCCAGCATATAACCGGCCACCAGCACCAGCAGCATCTGCATGGAGAAACTCAGCAGGGCCCAGAATCCCTGGCCCCAGTAGGTAACCAATTGCAAGGGGCTCTGCTGCTCCACCAGCATTGCGGCAATGAATACCAGCAGCGTGAGGAGTAACACGAAAATATAGGGGTCGGGCAGATAGCGGTCGACCAACTTGACCAGAGGTTTTGCGGCCTTATTGAGCATAATCTTGTCCTTGATAGCAGGGTATTATTATTGATTGAATTTGCCACAGACAGGTTAAGCGATAACTTAACTAAATCATACTCATACTATGGTATAGGGGCGAAGGCTACACCAGCAAACAAGGTCCGTAACCCTGGCGGGCGACTCATGTTATAGTGAGGCCATCATTCATCAGCTTAATGACCTTATGGCGCAGCAGATCTCCAACGAAACCAAAGATGAGGCGATGAAAATTGCCAAGGCCACCCAGAAACCCGGGCAAACCAAGGAACAGACCAAGCTTATCGCCCAGGGAATAGAGAAAGGGATCGCCGAATATAAGAAGCGCCAGAAGAGTAAGGCCAGAGACAGGGATAAGCAGCGCAAACAAGTCTTGAAGGAAAAGCAGCGTCAACCCGTCGAACAACAGAGTGAGCCGCGCCAAGAGACGCCGACAAGCAACAAGCTACCCTGGCTGCTACTGGCCCTCAGCTGGTTAGGCTTTATCGGCTTCTACCTGCTAAATAACTAAACCTCTCAGATTCGCACTATTCAATACCGCAAAACTATCGGCTAGGCGTTAACGACTGGGCGATGGTCTCGATATGGCTCGCTACCCAGGCCTTATCGATAGGCCCCCAGTCATTGAGGCGATAGTAACCGGCATTATGGCGCTCGCCGTCCTGCACGAAGGTGCAGGTAATGCCGATATCCCCCATGGCGGCAATCGCATCTTGCAGGGTGCGGCGCGGCATAGAGGTGGCCTTGTTCAACGACAGTAAGTTGTGTTGCTCACCGTCGATCATATGGGCCAGGTAGAGCTTTCTCAGGAAGGCGATTTTCTGCTTAGATAACTCGGCGCTCAAGACATCCTCTCTTCTCTAACTTGTTATCACTATTATTTTTTATACTCTTGTAACATAAAAGATCCATCTCATACAGACGCAAATGGCTGACAGCCAAAGGAAAGATGTTATAGTCAGTCAATTGCCAACTTTAGCAGGATAACAAATGGAAGATGTGACTCCTCAAGCTTCGGCCTCGATGCAGGCCCGGCATAGGCTGGAGCAGCCGGATTGGATCAGCATAGACGAAGTGCCTCTGACCCCCTTGGAACGGGCCTATCTGCATCAGGTGCAGATAGAGAATCTGCTGATCTTCACGCCGCTGCTCATCATTGCGCCCCTGGCCGCCATACTACTCAATCTGCCCGGCAGCCTAATCATCGCCCTGGTGACTCTGCTGCTTGTCCTGGCGGGCGTTGTTAGCTACGGCCGTTATCGCTACGCCCTCTCTTTCGCCTACGGCGTATTCGACCACGAGTTCATCATGCAGAAGGGATTGATTTGGCATAAGAAGATCGCCCTACCCTATACCCGCTTACAACATGTCAGCCTGTCTCAGGGACCGCTGGAGCGCTATTTTCGTCAGCACACCCTCAAGTGTTTCAGTGCCGGCAGTGGTAGCGCCGAAATCAGCCTGCCCGGTCTGGGCGATGACACGGCGGAGCCACTGCGCAAGCACCTGTTAGCCAAGGCCTCCCAAAAACAAGCCCCCGGCGAAGATGAGGCATAGCCCATGAGTATGCGCTTCGCCCAATGGGCGAGCCTGTCTCCCTGGTCAATAGTCAGCTTCAGCGTCGGCAGCCTGAAACAGATACTCACCAATGGTTATGCCCTGATCCCCCTGGTCTATACCGGCTGGCAGCAGGGCTTTAATTCTCCCTGGGTGCTGCTGGTCGGCCTTGGCGTCATACTCATCACACTCACCTATGCAAGCCTGCAGTGGGCCAGATACAGATACCGGCTCAGTGATGCCAAGCTGGGGATACGCCAGGGGCTAGTGTTTAAACGCGCGCACGAGATCCCACTCAATAAGATCCAAAACGTGCGCCTGGAGCAGCCCCTCTACTTTCGCCCCCTAGGTCTCTACAGCCTGGTGGTGGAAACGGCTGGCTCCAAGCAAGATGAGGCAGTGCTGGCGGCGGTTAACTACCGTCAGGCCATGTTACTCAAGAAACAGCTATTTCCGTCTCAAGCAATTAAAGGCGACAGCGAATCAATTGGGGGGCACAATGAGCCGGTTCAGGCTGACCGTCAGACCATAGCGGCCAACACCGACCAATCGGGACGCCGCGGCGAAGGCCTGGTGGTCGCCAAAGATCTCAAGGCGCTTTTGATCTTCGGCCTCTATCAGAACAACCTCATCTGGCTGTCACTGATCTCTGGCTCCATCATAGGCCAGGTAGACTGGGAATCCCTGGGGCAGAACAGCCTGGTGCAAGGGGTCTGGCACTGGTATCAGGCCAACGTCGCCACTGGGCTTGTCTATCAGATCCTGGCGGTGCTGGCCGCATTGGCGCTACTCGCCCTGCTGCTCTCGTTAATCTCCATCGCCTCGGCCGTGCTTAAGTATTATCCCTATCGCCTCAGCCTGCGCCAGGGCACGCTACACAGAACCGGCGGCATACTGGCCAAGCAACAAGATGCCTTGCGCCTACACAGGGTACAGCTGGTACGCTTCGAACAGCCCGCCATAGGCCGACTAATCGGCCGTTGGACGGTGCATTTTGAACAGGTGAAGGGCAATGAGATTGAGCAGCTGAGCAAGCGTCACCTGTTGATCCCCAGCATGACCCAAGCTGAGATCCCACAGGCCCTCAAGCGATTAGATAACTTGGCCGCCAAGGCCAATGCCTTACCCACAGGTTATCAGGGGATAGATATCGGCTGGTTTTGGCGGCGCGCCGCCCTGCTGATACTGCTCCCCATAGTGATAACCTCAATCGTTGGCATCAACCCCTTCACCGAACTCCTTGCCGGCTTCACCTTGGTGGCGCTTGTCGGCCTCTATCTCAACTATCGACAGTGGGGCTACCAGCTGGAGGGCGACGACTGCTGGATCCACACAGGCGCTCTGGGACAAACCTGGCGACTGGTGCCTCTGAGTAAGACTCAGGATATCTGTATATCACAGACACCGGGGCAGAGGCGTAAGTCTTTGGCTAACCTGCACTTAGGCCTAGCCTCAGGCCCCTTAGTGATCCCCTACATTCCCCTGAAAGAGGCTAGATTGATCGCCGAAACCGCGTTAAATTTGACCAGGCAAGATCCGAAAAACTGGATATAGGTGGAGATAAGGAGCAGACATGAACAGGATAGCCCACACGCCAGACGAGATTATTCGCTTCTGGTTCGAGGAGATCGAACCTAAGGCCTGGTTTATCAAAGATCTCGCCTTTGACCAAACAATAGCCCGCCGCTTCGGCGAGCTGGTCACCCAGGCAAAACAGGGCGAACTCTATCACTGGCGCACCACACCACAGGGACGCCTGGCGGAGATCATCCTACTGGATCAGTTTAGCCGCAACATCTACCGGGATACGCCCGAGGCCTTCGCCGCCGATCCCATGGCCTTGGTCTTGGCTCAGGAGGCCGTAGCGGCCGGTATCGATAAGCAACTGCAACCTAAGCAGGTGCCCTTTCTCTACATGCCCTACATGCACAGCGAATCCCGGGCGATCCACGAGGTGGCATTGATCCTCTTTAACCGCGAGGGCGCCGAGAATAACCTGGCGTTCGAGCAGCGACACAAGTCGATTATCGACCGTTTCGGCCGCTATCCCCATCGCAATGCGATTCTGGGGCGCAAGTCCACCGACGAGGAGCTGGCGTTTCTCGCCGAACCTGGCTCGAGTTTCTAACTTATCCAGCGAGTCATTCCCCATTAGGGCGTAAGGAGTACCCATGGAGATCACCCTCACCCACGGCCTGCTGCTGGTCGTCACCGGCTTCTTGGCTGGCATCATCAACACCCTGGCCGGCGGCGGCTCTAACCTTACCCTGCCAGCCCTGATGGTCATGGGCATGCCCGCCGAGGTGGCCAATGCCACCAATCGTGTCGGGGTGACGGTGCAATCGATCACCGCCATGCTGGGCTTTCACAAACATGGCAAGCTAGATACGGATGACAAGGGACCGATTCTGGTGCCAACCATACTCGGCGGCTTCATCGGTGCAGGCCTGGCCGCCTACGCCCCCAGTACGCTGATAAAACCCCTACTGCTGGGCACCATGCTGCTGATGGCGCTCATCATCCTAGTGCGTCCCGCCATCATAGCCCCCGAGCTGGGCACCCCGGTCAACAGAGTCAAAGACACCCCCAAGTCCTGGTTCTGGCTGACCCTGGCCGGGATCTACGGCGGCTTCGTACAGGCGGGAGTGGGATTCGTCTTGCTTGCCGCCCTGGCGGGCAGCCTAAGATATGATCTGGTCAGGGCAAATGCCTTCAAGGTGTTCTGTACGCTGTTTTTCACCCTGGCCTCCCTGCTTATCTTTATCAAGGAAGATCTGATCCTCTGGGTTCCCGGACTCATACTGGCGGCAGGTACCATGGTGGGCGCCCACCTAGCGGTCAAGCTGGCCATCAAGGTCAGCCCCAAGGTATTGAAGTGGTTTCTGTTTCTGATGACGCTGTGCGGCAGTGTCGCCGCCATGCTCAGCGATTAAAGCGGGGCAGGAAAGCTAGAGTCACTCGAGCCAGTCGATCATGAAGCTGATAGCGCCGGCGTTATCGCAGCGCCATACTCTCACCCGCACCGAGGGCCTGAGCACGCCGGGAGACAGCTCGAGCCGTTTCCAGTCTGGCAGGGTAAATAGTCCGCCATTTAGCCGCATCTGCTCAAGACGATAGGCGATATCCAGACGTTCCAGGGTGCCGTCGACGGTGCGAATGCCGAAGGCAATCTGTGTCTCGCTTCTGTGGTAGTTGAACACCTCCCCCTGCCAGGAAGTCAGCTGGTTCCGCTCACAAGGGACAAAATCCGGCGCGCGCAGCCGCTCAGCCAAAGCAGGACTCATCCACAAACAGAGGCCCATGGCGAGACACCATAGGCCCTGTTTCAGCATGGGATTTGTCATGAGGCTAGTTACTTGGCCAGCGATAGGCGCCGCTTAAGATATCGGCACGCTCGGACTGGCCCGGAGTGAACTCGACCATGCAGCTGTCATCGGTATAATCCATGAAGTTGTAGATAGGATCGTCACCGCCATCGCGCCTGCAAGTATCGCGTCCCGTTGGGCAGCCATAGGCCGCCGAACGCTCGGCCGCAGTATCGGCCACCTGGTCTCCACCATTACAGCCCCCCTGGAAAGTATGATACAGGCCCAGCCAGTGACCGACCTCATGGGTGGCCGTATCGCCTTCGTTGTAGGGTGAGGCGGTACCACCAGGCAGAGACTGATTGAGGATCACCACGCCATCATCGCTAGGATTGCTGGCATAGTCTGTGGGAAAGGTCGCCCAGCCAAGCAGGCCACCACCAGGGTTAGAGATATAGATATTAAGCGTGTCGGCGCCACCCTGACGCAGGCTTTGCTTCATAGCACGCTCGGCACTGGTGCCCGGCCCAGCACTGTACCAGGCATCGTTTGTTGTTTTTGTCGTTCCCATTAAGGTAAAGCTGAACTTGGTGTCGAATCCACTGCCACCACCTGCACCGGAGAAGGCGTTGTTCAGTACACTCATCTGCTCCGCAACCAGACCTGACACATCACCGTCACCATTACTGCTCAGGATCAGGTGCACATAAACGGGAATGTTGTGGCCAATTGCAGTGTACGGGTCTGTGGAACCACCACCATTACCACCACCGCCGTTACCGTTGCCATTGCCGTTACCGACACCTTCAGGCTTCTTCAAAGCTTTCAGGTGTTCGTTTAGCATGCGCACCTCGAGATCCGAGGGAGTACGGGTGCCGCAGCGCAAGAAGGCTGCATTGCTGTTGGCATGGTCGAAGGCCGGGGTCGAACTCGTCTTAGCATGCTCTTGGCCCGCCAACGCCTGACCGACTAGGGCACTTGCCGACATCAATAGCAAACCAGTTATTCTTATTACGCTTCTTCTCATGGGAGCCTCATCTTAAAATCTGATCCAAGTCACATCACTGAGTATAGAAAAAGCCGACGAACTTGCTAACGCAAAGGCCAACGCGGCCACCAGGCTTAAAAATTGACGCTTGCCTTTACATTCGACACAAAAGTAAATGATAACCATTCCCATTTAAAGTCCTGCTTATTTTGTATATCCTTTGTTGCGTTAATTTGGTTGGCGTGCAAAGTCCCCAGCGGTCTTGCACCGCTCCTCACTAATCCTCTTTTGCTAAGATGACGACAGATCATGAAACTTAAGCCTATTTCGCTCGCTATCTTCTGCGCCCTGAGCATGGCGACCATGCCAGGCCACGCAGAAGATCAAACTGCTCAAGCAGACAAAGACAACCAACAGGGTGATCAACAGATCGAGAAGATCGAGGTTCGCGGCCGCTATGTGCAGGGCTACAATGCCCACTCGGTCGGCGGTGCCTCACGCCTAGACCTGGCCATTATCGATATTCCCCAGTCGGTGTCTGTGATCACAGATGCCCAGCTGGACGACTTTCAGCTCAACGACATCAACAGCGCCCTGGACAGTGCCACCGGCATCAATGTCGAACGTATCGAGACAGACCGCACCTATTACACGGCTCGCGGCTTCGACATCACCAACTTCCAGATCGACGGCGTCGGCCTGCCGCTGACCTCCGGCAACAACCATGCCGACGAAGATACCGCCATCTATGATCGCATCGAGGTGATCCGCGGTGCTAACGGCCTGATGACGGGCGTGGGCAACCCCTCGGCCACGGTCAACTTTATCCGCAAGCGTCCCATGGCCGACAATCAGCTCAAGCTCCAGGCGAGCTACGGCAGCTTCAACAACGCCAGAATCGAGGCCGACGCCAGCGGCCGCGTCAACGACACCTTCGCCGCCCGAGTGGTAGCGGTGAAGCAGCAGAAAGACTCCTACCTCGACCGATACGAGACGGATAAGAGTGTGCTCTATGCCTTTATCGAGGCTAACCTGAGCGACGACACCAGCCTGTCGGTCAGTCACAGCTACATCAACAACGATGCCACCGGCAATAACTGGGGCGCCCTGCCGCTCTACTATACAGACGGCAGCCCGACCCACTACGACAGATCCACCAACACCTCGGCCAACTGGTCTAACTGGCAGGTGATCAAGCACAATACCGTCGTGGAACTGAGCCATTACTTCGGTGATGACTGGCGCCTGCGTGCCACCTACTCCCACAAGAGCACAGACGAAGACACCGAGCTCTTCTACGTCTACGGTACCCCAGACAGAGAAACCGGCCTGGGCCTCACGGGTTACGGCAGCGAATATGACCTGGACGAGAGCCATGATCTGGTCGATATCTATGTCGACGGTGAAGTCAGCCTGTTTGGCCGCGATCACCAACTGGTGGCCGGGGTAAACTATGCCAAGGTGGACTATATCGACAGCTCGCTGTACGACTACACCACGGGTAATGGCTTCCCGGCCATGCCGGATCTCAACACCTGGGACGGCAACACGCCCAAACCTGTGTTTGCCGATAAGCCTCGTGGCAGCGATGTCGGTGCCAAGCAGCAGGCTGCCTATTTTACCGGTCGTTTCAACCTGTTTGACGGCTTCCATTTCATCGCCGGTGGCCGCTTTAACAAGTGGCAGGCCGAAGGGATCTCCTATGCCAAGGTGCAAGATGTAGAAGACAGCCAGTTCATTCCCTACCTGGGCGCCGTCTATCGCATCACCCCAGAACTTGTGGCCTACGCCAGCTATACCGAGACCTTCAAGTCGCAAATCGAGAAGGATATCGACGATAACCTGCTGGCCCCAGTAACGGGCGAAAGCAAGGAGATAGGCCTTAAGAGCGAGCTGTTTGACGGCCGCCTGATCGCCAGCCTAGCCTACTTCGACGTCCAGCAGGTCAATCTGGCGGTGCCGGATCCCCGCACCGCCGCTCTGCCGCCAAGCGATCAACGCTACATAGGGGCCGATGGCATCAACAGCAAGGGCTATGAGTTAGAAGTAGCCGGTGAGGTGTTCGATGGCCTCAACCTGAGCCTGGGCTTCACCGACTTCGACATAGATGGCAATGACGACAACGCCGCAAAGGTAGCCGCCTATACGCCGAGTCGCCTGCTCAAGTTTGCCGCCACCTATGATGTGGCCGCCATCGAGGGCCTCTCGGTAGGCATGAACATGCGTTGGCAGGATGATATCTACCGCAATCAGGGGCTGGTCGGCGAGGGATTCGACAATGCGGGCGAGGCGATCGTCACCCGCCAGGATGCCTACGCTATCGTCGATCTTATGGCCCGCTATCGGTTTAACGACAACCTTCAGTTGAGCCTCAACGCCAACAACGTGACCGACGAGAAATACCTCAATAGTCTCTATTGGGCCCAGGCCTTCTATGGTGCGCCGGCGAACTACAGCGCCACCCTGAGCTGGAAGATCTGATCTAAGTCCATCAACAAAAGGGCTTAAGAAAAGCGCACTAAAAAGGGCATGTCGCCGAAGCGATATGCCCTTTTTGTTGTTTAACTGATATACCCGCCGACTTAAACCAACTCGGCCAACATCTCATCGGAGTAAGTCACCAGCGGCTGTCTGTCCCGTACCCTGACAACATAGTCTGGGTTGGCGATAAAGGGACGACCTATCGCCAGCAGATCGAAGCGGCCATCGGCAATGGCCTGTGCCCCTGTCTCGGCGCTGTAACTACCTACCCCCACCAGGGTCTGGCTGTAATGGGCGCGCACATAGTCCGACACTCGCCCGTCGAGATAGTCGAATGTCAAAGCATCGTCGAAGATCCCCACGTGCAGGTAGGCTAACTGGCGCGACTCCAGCTGTTTTAAGAAGTAGTCGAACACGGCGCGATCTCGGCTATCACCCTGCATATTGACATAGGCGCCCGGCGACACCCGCAGCGCGGTGCGATCCTGGCCGATACGCTTAATGATGGCATCCACCACGGCCAGCGGGAAGCGCGCCATATTCTCCGGCGTGCCGCCAAACTCATCATCGCGACGGTTACTGTCATGATGCAGGAACTGATCGATAAGGTAGGCATTGGCGCCATGGATCTCGACGCCGTCGAAACCGGCATCGATTGCATTGGCCGCCGCCTGGGAATAGTCGGCCACCAGCTGTGCTATCTCCTCACAGGTCAAGGCCTTAGGGATCTCATAGGCCAGCTCACGCTGACGCGGTACCGTGCCTTCAATCTTTACCGCCGACGGCGCCACGATCTGTCCACCGAAGAAGTGAGAATGCGCTACCCGGCCCGTGTGCCACAGCTGGGCGAAGATCTTGCCACCCTTGGCATGTACCGCGCCGGTTACCTTCTGCCAGCCCTGGATCTGCTCTGGGGTAAACAGGCCCGGGGTATTGGGATAGCCCTGACCATCGGGGCGAATGATCACCGCCTCCGAGATGATAAGCCCGGCATCGGCACGGCGAGCATAGTAGTCTGCCATCGCTTGGGTTGGCACCAGATCATCGTCGGCCTGACAACGGGTGAGCGGCGCCATCAAAATCTTGTTATTAAGGGTAATACTGGCGTTAAGCGCATAAGGCTGAAACAGATCGGCTGTCATAATCGGCTCTCTATCTTGAATGAGCGTTCAAGATACTCCCAGGCGAAAAATGATTCAAGATCTTTTTTGAACGTACATTCAAAATTAAGTACAATCTCATTTACCCCCAAGCAAACAGCGACAAGAGTAAGATGCGCAACGCCGAATTTGATCGCCAACAGGTACTGAGACAGGCCATGAATGCCTTTATCGACAAGGGCTACGCCAAGACCAGTATGCAAGATCTCACCAAGGCCACAGGGTTACACCCTGGCTCCATCTACTGCGCCTTCGACAACAAGCGTGGCCTGTTGCTCGCGGTAATTGAACAGTATGGGCAAGACAGGCGAGCCGAACTGGCCGCCTGCTTCGGCTCATCCCTCCCCTTCCCTGAGCAGCTCAAACAGTATCTGGCCAGCGTAGTCGATGAGTGTCAGTGCCAAGGCACACCTAAGGCCTGCCTACTGACTAAGGCGCTCAATGAGGTAGCACAACAGGATGAGGTGATTGAGAGTGCCATCAAGCAGCACCTAGAAGACTGGCAGCAGCTGCTTGCGGCGCAATTTAGCTCGGCAGTCGATAAGGGAGAACTCCAGGGGGCCCCTGAACACCTGGCTCGCTACTTCATCATGGGCGTCTATGGGCTGAGAACCTTTGCCCATACCAAGCCTGCGCCAGAGGTATTGCACGCCCTGGCGGCTCAGCTTCATCAGGATACCTGCCGACGCTAAGGCCTTAGCCAATTTGTGTAGAATCACTAGCCTGCACTGGCTCTGACCTATATTAAGCACCCTCAAACTGCTATAAAACAGAGAAGGTCAACAGGCTCTAGGCTATTTCACGACCATCACGGGGCACTTGGCCTTGTTGGCCAGCTCCTCGGCCACGCTCGGGTTCAGCAGGTGAGACAGCCCGGTATGACCATGACTGGCGACCACTATCATACCCACATCGTACTCTTCGGCATCCAGCAGTATCTGGCCCAACACGCCACCGGTACGTACTTCGCTGTGCACCTTGAGATGGGGTGGCATCTTAATCTGCGCATCCCTGACAATCTCACCCAACTTACCGTTGGCATAGGCATGCAGATGCTGCTCCAGCTCATCCTGACTCTCAACCACAATCCCATAGTTATGGGCGCCGTAGGGTTCACTCACCACATGAACGATACGCAGATCCACGCCATATAGCGTCGCCATCTCGATGGCATAACTCAAGGCGTGTGATGCCGTCTCGGAAAAATCCGTTGGGCATAATATTTGACGGGTACGCATATTCACCTCCTCAAATCAGGCGCTCGTCTCCCTCTGTCACAGACACGACAACCAGGCTGCGCCCTCAGCCATCTGCCGAAGGCCAGCTTAGAAACCAGCACTATTTGACGACAAGCACTGGGCACTTGGCGCGGTTCGCCACCGCCTCTGCCACATTAGTATGCAGAAAATGAGACAAACCTTTACGGCCATGGCTGGCGATCACTACCATACCGACATTACTCTCTTCGGCCTCGGCTAAGATCTCTGTGGTGGGATCGCCACGACGTATCATGGTCTCGATAGGTAACTTGCTATCGAGCTTGGCCAGCAAGGACTTCATCTTCTCGGCGGCGGCATCTTCCATCGACTGGGCAAGCTCTTCCGGCGTGATGGCGAGGATCTGAAAGTTCTCATCCCCCATCGGCTGCTCGACCACATGGAGTAAGCGAAATCCCACCTGATACAGATTGGCCATCTCGATGGCGTAAGACAGGGCATGGGAAGCCGTTTCAGAAAAATCTGTCGGGCATAAAATTTGACCACTTCTCATCTGTTACTCCTTAAGGACCTATTACGCTTTCAGGTTTATTTTCTGTTCTCTCTAGACACATTTCGCCGACCACGCGAGCCATTTAGAGGCCCCTTCTAAGCAGCCCTTGTAGGACATTTCTCCTGCGTTATCACAGACTGGCGTAGCAAAATAACCTCACTGACTCCGCCTTTAATTAAACGCCTACAAACTACCGCAGAAACAAACAGGAAAGGCCAACAGGCCCCAACGCTATCGGCATTCTCTTTTTACTTAAGCATAGCGGATAAAATTGACACAGGCTTGACAGAAATCGCTTATATTGCAGGCCCTTCTCGTCATCTATTCCCGTTGGTAACAGGCCTTGGCAAGATGCTGTAAGCAGCCTCTGTTTCACTGCATACGACACCCGTCACAAGCCATCAACACAGCCACTCGAGCGCGTCGCGTTTATCCTCGAAAAACCTGAACTCGCCCGGAGTGAACCAATTAGCGACCCGGGTCGCCCACTGCTGCAGATCTCCCGCACCTATGATGGCCACCCGCTTAAACTCCTTGCCGTGTTTCAATCCCAACTTAAGGTCATCCCAGACGGCGTGCAGCGACAGGCCATCGAGCTCTGTGATATCGATGAGGGCCACGATTTCGGGCGCCTCAATACCCGCCAGAGCCGACTCCAGCAGGGGCGTCATCTGCTGATAATCTTCGTGGGTTAACTTGCCAACGGCCTTGAAGGCCAAGTAAAAATTCTCCTGACTGCGCTCTATGCCTATGGCGATACCATGTAGGTTTATGCTCATATCAAGCTCCTCTAATCCAGCCTAAAAGTGCCTTCTTCATTTTAGATTTCCAGCCCTCTCACCCGCTTGATCAAGATCACACTTTTCGCCGTCATCGAACAATATTTGACCCGAGCGATTTAACCCTCTAACATTAGACCGACTAATCAGTCGGTTTTTTTTGTAATTTCCCATCCTTCACCACCTCAGGTGGCTTGAAGGGAGATAAAGCAGAGGCGCCTAGCGCCCTAACGAGTAATAGCAATCACGGTCAGTATGTGATCAGAAACAGCGCAGCAAAAAACCTTGAGAACCAAGCAGGATATTTAGGTAAGTAGTTATTCTACAATTAAAAATACTCATACAGTTATCGAGTGTTTTAGCAAGCTAGCATGATCAATTATTTATTACGATTGGTATAAGGATAAGCACCATGAATATGCCCGCCAACCTAGATATCGGCCAAGGCCTCAACCAACTGCTGGCAAAACAGAAAGCCGGCTTCAGAGCCGAGGGCGCCCCCTCGCGGCAGGCGCGTGAGGCACAGCTTATCGCCCTCAAACAGGCGCTGCTAAGTCATCAAGAGGCAATAGTCTCGGCGCTCAATGCCGACTATGGCCACAGATCAACTGATGACAGCCGTATCTCAGACATCATGCCCTGCGTCAACAACATCAACTACACGTTGAAGAAGCTTAAAGGCTGGATGAAGCCGAGCCGACGTCACGCCGGCATACTACTGGCGCCCGCCAAGGTACAAGTGCAGTATCAGCCTCTGGGTGTGGTCGGCATCATAGTGCCGTGGAACTTTCCCGTGATGCTCTCCATCGGCCCCCTCATCACGGCGCTGGCCGCCGGTAACCGCGCTATGCTCAAGCTGTCTGAATTTACCCCAGAGACCAACAAGGCACTCAAGCAGATGTTGGCCGAGATTTTCGACGAGACCCAGGTGGCCGTAGTCGAGGGGGAGGCCGAGGTCGCCGCCGCCTTCTCGGCGCTGCCCTTCGATCACCTGCTGTTTACCGGCTCCACTACGGTTGGCCGCCATGTGATGCGCGCCGCCGCCAACAACCTTACCCCGGTCACCCTGGAGCTCGGCGGCAAGTCGCCAGTGATCATCGCCCCGGATATGCCGCTGGATACCGCCGTGGAGCGCATGATCTACGGCAAGTGCCTCAACGCAGGGCAGATCTGTGTCGCCCCCGACTATGTGCTGCTCCCCAAGGGGCAGAGCGAGGCCTTCGTGCAGGCCTTCATCAGACGCTTCAAGCAGATGTATGGTGAGATAGGTCAAAACCCGGACTACGGCGCCATCATCAACCAACGCCAGTTCGACCGCCTGCAGGCGGTACTGCAAGATGCCATCGACCTCGGCGCCAGGGTCACCCCCACCAGCGGCGAAACCATGGCGCCCGGCAGCCGCAAACTGCCGGTGCAGCTGATAACCGGGGTAAACGAGCAGATGCGGGTGATGCAGGAGGAGATCTTCGGCCCACTGCTGCCCATCATAGAATATGACAGCCTGGAGTCGGCTATAGAGTATGTAAACGATCGCCCTCGTCCGCTGGCGCTCTACATCATGAGCTTCGATACAGATACCCAAGAGCGACTACTCAACCAGACCCACTCGGGCGGCGTCTGCATCAACGAGACCGTATTTCATGTGGCGGCGGACGATGCACCATTTGGCGGCATAGGTCCTTCGGGCATGGGCCACTACCATGGCAGAGAGGGCTTCCTCACCTTTTGCCACGCCAAGACCATACTAAGTCGCGGCAAGCTGAACACGGGCAAGCTGGTGCACCCACCCTATGGCACAATCATCCAGCGTATGCTGATGAAGCTGTTTTTACGCTAAGGGGCGCCGCAGATGACAGCCGGTAGCAAACCCACCAAGAAACAGGCGATCCTGGATACCGCCCTACGGCTCTTCGTGAGTCAGGGCTTTCATGGCACCAGCACCGCCACCATAGCACGGGAGGCGGGGGTGGCTACTGGCACCCTGTTTCACCACTTCCCCTCGAAGGAGCAGCTGCTTGAGCAGCTGTTTCTCAGCGTCAAGCAGGAGTTTGCCGACGCGATACAATCCGCGGTAATTAAGCGTGGCGATCTCAAGCAAGATGCCGAGCAACTCTGGTTTGCCGCGCTCAGTTGGGCCATAGACAACCCGCTGGAGCAGGCCTTTTTTCAGCTCTATTCTATGTCGCCCAACGTCGAGCAGTCGGTACGCGATCAGGCGATGCACAGCATCTTAGGCTTCATCGGCGCGCTCATCCGCCAGGGCCAGGCACAAGGCTTGCTGGCCGACTTCCCTCAGGATCTGATGCTGGACAACTGTCACGGCCAATACCTGGCCGCCACCCGCTACTTCGCCGATCATCCCGAGCGCTGGCAGCAAGAGCATGAACGCAGCGCCAGCTTCGCCCTGTTTTGGAATGCGATGGCGGTGCGGTGAATCACTCCTGCCAATCGGCAAAGTGTGCTAACAGATGGTCAATAGCCATCCGCGCCCGCATCGGCAAGAAACGACGATTTTGATAGACAATCCAGCTGGTGATCCCCCGATTCCAGTATGAGGACAATACAGGTACCAGACTGCCCTTGGCTAGCGGCACAATAAAGCTACTCTTGGGCAGGTAGGCGATACCCAGGTGTTGCTCTGCCGCCGCAATCACGGCAGGCACATTATTACTGCGCCAACGTCCCTCGACCTTGATGCTCAGCTCGCCATCCCCTTGCTGGAACAGCCAGTGATCATTGTTCGAGATGATGCAGCTATGCAGTCTAAGATCCTGCGGCGTCTTGGGAATACCAAACTCAGCCAGATACTGAGGACTGGCCACGGCCATCATGTCTCGATTCGCCAGCTTACGCGCCACCAGCCCCGAATCTTTAAGCGCCCCAAAACGAATGGCGAAATCGATACCGTCTTCGACAAAATTGACCATACGACTATTGAAGTCCATCTCTATCGTCAACGCTGGATGCTGCCTTGCAAAGTCAATCAATACCGGCGCAATATACTGCTCAGCAAAGGCACCTGCGGCACTGACTCTCAGCGTACCGCTTAGCTGCAACTGCTGCTGGGTCACCTCCTCATTCGCTTGCCTAAGTCCCACCAACAGATTCTGACACTGACGATAATAGCCCTGCCCGGCCTGAGTCAGACTGACACTGCGCGTAGTACGCGCAAACAGGGCGCAGCCCAAACGCGCCTCGAGTCTTGCCACCTGACGACTGACATGACTGGTAGAAAGTCCCAGTTGACGAGCCGCCGCAGAGAAACCGTTAGACTCGGCAACCGCTATAAATTCGACAATACCCTCAAAGCTGTCCATGAATCACCATTATTGCTATATAACAATATTAATTTGCCATTAAGCAGGATTATCGCCACACAAGGGAAGAATTACAATGAGTCCACTTTCAGTAACAGAGACATTGCATCATGAAAAAAGTACTTATCTATTTGACAAACCACGCGACCCTAGGCGATACCGATGAGGCCAACGGCACCTTCGCACCTGAACTCACCCACGCCCTACATGAGCTGTTAGCCGCAGGGTTGGATTATGACCTGGTTTCAATTAACGGCGGCAAGGCACCACTGTATGGCACAGATATCGAAGGCGATGAGATTAACGCCTCTATGCTGCAAGACGCCGCTTTCATCAGCCGGGTCAACAACACCATTCCTGCCTCACAGATCAACATCCAAGAATACAGCGCCATCTACTACCCCGGCGGATTTGGGCTATTGTCGGATTTAGCCCATAACCAAGAGGTTGCTCGTCTCAGTGCGGCGCACTACGAAAATGGCGGCGTCATAGGCGCGGTCTGTCATGGGCCTGCCGGCCTGCTCCCCATCACCTTGAGCACAGGCCAAAAACTCATTGCCGATAAATCTGTCACCGGCTTTACCCGCGAAGAAGAGGTCGACTACGGTACTATCGATAAAATCCCCTTCCTGCTCGAAGAAGCACTCACCCGCAGTGCCAAGCGCTATAACAAGGTGCAACCCTGGAACGCTTTTGTCATCGAGGATGACAGGCTTATCACGGGACAAAACCCCGCCAGTGCAGGCGCAGTCGGTAAGGCCATTGCCGCGCACTTCGCCTAATCCCAGGCAGGCACTCATGGTCACAACGATGGCCATGAGTGTCACCCAGCGCTCCACGGTTCACCCTTTTGATGTTAGTATCAGCAACTTAATTCATATTAGTTTGCCGGGTTCATCATAAGGGAGCGCAACATGCCTGTAGAAATTCAGCGACGTCAGCTACTCAAAGCCTTAGCCGCAGCGGGCTTGTTAACTCAGTTATCGCCCCTGAATGGCTGGGCAAAAACCGCAGGGAAGCCCCTCTATATCGATGGCCTCTCTTTTCTGCCCGAAGATTTAGCCGATCTTCACGCCTCAAAGCTCGATGCCTACCTGTGTGATATCTCCGCCATCGAGGCCATAGAACAGGCCGACGGCACCACCAACTACAAGCGCACCTACAATGCCTGCGTCAAGAGCATCGGCGAGGCCTTAGAGCGGGTCAATGCCAATCCAGACAAGCTGATACTGGGGCGCAGCGCCAAAGATATTCAGACCGCCCACGAAAGCGGCCGCACCGCCGTCTTCTTCCAGATCCAGGGGGCAGACTGCGTCGAGCCGAGCATAGGGCAAGATCTCAACCAGGTGGATGAGTTTTACGAGCGCGGCCTGCGGGTACTGCAGCTCACCCACCACTACGGTAACCAATTCAGCGGCGGCGCCCTGGACAACGATGGCAAGCAGGGGCTCGACCTGCCGCTGACACAGGCTGGCCATCAGCTGATCGATAAGCTCAACAGCAAGAAGATGCTTATCGATGTCAGCCACTCCAGCCCTCGATCGGCGCTCGACACGGCCAAGGCCAGCCGCGCCCCGATAGTACAGAGCCACGGCGCCGTGCGCGCCATCGTCAATCACGCCCGCTGCTCACCCGATGCGGTGATTAAGGCTATCGCCGACACCGGCGGCCTGTTCGGCGTCTTCATGATGACCTTCTGGCTCACCACCGATCACCCCCCCACCACAGAGCACTACCTGGCGCAGCTCAAACATGTGGTCAAGGTAGGCGGCATAGATGCCGTGGCAATTGCCAACGACTATCCGCTGCGAGGTCATGAAAATCTGCTCAAGCTGGGCAACGACAACGGCGAAGGGGTGAAACAATATATCGAGTGGTGGCACAGCCTGCGCGCCCGTGGGGTGCTTGGCTTCGACCACGAACCTCAGCACGTGGTGATCCCAGCGCTTAACCATATCGAGCGCATGGAGCGCATCGACACCGCCCTATCCCACGCCGGATTTAGCAGCAGCGATCGCGCCAAGATCATGGGGGAGAATTGGCAAAGGGTGTTGGCCGAGGTACTAGGCTAGTTCCTCTAACCCAGGCTGGGTGCTCTGACCTAGGCTGGTTAGCGGCCAGCCTGCTTCAAGCTTAAATGAGCATTGACCTAAAGTGCTCTGAATGATGTGGCGAAACACTTACGGAATTTCTTATAGGGATGCGCAGCTTACTCTGCTTGAACTTAGCTTAAGTGAGCGTTAACCATCATTGTTTTGAATTGCCTGCGGCAGGCTACCGTGCAAACACGCTTTTGGCACGCAGCAAGTCCATCCTTGGATGCTCTGCGAAATCATCCCTGATTTCGAAGGCCAAAAGCGTGTTTACACCAAGTTATTCCATCTCTTCGATTTGACCTTATGGGAAACATCTGGACAAAAGCTTGTGTGGTCGATAGCTCTAATATGTGAATTTCAGATTAATACTTCTGTCTGCTAACGCTTCAATCAGTATTGGTGAAGTACCTATGTTTTTGTACTCATAAATAGCTTTTGCTCTTTTAACTAGTCTCTTATCCTCTGACAAGATTGCAGAGCAGTATGCTCCCATAGCAATATGACCGGCATCACTTCTCACATTGTGAATTTTACTTATTTTCCGGCACTTCTTTTCTGCTTGAAAACCCAATATATCCATAACTGCATTGCATCCAATTATACCAAGATACAGGGGCCACAACTCATACCCTTGCTTATCAATGGGATCAAACCCAAAAAACTGATCGCAGCTAATACCAGACCCTTCCATTGTTGGAGATATTATGTCCCAAATTTGGGCAACCTGATTTTCCCCAGAGACACCACCAATAGCTCCTTTTTCATCACCAAACGCAGCTCTAGTCTTTTTTATGTCGTTTCCGTTCGAAATCAAATCGTCAACCATCGAATCAAATTCAGGTTTAATAGCGCCGATTTTGTTAGTCATTTCTGTTGTGTCATTTGGCAAATCAGATGTTAGTTGTAAAACTTGATTCACTAAATTATCTGAAAGTTCTTTTAACGGCCCCTCATCTCCACCGCCGTTAATCCACACTTGAAATGAATCAAACATGGTTTCATCAAATTCTACGTTGCCTATTGCCTCAATATAGTTCTGATAATTCTCAAATGGAGTAAGAACCTCGATCAGTCTTGCTTCACCAGTAATTTTCCAATCTTCATCATGTATAAGATCCAGCATTATTGCGCCAATCTTATTTAGCACATCTAAATATTTTTCTGGATCATCAGCTCGCTTGATTTCCGCAAGATGTTCTTTTGAATAGACCCATTTCAAGTCATCTCTTGTGCTAAGGTTAATATGCCCTTGCAACTGTAGACCTATAATATTTTGATCGATATAGACTAATGGGATACTCATAAATCTCCGAGAAAGCTAACAGCTTATAAGTCCGCATGCGCGTTTACGTCATTAAAATAGTGAAAACGCGCATTGTTAACTGATTGTATTACAACGAAGTTATCACCTTTACTTCAAATACACCATCCAGAAAAACTCGCATGCACGTTTTCCAATCCTCCTCCCTAGCCGGCATAAAGTTAAACACTGATTTTATTACCCTTTATTTTCATTCGGTTTGCCGCCGATAGCTCACAAAGTGGCAAGGATGAACTAAGTTTTCCTATCTATCGGCAAAAAATGCAGCCAAATCGAAGAGACGTTTAGATACGAGTGTAAGCACGCTTTTGGCTCTCGGCGGCATGGACGCCGCCGTGAAGCCCACATGGATGTGCTTGCGGCGGGCCAAAAGAGTGCTTACACATCCCCCGCCGGGCAGGCGTTAGATTTCCATAAAGGTACGACCTTCAATTCCCTCAATAAACAAGTACGCCGCTAAAAGCTAAACCTTCATAGCAAACAGCCAAACGCTAAACCACCGTGGCAAACCAACAATCCCACGATACACTGAAACTAATATCGCTAAGAGATTCAACGCAGAAGGATTAGCATGCCCAAACCCTCCTGGCTACGCCTGGTCATTCTCACCTCAGTCACCATGCAGGCATTCGCGGCCAACTCGCTCTTCTGCCGTGAGGCATTGGCGACAGGCAGCATAGATGCGGCCAGCTTCACCCTGATACGTATCGCCTCCGGCGCCCTGGTACTCGGGCTAATCGCATCGCGTCAGATTCGCGCAAGCGGCCTGGGCGGTAGCTGGCTGTCGGCCGGGGCGCTATTTGGCTACGCGGTAGCCTTCTCTTTTGCCTACAACAGCCTGAGCGCAGGGACAGGCGCCTTATTACTGTTTGGTGCGGTGCAGATCACCATGATCTTCTATGGTTTGTGGTCGGGCGAACGAATAAATCGCAAACAGATATTGGGAGCCATGCTGGCGGGCGGAGGCTTGGTCTGGCTCGTGCTCCCCGGCGTGAGCGCCCCTCCCCTAGTGGGCGCCATGCTGATGTTTGCTGCGGGTGTCTCCTGGGGAGTCTACTCTCTGCTCGGCCGTGGCAGTGAAAAACCGACACTGGCCACGGCGGGCAATTTTATCCGCGCCGTCCCCATGGCCTTGCTGCCTCTGGTATTGCTTACCCATTCACAGAATATCAGCATCACAGGTATTGGCTATGCCGTGGCATCAGGCGCCCTCGCCTCGGGGCTGGGCTACGCCCTGTGGTACTCTGTGCTGCCTTCACTATCGGCCCTCACCGCCGCGACGGTTCAGCTCAGCGTACCTATCATTGCCGCCTTCGGCGGCTTTATCTGGCTCGGCGAGGCGATGACCACGAGACTCCTCGTCGCCTCCATCGCCGTCCTCGGCGGCATCGCCCTGTTTGTCATGAGTAAACAAGGCAATCACGCCAGCAATGAAGTCAAATCGAAGAGAGATTAGGCCCTAGATCGGGATATTATTACGCCTTTGGCTCTTAGCGACAGCTCTTAGCGACAGCTCTTAGCGACAGCTCTTAGCGACAGCTCTTAGCGACAGCTCTTAGCGACAGCTCTTAGCGACAGCTCTTAGCGACAGCACGTAGCCGAGAGCCAAAAGCGTATCAAGAGTAAGGCCATCGGATGCTATGTCAAAAAACACCGTCTGTCGGCAAAGTAAGCTCCAGCCTTAATGACAAGGCTCACTTAGGCTCGATCTGCTCCACCATCAGCTGCAGACTCTCATTGCCACGAAACTCATTGATATCCAGCTTGTAGGCAACCTCGGCGTATTGGATGGTGGCATCTGGCCAGGTGGCGAGGTCCACGTTGAAGGCGATAGCATCCACCATGGTCTGGCCGCACTCGCTCTCGAGCACTAACTTGAGGTGACGCTCGCCGACGATCCGCTGCTGCAGGATACGAAACACGCCGTCGAATATCGGCTCGGGGAAATTCTGTCCCCAGGGGCCGGCGCTGCGAAGCTCTCTGGCCAGTGCCATGTTGAGCTGGGCCGGGCTCAGCTGACCGTCGCTGACGATCTCGCCTGTAAGTTGTTCTGGCGCTAACAGTTCGCGTACCGCCTCATCATAGGCCCTGGCGAAACGCTCGAACTCTCCGGCGTGCAGCGACAGGCCCGCCGCCATGGCATGACCGCCAAACTTGATGATCATCCCGGGATGACGGGCGTTGATCAGCTCAAGCAGGTCGCGCATATGCAGGCCCTTGATAGAACGCGCCGAGCCCTTGATCTCGCCTTCCCCCGCCTCGGCAAAGGCGATCACCGGCCTGTGGTATCTGTCTTTGATACGCGACGCCAGGATACCTATCACCCCCTGATGCCAATCCTGCTGATAGAGGGCGATGCCCCAGGGCAGTTCGCTCTCATCAAGCGACAGACTCTCCAGACGTTTTAACGCCTCCTGCTGCATGCCGGTTTCCAGCTCGCGCCGCTCGGCGTTGAGCCCATCCAGCTCGCTGGCCATGCGCCGCGCCCGCATCATGTCATCGCACAATAAGGTCTCGACCCCAAGTGCCATCTCATCCAGGCGCCCGGCGGCGTTCAGCCTGGGGCCGACCGCGAAACCAAAGTCAGAGGCCACGATGCGTGAGGTGTTGCGCTTGGCGACCTCCAAAAGCGCAGTGATCCCTGGGCGACAACGCCCCGCCCGCACCCGCTTGAGTCCGGCGTCCACCAAGATACGGTTGTTGGTGTCGAGCGACACCACGTCCGCCACTGTGCCCAGGGCAACGATATCCAGTAGGCTGGCGAGATTGGGCTCTTGTACGCCTTGAGCCTGATACCAGGCGCGACTGCGCAGCTCGGCGCGCAGGGCCGACATGAGATAGAAGGCCACCCCGACCCCGGCGATCGCCTTACTGGCGAAGCCACAGCCCAGTTGGTTAGGATTCACTATCGCGTCGGCCTCGGGCACGCTTTTGCCCGGCAGGTGATGGTCGGTGATCACCACCTGCATCCCCAGCGCCTTGGCCGCCGCAACGCCCTCGATAGAAGAGATGCCATTATCTACCGTGATCAACAGCTCGGCTCCCATCTGCTGCGCCACCTGCACTATCTCAGGGCTGAGGCCATAACCGTAATCGAAACGGTTAGGAATGAGGTAATCCACATTGGTCGCCCCCATCATCCTCAGAGCTAGCAGGCAGACACTGGTGGAGGTAGCGCCATCGGCATCGAAGTCACCGACGATCAGTATCGATTGCTGCTTGGCCATGGCGTCGGCGATGATGGCCGCGGCCTTATCCACATCCTTGAGCGTGTCGGGGCGCAGCAGGTTAGCCAGCGCCAACTCGCAGTCGTCCGCCGTGCAGCCTCGGCTGGCATAGACTTGTTTTAGGATGGGAGAAAGATGACTCGGCAGATGGCTGTCATCTACCTTGGGGCGGCGCACTATCTTATGGATCACGACTCAAACAACCTTTAAAAATCTTGCCGCTAGCATAACAAAGCCAGCGCTGAACACACAGCAAAAGATGGGCAAAAAAAAGGTGAGCTGTGGCTCACCTTGTTTCACGCGTTAGCGACTTATTGGATGCGATCCAGCACCTGGACAGCTGCTCGGGCGGCTGATAACCCGGGATCATGGTGCCGTCTTCCAGGATAATGGCAGGTGTACCATTTACGCCCAGGCTTTGACCCAGATTATATTGCTGAGCGATCTTAGCGTCACACTTGGCGCCGCTGATCTGCTTGCCCGCCTTGGCATCGGTTAGTGCCTTAAGCGGATCCGCCGAGCACCATACGGCTTCCATATCGGTAGCATTCTTCGATGGTATACCCTGACGCGGGAAGGCCAGGTAACGCACAGTGATGCCTAAATCGTTGTACTGATCAATCTGGTTGTGCAGCTTGCGGCAGTAGCCACAGGTGATATCGGTAAATACGGTAACCACATGCTTCTCGTTCTTGGCCTTGTAGACCAGCATGTTCGGCTCGAATGGCTTGATCGCCTCCATACGCGGGCCAGCCAGGGCGGCCTCGGTCAGGTTCTTCATGCCATTATCGAGATCATACAGATTACCGTGAAACAGCTTGCTGCCATCTTTACTGATATAGAGTACGCCACGGTTAGTGATCGCCTCATACAAGCCTGGAATAGAAGACTGACTCAGGCTTTGTACCTCTACGCCTAAGGTGTCTGTTAATTTCTGCTTCAACTGGTCGCCATTGTCGACCACGTTATTCGATGCCGCCATCAGGGGCGTGGCCACCATGGCAACAACTAAGGTGAGCGCTCGGGTAAACTTCATTAGAATTCCTATAGGGTGTTAGGGCTAATAGCTTTAAAGCAAATTAGGCTGCCGGTATTCCAACCTAAATTGTTACTAAAACTTGCTATGACCAATATGTCATTTTTATAGACCGGCCTTGAGGCAGAAAAGTTACATGCTCACGGTCGCTAAAGCAAACGAATAATCGTAATGGCCGCCACACTTTAGCGCATTCATGAGGCATTTCTCTGATTCTGGTCAGCCTCTGGGGTGATGTTGTTGATGCAGCTGCGCCAATCTGGCCTTAGCCACATGGGTGTAGATCTGGGTCGTCGACAGGTCGCTATGGCCAAGCAGTAGCTGCACCACACGTAAGTCCGCGCCGTGATTGAGCAGGTGAGTCGCAAAGGCATGCCTCAGGGTATGCGGCGACAGATGCACATAGATACCGGCGCGCTGGGCGTATAGCTTAATCCTGTGCCAGAAGGTCTGGCGGGTCATCATGTTGCCGCGCTTTGAGGGAAACACCACATCGCTGGCCTTACCCTTGAGCAACTCGAACCTGGCCGCCTTGAGATAATCTTCTATCTCGGCGCCCGCCTGCTCGCCAAAGGGCACCAGACGCTCCTTGCTGCCCTTACCGACGATACGCACCACGCCTTGTCTCAGGCTCATCTGATCCAGCGTCAGCCCCACCAGCTCAGATACCCGCAGGCCACTGGCATAGAGCAGCTCCAGCATGGCGCGGTCCCTGGCCTCGACGGGATCTTCCCGGTTGGGCTCGTTGAGCAGGCGATCCACATCGGCCTCGCTCAGGGCGTCGGGAAGCTTTCGTGCCAGCTTGGGCGGCTTGATCATCGCCATGGGGTCGACCTCGATCAGCTTCTTCGCCAGCAGGTATTTATAGAAACGCCTCAGGCTACTGAGCAGCCTGGCGCTGCTGGTCTTGGCAAAACCCTGTTCGACCCTTTGAGCCAAGTAGTCCCGCACCTCGGCCTGACTGGCCGACAACAGGCTGGAGCGCTGCTTTTGAAGGTAGCGGTCGAAGTGGCTAAGATCGCTACGATAGGCCTGCAGCGTGTGATCGCTCAGCCCCTTGGCGGCCCAGAGCTCATCGAGAAAGGGCTCGATGAGAGGATCCAGATGATGGGCTTGAGCTTGAGCTTGAGCCGACATGCAACACTTCCTTATCAGATAAAAAAACGGTGCTAACTCTCAGAGTTAACACCGTTATCTTACGCTATGGGCGTAAACGACATCAATTGAGTACCGCCTCGCCGCTCGGGCGTTTGACCACTAAGCAGGCAAAGATGGTAATTGCCGTCGGCAGTAACCAGGCCATACCTTGAGCCGACAGTGGCATCACATCGAACACGCTCATGTCGACACCCGCAGCCTTGAGGCCGTCGATGATGCCAAACACCAGGGCCACGCTCAGCACCATGCGGTGGGCAAAGGCTGGCTGAGCGAAGCGCTCGGTCAGGTAAGTCACAGCCACCAGGGCGATGGCTACCGGATAGATGGTGACCAGCACAGGGATGCTGATGCTGATCAACTGCGCCAGGCCTACGTTCGCCACCACGGCGCAGGTCACACTCATCACCACCACCAGCAGTTTATAAGAGAGGCGAGGCATCAGCTCGTTGAAGTATTCGGCGCAGGCAGACACCAGGCCGACAACCGTGGTCAGACAGGCCAGGGTCACCACGGCCGCCAGCAATAGCTGACCCGAGGCACCAAACTGATGATTCACATAGTTAGTAAGAATCACCCCGCCGTTATCGGCGCCCACGGCCAGGTCACCGGCGGTCGCGCCCAGATAGAATAGCGAGATATAAACAAACGCCAGGCCACCGGCGGCGATAAAGGCCGCACGCACCAGATACTTGGTCTGCTCTCTTGGCGAATCCACGCCCTTCTTACGCAGCAGATCGATGATCAGCATGCCGAAGATCAGCGACGCCAGGGTATCCATGGTGTTATAGCCTTCGATGATCCCCTTGGTTAATGGGTTCGCCTGATAATCGCCTACGGCTGGCGCCACCTCGGCGCCCGGCAGGATCACCACAGAGAGCGCCAGGCCCATCAATAGGATGATCATGATAGGGGTCAGCACCTTGCCCACGCTGTCCAGCAGCTTGCCGGGAAATAGCGACAGCAGCATGGCGATACCGAAAAAGATGCTGGTGTAGAAGAGTTGTGAGCTGGTGAAGACCACACCGGCAAGTTCAAAACTCGCCTCGGCATTTTCGATGAAGGGCTTGTAACCCATCTCATAGGCGACGAGACCGGCGCGGGGCGCCGCAAAGGCCGGGCCTATGATGATATAGATGGCGACCGCCAGCATGGTCGCGGCCAGCGGCGGCAGCAGGCCCATCACCTTGCCATTGGCCTTCGCCACGGCGATCAGGGTGATGAGCGGCAGGGTCACCGCCGTCAGCAGGAAGCCAATCATGGCCCAAGACATATTCTCACCGGCAAGGAATCCGGCCAGTGGCGGGAAGATCAGGTTACCCGCCCCCAAGAAGAAGGCAAAGGTCATGAAACCTAAGCCCAATGTATCCGTCATACTCAATTTATTATTCTGCACACAACGCCCCGTTAATCTGCTTTGTATAATGATCTTAATCGCTTAGTGGAAATTATCGGCTAATGACCGCGACCTTCATTGCGTGTAAACTTCTTATTACACGTCTCCGTGGTAAATCTAGCCCATTCTTGGCTACTTCTTGAACGACAGCAGGATTAACTAACGCTAAAAATGCATTCAAACTGGCTTACCTGGCTCAAATCAAGGCTTTCAGCCCTGACAGGAGGACCTACTATTAGCAAAAAGGTTAATGAGACACAAGATTATGGCTGCAGATCGACGCAAATGAGAGCGTAAATTTAACAATCTCGCCACACCCTGTTTTCACCCGTCACACCAGGCAACATTTGGCCCTAGCAAGATTCACTGTTTTGCGCCCCTGTAACAGCGGACTTTCTGCCCTCGGTGCAATCACGTACAATGCGCCCCAAGAGTTTCTATCTCCAAACGTCAGGCCATGCCCTTTACCTTCAAGCAATTTCACGTCGATGACAGCCACTGCGGCATGCCCGTCAGCACAGATGGCGTCCTGCTCGGCGCCTGGGCCCCACTGGCTCAGGCAAAAACCATACTGGATATCGGCGCGGGCAGTGGTCTGCTGAGCCTGATGGCAGCCCAACGTAGCGAGGCCAGCATACTGGCGCTGGAGATAGACCCCATGGCGGCCAGGGACTGTCAGCATAATATCGACCAGAGCCCCTGGCGCGATCGCATCACGCTGATCCAGGCGGATCTGCTGGACTGGTATCCACTTGCTCAGGCTCAGACTCAGTTTGATCATATCCTCTGCAATCCGCCCTATTTCGATAACGGTCCCCAGGCCCAATGCGACAAGCGCGCCCAGGCCAGACACACAGACAGCCTGGCATTCGCAGACCTGCTAACGGCCATCAAGCACCTGCTGGCCCCACAGGGTCAGGCGAGCCTGATCCTGCCCGCTGCCAGCCTGGACAGATTCCTGTCGCTGCTCCCCCAATGCGAGTTGGCGCTCCAGGCCAGGGTCGATATCACCACTACCCCAACCAAGGCGCCTCAGCGCCACCTGCTATGCCTGAGCCACGGCGCGTCGAGCACACAGGTAAAGACAGAAAGCCTCAGCATACGCACGGCCTCAGGGGAGTACAGCAAGGCGATGGTTGCCCTGACCCAGGCCTTCTATCTCAAGCTCTAAGGCGCGGCGATGACGCGAGGCAAGCGGCCTCGCACTTTACTCAGGTTTGGGTGTATAATGCCGCGCTATTATTTAGAGAGACGCAGCGCATGCAATTTGAAGATTTCCACCTTGACGACACCCTGCTCGAGTCGCTCAAGGCCATGGGCCATCTTGCCCCGACGACCATCCAGCAACAGACGATCCCCCTAGCCCTGGAGCATAAAGATATCCTGGCGCGGGCACCGACAGGTACCGGCAAGACAGCCAGCTTCCTGTTACCGGCGCTGCAACATCTGCTGGACTTCCCGCGCCGCTACTCGGGTCATGCGCGCGTGCTGATCCTCACGCCTACCCGTGAGCTGGCCAGTCAGGTACACAGATACGCCTCTCACCTGGCCACCGGCCTGGGACTGGATATCGCCATCATCACCGGCGGCGTACCTTATGGTCCTCAGGAGCAGGCGCTCAAGGAAAATATCGATATTCTGGTGGCCACACCCGGCCGTCTGATGGAGTACCTGGACAAGCAACTCTTCGACGCCCAGTCGGTTGAGATCTTAGTGATCGACGAAGCCGACCGCATGCTGGACATGGGCTTCTCGTCGGCGGTACAGTCCATCGCCATCGAGGCGCAGCAGCGCAAGCACAACATGCTGTTCTCGGCCACCCTGGAAGGCGGTGGCGTGAGCCGCTTCGCCGAGATGCTGCTGACCAATCCCGTCACCATAGAGACCAAGCCACCGCGCAGCGAGAAGGCCAAGATCCACCAATGGATGCACCTTGCCGACGATAAGGATCATAAGTTCGCCCTGCTGTGCGACATCCTCAAGCGTGAAGAGGTGAGCCGCGCCATCGTCTTCGTCAAGACCCGTGAGGTCGTGGCCAGCCTGGAAGGTCAGCTGCAGCAGGCCGGCATCCACTGCGCCTTCATGCGCGGCGACATGGAACAGAAGGCGCGTTTTCAGGCGCTGGGGCGCTTCACCAAGGGTGAGGTCAACGTGCTGCTGGCCACAGACGTGGCGGCACGGGGTATAGACATCGACGGCATCACCCATGTGATCAACTTTGACATGCCGCGCTCGGCCGACACCTATGTGCACCGCATAGGTCGCACCGGTCGCGCCGGTAACAAGGGCACTGCAATCTCACTGGTGGAGGCCCACGACATGCGCGTGGTGGCCAAGATTGAACGCTATATCGAGCAGCCGCTGAAACGCCGGGTGATCGACTCGCTACGTCCTAAGCATAAGGAAGCTAAGGTGCCCACCAAGAAGAAGGTGAAGAGCAGCGACAAGAAGAGCCCCAAGAAGGGCAAGAAGAAACGCTAAGCACTATTGGGCTCATATCTGCCATCTCGACAATGAAGCGTCCCCCTGGGGGCGCTTTTTTTATGAAAAATTAACAAGTCGATAGCAAGCATCACCAGCTTCACTTGATTTTCAATATGTTAAATTGGTTTAACAGAGTAAATTTGACACAATTTATTTACAAAAAGACTTTTGCGCACCGAGTAGACTCTGGTAATTTATAGGGCATTAGCTCAGCACGGAATAGCATGAAGTCAATGATAAAAATTATCCTACGAAGAGTTTTCCCGCCCATCCTTATCCTGATCGTCTTCGGTCTATTTGCCGCACTCTTGATGAGCACTCAGGAAGCCCCTGAGCAGAAAGCGGAAGAGATGCCCGTCCCCATAGTGGATGTGATGCAGGTAAAGAGTGAGACCGTCTCACTCAATCTGCCCTCTTACGGCGTGGTGCTCCCCAAGAACAAGACTCAGCTGGTCACAGAGGTGCAGGGACGCATGCTGACCATCTCGGACAAGTTTGTCGCCGGTGGCATAGTCAAGCGTGGTGATATGCTGGCGCAGATCGAGCCCTCAGATTACGAGGCGGATCTGATGCAGGCTCAGGCTACCCTGGCTCAGGCCAAGGCCGCACTGGACGAGGAGATCGCCCGCGGCGAGGTGGCCAAGAACGACTGGAAAGGTTACGACGGCGGCGTACCGCCCGAACTGGGCCTGCGTGTGCCTCAGCTCAAGAAAGAGCAAGCCAACGTCAAATTTGCCGAGGCAGCCCTGGCGCGTGCCCAGCGCAACCTGGAGCGCACCACCATACGCGCACCATTTGACGGCATCATCAAGTCTCGCAACGTAGATCTGGGCCAATATGTCACCCTGGGCACTAACCTGGGTGAACTGTACGACACCCGCATCGCCGAGATCCGCCTGCCACTGGCCAACCATGAACTGGCCTACCTGGAGTCTATCGACAACCCAGACACCCAGGTGACCCTCAGCGCCGAGCTGGCGGGCCGCACAGTGAACTGGACTGGCAAGATAGTACGCAGCGAAGGGGTGATCGACGCCGACAACCGCATGGTCTATCTGGTGGCCGAGGTCAAAGACCCTTACCTCAGACAGAACAAGGATGCAGGTCAGCTGCCGCTGAAATATGGCAGCTTCGTTAACGCCATCATCAAGGGCCGCACGGTCGAGGGGATAGTCAAGCTGCCTCGCTACATCGTCAGGGATCATCAGGTTGCCGTGGTGCGCGACGACAACACGCTTGAGATGCGTGAGGTTAACGTGGTGCGCAGCGATATCGACAAGGTCTATATCAAAGACAGCCTGGAAGATGGCGAGCGCATCTCGCTCACCACCATCAACAACATGGCCACCGGCCAGCTGGTGAAGGTGATTGGCGAAGAGGACAAGTCCCAGAGCAAGGACAAAGAGGAAGATGAGCAGCAGACCTTAGTGGCAGCAGGTGAGCAGTAATGGAGACCAATACCCACAAAGGCATTATCGCCTGGTTTGCCCGCAACAGCGTGGCGGCCAACCTCTTGATGTTTGCGCTGTTGATCGGCGGCCTGTTCAGCACCTTGCTGATCAACAAGGAGGTCTTTCCCTCCTTCGAACTGAACTATCTGCAAATTTCCGTGGCCTATCCCGGCGCCGCTCCCCAGGAGATCGAAGAAGGGATCAACATCAAGATCGAAGAGGCGATCCAGGACATCAGCGGCATCAAGAAGGTGACCTCGGTCGCCAGCGAAGGCGCGGGTAATGTCACCATCGAGGTGGAAGACGGTTTCGATGCCCAGGATATCCTCGACGAGGCCAAGCTGCGCATCGACGCCATCGCCACCTTCCCCGACAATATCGAAAAGCCCAATATCTTCCGCATCAAGCCGGAAAACAACGTCATCTGGGTCTCTGTGTATGGCGACATGAACCTGCACGAGATGAAGGAGCTGGCCAAGAGCATACGCGAGGAGATCACCGCCCTGCCCGCCGTTACCCGTGCCCAGGTTACCGGTGTGCGCGATTATGAGATAGGCATAGAAGTCTCGGAAGACAAGCTACGCGAGTACGGCCTAAGCTTCGCCGACGTGGCCATCGCGGTGCGTAACTCCTCCATCGACCTGCCCGGCGGCTCGATTCGCGCCGAGGATGGCGACATACTGCTGCGCACCAAGGGCCAGGCCTACACGGGCGATGACTTTGCCAAGATAGTGGTCAAGACACGTAAAGATGGCAGCCGCATCATGCTGCCCGAGGTGGCCAACATACGCGACGACTTCGAGGAGCGTCTGGAATATACCCGTTTCAACGGCAAGCCCGCGGCCATCATCGAGGTGCTGAGCGTCGACGATCAGAACGCGCTGGATATCTCCTCCCAGGTGAAGGCCTATGTGGAAGAGCGCCGAGCCACCCTGCCGGCAACCGCTCAACTGGATACCTGGGGCGACTTGACCCACTACCTCAAGGGTCGTCTCAACATGATGCTGTCGAACATGTTCTACGGTGCTTTGTTGGTATTTATCATACTGGCCCTGTTCCTCGACCTGCGTCTGGCCTTCTGGGTAATGTTGGGTCTGCCTGTCTGTTTCCTCGGCGCCATGCTGATCATGCCGCTGGAGCCCTTCTCGCTGTCGATCAACATGCTGACCCTGTTCGCCTTTATTCTGGTGCTGGGGATAGTGGTGGATGACGCCATCGTCATCGGCGAGAGCGCCTATACCGAGATCGAGCGGCACGGCCACTCGCTGGACAATGTGATCAAGGGCGCCCACAAGGTCGCCATGCCCGCCACCTTCGGCGTTCTGACCACCATAGCCGCCTTCATTCCCATGCTCATGGTGTCCGGCCCCATGGCGATCATCTGGAAATCGATTGGCCTGGTGGTAATCCTCTGTCTCGCCTTCTCACTGGTGGAGTCAAAGCTTATCCTGCCGGCGCATCTGGCACACCTTAAGCCGCGACGCCCGAATCCTAACCCCAACCGCTTTGTGCGCGCTAAGCTGGCGCTCAACAACAAGGTGCAACACTTTATCCATCATAACTACCGCACCTTCATCGGCCGCTGTATCGAGCACAGATACAATGTGGTCGCCACCTTCGTCGGCGTGCTCATCCTCTCGGTGGCTTTGGTCGCCAGCGGTAAGGTGCGCTGGGTCTTCTTCCCCGATATCCCATCCGACTTCATTCAGGTGAGACTGGAGATGGATGTGGGCAGCTCTGAGGCCAACACCCTCAAGGTGGTCAAGGAGATCGAGAACGCCCTCTATGTGATGAACGATCAGATGGAAGACGAGTACGGCTATCCTGTGGTGAAACACAGCTTCATCAACATGGGTTCGCGCACCTCGGCCTTTATCTTCGCCGAGCTGACCAAGGGTGAAGACAGGGACGTGGACGGCGTCACCATCGCCGATGCCTGGCGCAAGGCGCTGCCGGAGCTGATCTCGGTGAAGAAGCTCAACATCAACGCCAGCACCAACGACGCCGGTGGCGATATCTCCTTCAGGCTCACCTCGAGCGACTTGGAGCAGCTCTCTCAGGCCGCCGACGAGCTAAAACAGAAGCTGCGCACCTACGAGGGGGTGTATGACATCTCGGATAACTACTCCTCGGGTAGCCACGAGATCCGCCTGGCGATCAAACCCGAGGCCGAGGCCCTGGGGCTGACCCTGTCGGACCTGGCCAGCCAGGTGCGTTACGGCTTCTACGGCTATGAGGCACAGCGTATTTTGCGCAACAAGGAAGAGGTCAAGGTGATGGTGCGCTACCCGCTCGAGCAGCGCCGCACCCTAGGGCATCTGGAAAACATGATGATCCGCACGCCCCAAGGCACCTCTGTACCCTTCTCTAGCGTGGCCAACATCGAGCTGGGCGATTCCTACTCGTCGATCACCCGTGTAGATGGCCGCCGCGCCATCACTGTGGTCGCCAACGCCAACAAAAACGTGGTCGAGCCCTCTAAGGTGGTGGCCGAGATCCAGAAGGATTTCCTGCCATATCTCGAGAGCAAGTATCGCCACATCTCCACCACACTCGATGGTGGCAGCGCCGATGAACAGAGCGCCATGATAGGCCTTATTCAGGGCTTCTTCTTTGCCATGTTCACCATCTATGCGCTGATGGCGATTCCGCTCAAGTCCTACAGCCAGCCGCTGATCATCATGTCGGTGATCCCCTTTGGCATCATCGGCGCCCTGTTCGGCCACTTCATCCTGGGGCTCTCCATGAGCGTCCTCAGCCTATGTGGTATCGTGGCGCTGGCTGGGGTGGTGGTGAACGACTCGCTGATCCTGGTGGACTTTGTTAACCGCGCCCGGGCCCAGGGCTTGCCACTGAAAGAGGCGGCCATAGACGCAGGTTGTTATCGTTTTCGCGCGATCATCCTCACCTCTATGACCACCTTCGTCGGCCTGGTGCCTATCATCTTAGAGCGCAGCCTGCAGGCGCAGATAGTGATCCCCATGGCCACCTCGCTGGCCTTCGGTATCCTCTTCTCGACTGTGGTGACCCTAGTACTGGTTCCCGTGCTCTATATCATTCTCAACGATATCAGACGCCTCTTCCGTTGGTGGTGGCAACCCCGCAGCTATCGCATCGAGGGTGAACGGTCCTGATTGACAGTGGAGATACATTCAAAGGGGGGCTAAGCCTCCCTTTTTGATCCAGCTGACGTTTTCGCCGCGTCAAACGCGGTAGACTCAAGCCATCATCTTTGCAGGCCGCCTTACCAGGGGCTTGTTCACCACAGCTTAACCGTGAGAGCCATGAGTCAGTCCACCTTAGTCTACGATATTCGCAACAGCCGCTACCTTAACATCACAGGGCGCTGCACCCTGCGCTGCCAGTTCTGCCCCAAGCATAACGGCAGCAAGCAGGTGCATGAGTATCAGCTGGATCTCGACCATCAACCCAAGAGCGAGGAGATCATCCCTTTGCTTGGCGAGGTCAGTCAATTCGACGAATATGTGTTCTGCGGCTATGGCGAGCCGACACTCAACCTGGCCACCCTGCTCGAGGTAGCGCGGGAGATCAAGCGTCGCGGCGGCCGGGTTAGGGTCAACACCGACGGCCTGGGTAACCTGTTTCACCGGCGCAACATACTGCCTGAGCTGTCCCAGGTGGTCGACGCCCTCTCCATCTCCCTCAACGCCGACACCGAGGCGGCCTATCTCAGCCACTGCCAGCCCAAGCTCAAGGGGGCCTATCAGGCGCTGTGGGACTTTATCCGCCAAGCACCTAACTATATCGAGCAGGTGCAGGTGTCTGCCATCGAGGGCTTGCAAGGTGTGGATATCGACCGTTGCCGTGAGCAGGTAATGGAGGTCAAGGCTGAATTTAAACACAGAAAACTTGGGGTCGTCGGCTAGCGTTGCCGGTTTGTAACCGACTGTGTTCTGCGGCGAAAATCATGCTAACATAGCCGTAAAATCACTCGGGAAACACCGCTTGCAATGCTGACGCAGAAACAACCACAACTGATCGCCGGACAGGGCCTGCACTGGTCTGCGCAACGCATCTTCTCGGTGGTCACCCAGATCATCATCTTGCTGATCAGCGTCTTGCTTCTCACTAACGTCATCATCACCCTAGGCGAGCGCCGCCTGCAGGAAGATTGGGCGACCCAGAGATACAGCGAGCTGCAATCTGTCGGCACCCTGATCGCCGACAAGGTCTCCTTCCAGCAGTTTCGTACCCAGATGTTTGCCAACGATGAGCTGCTCAAGCGCTACCTGACCATCCCCAGCGAGGTGCGTCAGCGCAAGCTACAGGAAAGCTGGGAGGTGATGATACGCAACATTCCCGAGCTGCTCGATATCGCCCTGTTCGATCCTCAGGGCAAGTATAAGTTCTCCACCACCAACGACTTTAGCCGTGACCCGCTGCCACCCTCGCTACTGGGCGGCGCGCGCAACATGGGCGGCAACGAGGTCTACACCTCGCCACTGGAGTTTACCCCCATCAAGGGCAAACTGGAGCCTTACCTCTATCAGCTGGCCTGGCTTGAGAATCCCGACCAGAGCGTGCGCGGCTACTTGCTGACCTATCAGTCGATGACTCGCATGCTAAAGAGTATCAAGCCCGCCTACTCCAGCGCCGAGTCGCCGCTGCTGATGCTCGACACCCAAGGGCTGCTGTACGCCGGCGCCGAGAGCAAGCCGACCATCAACCGCATCCCGGATACCATGGGCGGTAGCCTGCGTCAGACCTATCCAGCGCTGTGGCGCAAGATGGCCATGAGCAACTTCGGCCAGTTCCATGGCGACGACGCCACCTTCGTCTACCTCAAGATAGAGCTGACCACTCAGTATGAGACGCGCCGGGAATATTACCTGGTCTCCTATGTGCGCAACGACGCCATCGCCGAGCTGTTCTCCGAGTGGCGCAACATCTTAATCGTCGGTGCCGTGGTACTTACCCTGTTGGCACTGGTGCTGATCCTGCTGAGCCACTCCTATCGCATAGGCCAGCGCTCGCGGGAATACAGCATAGAGCTGGCCCACCGCCTGTTCCATCAGGATATCGGCTGTGTGATCATCAACGACAAGAACCGGGTGATGACCGCCAACGAGAAGGCCGCCGAGCTATTGTGCCTGCCCCTGGATGAGCTGCAGGATCGAAACCTGCAACGCATCTTGCAGTTCGAGAACGAGCAGTACGCCGAAGTGGCCGCCCAGCTGGAGGCCAACAACAAGTGGCAGGGGGTCATCGACTTCGACTCGCCCGGCGGCAGTCATCTGGCGATCACTGTCACCAGCTCGCCGCGTCGCAGTCGCCAGGAGAAATATTATCTGGTGACCTTCGAGGATGTGTCGCAGCTCAGAAAGGCCCAGCATCAGGCCAAGCTCAACGAGCTATTGAACGACAATGCCATCCCCTGCGCCTTGGTGCAGGCCAACGGCATGCTGGAGCTGGCCAACCAGGCCTTCATGCAGCTGGTCTCCATCCATGATATTCAGGGCAAGAACCTCACCGAGCTGCTCAACAACGATCTCAGCTCCCAATGGCCGAGGATCACTCAGCAGATCTTGCTGCAGGGCAGCTGGAAGGGGCAGATCCTCTGTGACCCTAACAGCAAGGAGAACACCTGCCTGCAGGCGACCCTCAAGGGCCACCTCGACGCCGCCGGTGAGATAGAACATATCGTCTGTACCCTGGAACAGGCACAGAAGCGTGCCCTGCTGCAGGACTCGGGCGACTTCATCCCTCACCGCAGCGCCATCTTAGTTAACCTCAGGGATCTGGATGACTACTTTAAGTCCCTCAGTGCCACCAGCCGTGAGCACTCCAGCCTGCTGCTGATCGACATCACCGCCGAGAGCATGCTGAGCCACATGAGCGACATAGGTCAGCTGGAGAATCGTCAGCGCGAGGTGGAGATCCATATCCTCAGAACCCTGCCGATCAACTACCAGATGTCCCATTGGCAGCTGGGCAAACTGATCGTCATCCTGCCCGACACCAACTCGGACGATGCCCACCATTTCGCGGTGAAGTCGTTAAATGGCCTCAACGAGATAGGCCTGGGTACAGGGATCTGCATGGGCATCGCCAGCTACCAGACGGGTCAGAATCTGGAGCAGTACCTGAGTAATGCCGAGGTGGCGCTCAAGCGCGCCAAGCAGATAGGTGAGCAGAATATTTGCCAGGCGTTTACGCGGCAAAACTAACGCAGCGAAACTAACGCGGCAAAACTAAAGCCCACACTAGACGCCTGAAGGAATCAGCATTACTGATGCATGGAAAGGATGTAATCTTCCAGGCAATGTTGCAGCCAAAATGGCGTCGTCACCTTGCCACTCGCATCGAGCCTTAGCCATAGATAGACTGTGGGGTGGCTGAAGTTTTCCAAGATGATGTTGTCTTGCACAAGCTCTATCTGCTGTGCGCGCAGCCCTTTGATGTTTCTCAGGAAGTTTACGGCTCCCTTCACGCCGATAATAATGATGGCATCTGAATTTAGCAGGCTGTTGGCCGCACTTCCTAAGTCGGGTGCCGTGGCATAGATCTCTAACTGCTTGCCGACTCGCTTGGCATAGTTTCCCAGCGGCGACTTGTTGGCGGGGAACGGCATGGTTCTGAGCTTAACCAAGGGGTAATCGATCATGTTATCCACATTGGGCGCCGACCAGATGGGATGATCTTCCCGAGCAACAAGATAGCCACCACGATGCTGAATAACGGATTTAGACAAGATGGCGCGATCATTTGCCCGCTCGAAACAGATCGCGGCGGCGATCTCGTCGTTGAGCAGTTGCTGCTGGGTTAACTCGCCCCAGGCGGACGTGCTCACCATCAACTCGCTGTCAAAGACACGATAGGCGGCCTGCTTAACGCTTTGGGTTAAATTGACCTCCAGCTGAGGCACGGTGGCGATTTCAACATGGTCGTGAACCGCCCCAGTCACACCGCGCATCAAGAGGTCCACCTGCTGACGACACGCCAGCATCTCGTTAAACAGAGGGTAGAGATCGTGGGCCCTGTCTGTCGCCTGAAACTGGCTTTCCCTGCGAATAAACAAAGGATCATCGAATACGTTGCGCAGCGCCGCCAGGGCTCGGCTCACCTTGGGCTGTGACAGATCTAAATGATTTGCTACCTCGATGGCGTTCTTCTTCACATACACCTGGCAGAATATCTCTATGGTCGCCAGGGAAATATCCAGCAGCTTATCCTTTGGCATAGCCAGCTCCTTCACAGTTGAGAATGACATTCCCCTGGATATAAGAAGCTATCTCCTGCTCCAACCATGGCGGCCTATTCCCTCCTTCTCTGAGCTTGGTTAAGTAATGGCGATGACCATCGGCGCGGCGATTGAGTAGCCTGTTTTGGTCCTCCGGCAACGCCAGGGCCGACAGATTGGCCTTAGCACATAGGAAGGCGACCGCATCGCGATAACAGATAAGGGTTAACGCATCGCTACGCTCCAGCTGAATCATGAGATCCGACAGCAAACAGACCTTGGCAACCAGGTTAATGGGCAATCCCCTGTCTAATGCATAGAGGGTAAGCGGGTCATGTTCCTGCTCCAGCTCATGACCGTTAAAGCTTATATAGGGATATTGCAGCATAGCCTCAATATCCGCCCGGGCTTCGTGATGAAAAATCGGATGCTGCTGGTTGCCCACCAGCACATAGGCGTCTGCCCGCGCGACAAAGTCAGACGATAGACGCTCAGAATTAAATGCCCTCAGGGTAATGGCTAAATCCACATTCTGACGAATAAGCAGCTTGTCGATATCATTGCTACAAGGCTTAATATTGAAGGTATAACGCTGCTTAAGCTGCGAGGCCTTGTCCTGTAGATAACTTAACAGGTTTAGCGAAATAGGAGGCGGGCAGGCAATCGTCAGCTCGGTATGAGACTGCTCGGTATCCTTACTGGCGCAGGAGAGACTCGCCTCAGACAGGGCTAACATCTGCTTCAGGTGAGGATAGACACTCTGGGCAAAAGGCGTGTGTTCGAAACCATGCTGCCTGCGGACAAACAAGGGTTCATCGAAGGAGTGGCGCAATGCCTTTAAACTCCGGCTGACTTTAGAAGATGCCACCCCGAGTTGCTGGGCCACCTCAGTGGCATTTAAGGTATCAAACAGTAAGACAAACACTTTAATATTGAACAGGGTATTAGTATTAATCTTGCTCATGCCTCTCCTTGAAGAATCGCCCTTAAATAAGGCTTAAGTGCCGTTAGCTAATGTACGCTAAGTCACCTGGCATTACGTTTACCCAGTGCAAACTTTTATCTCTTCACCCGTGCATTTGTTAAATATGTGACATCGAAAAATGCCATACCTCTCGGACACAGATAACCGACAACAGAGAGTAACACGACACCATAAAAACAGAATACTTCATATTAAACATAAGGATAGATAGACGTAAGCCTTTGCAGATAAAATTCACTTTTGCCATTTGCATAATATGAATATGAGAGTTCCACTTTCTAAAAAGCGAGATGCCTCACTAGTAACAGCCAGCCAAACAGACCACTGCACTAAAAACCTGCATGCCAGCAAAGCAAACACCAAGCAAACCCGAAGCTAAACAGCATTTTATATAGTTGAAAACTTTATTGTTAAGGTGATGTGCTTCATATCTGACAAAAGCCCGCTTCTTTAACATTTCTCCTGGCTATACCCCAGTGGTTTATCTTGGAGAAAAAATGATGATAACAACAAAAACAACCACACTGGCGGCACTTATCGCTTCGGCAATGATGCTGTCGGCCTGTGGAGATGGGAATGATGGAAAAGATGGTATCGACGGTGAAAATGGTCAACCCGGTACACCGGGCACACCTGGCGCCGTCGGTTTACATATTGACATGGCAGAAGAGGCTATCGCCAATATCAACAAGGCAAGCTATGCCGACGGCATCATAAGCGTCGACTTTGAGCTGGAAAACCGCCAAGGCGTAGGCCTGTTTGGTTTAACCGGTGAGAATCCGTTTCACGATTTCCGCTTCTCACTGGCGCAGCTGCAAACCCATGAGGGCAGCGACCTGAAACAATGGATATCCCTGCTCAACGACACCACCAACGACGATGGCACCACCTTTGAGCAAGGTTTCGAGAAGATTAAAGACTGTATCGAATGCCTAGTCGATCATAACGACGGCAGTTACACCTACACCTTTAGCACCAACCTGCTCACCGCCGAAGATGCCGCCGACGTCGAGTTTAACCCTGACCTGACCCAACGTATCGCCATCGAGATGCAGTTCGAATATGACTCGGGCCATGAACTGGCCGAAAATGCTCACTTCGACTGGATCCCCTCTACCAACGGCAGCGAAGGCATAGAGAGCCGAGAGCTGGTGACCATGCAAACCTGCTACACCTGCCACCAAGCCGATAGCCTCAAGGCACACGGTGGACGTCGCCTGGACCTGGAAAACTGCCAGGCCTGCCATAACGGCATAGTCACAGATCCCAATGCCATCTCTGTCGAGTTTGGCCACATGGTCCATGCCATCCATATGGGGCCACACCGTGAAGGTAAAGACGCAGATGGCAATGTGGTACCCATGCCATACACCATCGCCGGTTACGGTGGCGATCATGCCTTCGACTACCCCGCCTTCCCGACAAAACCCTTCATGGACTGCGCGGCCTGCCATGTCGAAGATGACAACTTGGCAGACAAAGATCTCTGGCTCGCCAACGCCAATGCCAACGCCTGTACTGGCTGTCATACCGACTCGCCAGCCCAGCATCAGTCAGACAAGAACCCGGCGCTGAGCTGCACCGACTGTCATAGCGCCGCGGTGCATGGCGATCATGCCAAGCCCTATCAGGCAGCCAAAGACTATGATGTCACCATCAGCAAGGTCGCCATCTCTGCCGCCAACGAGATCAGTTTCGACATGGCCATCACAGATCCAGCCGGTAACCTGGTGAGCCAGCAGGAGGTCTACAAGCTTGGCTACAGCAAGCCTTACATGGTGGTCAGCTGGGACGTCGACAAAGATTATCCCGACTATGATCAGTCGCCCTACAGCCAGCGCCGTATCGACATCAAAGATCCCACCAAGGCAACCTGGAATGCCGACAACAGCGTCAGTGTAAAAGTCGCGATGAACTTCCCAGCCGACATCGCCTCACGCTCGCTGGAAATCCTGCCTGTACTCAAGGTTTGCTTTGCAGAAGGCAGCGGCTCCCGTGTTAGCTGCGATGCCGACAACGCCTACCCAGCCTATGTGCAGACCGATGCCTTGCGCACCGTGCTTGATGACAGTGAAGCCGTGGTGGCCGATCGCCGCGCCATCATCGACAGCCAAAGCTGCTATGGCTGTCACAGCTTTGAGTTCTATCACGACTCAAACGGCGTCAACTGTATCGCCTGCCACACCAATGACAAGAAGCTGGGCGCGGTCGAAGACGCCAACGGTGACGCCGTTGCCTGGGGTGAGATGAAGTCCACCAGCTTTATGTACAAGGCCCACAAGGCAAAAGGCCATGACAATGGCCATGGCGGCAGCGGCACCCTGCTAAAGACCGACTGCATGACCTGTCACTCGGCCGAGCAAGGCTGGGGCGGCCTGTCCTACGGCTTTGAGCTGGGCCGTAACCCAGGACAAGCCCATACGGTGCCTAGCTTCATCCCAGGTAAGAGCAACGACCCTGCGGTCAACCCGGTAGCAACCTGGTATGCCTCATCCGATGCCGCAGCCTGCATGAGCTGTCACCAGAAGTATCTCTCTGAGGCGGCCGTGGCTCACATGGAGGGCAACGGCGCCTACATAGGTGCCGACAAGGCCAGCGCCAAGGCGGCACGCGAAGCCTGTGCGACCTGTCATACCCCTGAGAAGCTGATGCACGCTCACGGTCATCAACTGTAAGACCCAAAGGTGCTCGCCCTCACCGAGCACCGAGTTCCACCCTGCAATGTCAAAGGCACCTTCGGGTGCCTTTTTTTGCCGCTAAACTTTTTGTTTAGCAGGTAGGGGTATGGAGCACCCGGCATGGCGACTTAATGCCTTTCCTTTGGCAGGTTCGTTTGTGCACATTTCGCAGTCGTAGCGTCTACCTGAATTTTTGTTGGAACGCGAGTTGAAGGTCGTACCTTCATGGCTATCTAACGCCTCTTCGATTTGGCGCCATTGTTTGCTTCAATGGTTTCTGGCTTTCCCCTAATTTGAATCGACTAGGGGATTGAAGGTCGTACCTTCATGGCAACCTAACGCCTGCCCGGCGGGGGATGTGCAAACACTATTTTGGCACGCCACGAGCACATCCCTGTGGGCTCTACGAAATCATCCCTGATTTCGAAGGCCAAAATCGTGTTTACACTGGATATCTAACGCCTCTTCGATTTAGCGGTATTAGGCGCGAGTAGCGAATCTAAAGGCTGGTTTATTTTTTCCCCGAAGCTTGCTAGAGGCTATGTAAGCAATAATTACATAATCTAATCACAATTTAGGTACGGACTTTTCCTGGTGAAACTCCAGTCCATGTACTGTACGCCCGAATAAACGAGTTTGACTCTTGATAACCCAACAAGAAAGATACCTCAATGAGTGGTAGCTCGGTTTCATTCAAATAATATTCGGCTAACTGAAGACGTACTTGCTGTAAGATGGTTTGATAACTAATACCTTCATTAGTTAGCTTTCTTTGTAAAGTGCGCTTACTTACTGCCATGTGAGAAGCAACAGATTCAATAGAACTCTCACCTTGAGGAAGCAAATCAAGCAAAATTTTAGATACCGAATCAGAAGTCGTACCACGATGTGTCACGGTCTCTAATCTCTGCTTTAACTCATCATCAAAAACAGACAGCATCATCTGATTATCAGTCAGGAATGGCATTCGAGCGTCTTCAGCACGAAACGCAATGCTTGTTTTGGAGCCTTGGCGAATGGAACAGCCAAAGTAAGTTTGATAGGCATTCAGGTTATTCGGCAGGTCTGGCAGTATAATCTCAACGGGTTGTACATTTGACCGAGTAGCAAGCCGTGTCAATTGAGTGAAAAATACTAACTCCATAAGGTTAAGCATGCTCGGCAGTAAGCCTTCATAGCCATAACAACTGATATCAATACGAGTATATTGCTCAGTTTGTTCGATAGTTAGCAACATTGGGCCTATCAGAGGTTTATATTCCTGAAGCCGTTTGACTGCCGCATTAAGATTCGCGCTGCAGATTGCGGCGAATATAGGAGCATCAAATGACTCAAAACTCATAACTTGCGCAAATTTTAGAGCGATATCAATGCCTTTCACCTGAGCGGCAGCTTCAATACCATGCCATAGTTGGAAGTATTGAGACGGGGTTAGTTGCACCTTATTTTGTTCAAACAACATTTGTGGCAGTTTGGCAAAACCTAATATGTGTTGAAGCTCTATCCCCAAATCTTTAAATAGCACTTTCCAGTTTGGTGGTATAACAAACTTACTCGCTCTTTTCATCGCAACACTTTTAACCTATTGATACTACAAATACCGACTACATCAAATTAACCTGTTACTTTATTTGACGCTCTTTTCCATTGCTTGGCGTGAGATCTTTAATATTAGTTTGCGAGGTAAAAATGGGATAATCCAGTTAAGCATGAACTTCAATGAAGGCTCATTAAATGCTACCAGCTCACCTTTTTCCATAGCGCTATAGCCACACTCTGCAACGGAGCTTGGTGTTTTTGCATTTTTCCACGCATCAACTCCTTCTAAATTTCCCGCTTCTATAAACCCAGTCGCCACAGTACCAGGGCATAGTGCCGTCACGGTTACACCGCTATCTTTAACTTCTTCTGCTATCGCCTGACTAAATGAGGTGACATACGATTTTGTCGCGTAATACACCGCCTGTAGTGGACCTGGCATAAATGAAGCTGTTGATGACACATTAAGGATTTTACCTTGTTTACGTTCAACCATGCCCTTTAAATAAAGGTGTGTCAGATTAGTCAATGTAACCATGTTCACTTGCATCATCGCTTGTTCATCGACTAGAGAACGTTCATAGAATTTGCCGTGGCCGCCAAAACCTGCGTTGTTAATTAGTGTATCGACTTTCAGAGAACGTGCTTCTGTTTGTTCAAATAGCACTTGAGCTGAGTGAGATTGAGATAGATCTAAAGCAATGACTGTGACCTGAATACCATACTGATTTTCTAGCTCCATTTTAAGCTCATTGAGTTTCGACTCAGAGCGAGCCACAAGTACCAGATTACCACCTTTGCTTGCGTGAATTTTTGCCAGTTCAAGACCAATACCGCTTGATGCGCCAGTGATTAGTGCTGTGTTTGTCATGCTGAATGCCTCTTTTAGTGTGCTTATTATTTGCTTAGCGTCGTAAGCTGATGGAGACATTATAGACACTCAAATTGCGCCACCAGACATCCAATGACGACAGCATTCAATCAAATCGTGCCAATCATTCGTTCTGTATTGAAGCAAAGCCTTTATCTTTTGTTTCTCTATCTCATTTTCTATTGGGAATGTAGTGGATAAGTGAATTTGGCCACATTCATGGCTGTTTAGCACATGGTTTGCAATGCCAGAGGTAATCCGAACAATCGAGTGCGTTTTGGTATGTAACTCGGAATTGTCCAAAATGGCTTAATTTGAACAATTGCAAAGATCAAATGCGGCTAAATCGAAGAGACAGATAACTCGGTGTAGGTGCGGCTGAGGCCTTCCGAGGCAGGGCCGCTCTTTGACATCCATGTCATCGCGGCATTTGTGAATCCATTCACATCAGATGCCATGAAGACCGCGAAGGTCTACTCGTTTAATATAAAAAACCTTTTCAAATACAGAAACAAGCCAGACAACTAAAATTTGTTCCATTACTTAAAGGAACTACAACACATCTTCCTAAATTTTTCTGTTATATTCGCCCCAAAAAAGCCGATAACCTATTGCCCCTATTGAATAAAAGATTAAACTCTGGAAATGATTTGGGTTATGGACTATTGCCTTAACCAAGAAATTTCACTAAATTTTCCACTAGTAGACAGGGAAGACTCGATGGCTAGTTATCTTTGTGCCTTTACCGCTCCCGATGAGCACATTAATTTTCTTCTAAATAATCCTGATCATCTATTCTCTTATGTAGAGGGTGAACTCCCAAAACTCCCTAAGGTAAAACAAAGTCTTTTAGAACGTCTATTTGGACGCCCCACTCAACTTTCTAATCGTATTCCGAAAAATTGGCCATCCTCAGAAGTAGAGATGATTGGACCAGTCATTCATCACCGTAACGTAGATCTCCACCATTGGATTCTAAATGGTCAGCAAGAGTTTGTATCCGGTAGTGGAACCATCTTCCAAACTTGGCTTATGAACAAGCAGGAAGCAGATCACGCCGCATTGGATATCGGTGGTGATAATGAAAACTTCGCTTTCTTATCGAATCAGATTCCTGAATTATTTGATCTCGTCAAAAAAGTAAATGAAAAACAGATAAGGGAAATTCTCTCTGCATGGTTTGAATTTAATGGGAAAAATGAGCCCCCTACTAACCATGAATGCGAAGAAATCACAAATGAGTACCAAATGTTTGCAATGAAACTCGCAGAAGGAATAGAAAATGAAAAAGGACTTATATGGATTATCTGTTAACCATGGCTCCAGTTAAAGTACTTTCTGTCGCTAACTCGCTGAAGACTCCATGGACAAATAGACCGTTAGGAGGATACATAGGAAGCACATTTTCTACGACGAACATTCAGCTCAAGGAATCCATTTGTTTTGATCGAATATTACTTTAAATATTCTAAGTACTTGTTTTCAATATTTGCATTCATAATGCTAGTAGTTGCGATAAACGAACATCAACTTACATTTGGGGTTATAGACTTTTCTTTGAGCCTTATCTGTTTGTCACTACCAGTTTGGCTAACATTTGGATACGGTACGAAAATATATCGCGACTTTGGGTCTTCAGGCCTAAAAGATTACCCCTTGGCCGTATCTGCCTGTATTCTCGTCGGCGAACTATTCTTCGTCTACAGTGCAATATATTCAGTATCTGGTTTATTTATAACATTTTTATTTGGTTGCGTGGGATTTGTGTTTTTCTACGTTACCAACCTAATGCTATCGATTTTTGCTAAGACAGATAAGTAAAGACCATAGGATAAATCCCTTATTAACTTCCATCTACAACGGTTAATCGAAAAAATGAGAGACCAAGTGTAGGTACGCCGGTGAGCTTCCGAAACAGGGATGTTTCGGCAGAGCCTACAGGGAGGTATTCACGGCGTCTCGCAGGCGTATCTGCACATAAGGTCGCTCATTCACATCTGACCTATAGAGATATGGGAAATGTCGGCCTGATGTAGAGAACATCACCGACCATGTGATCGCGACATTGGTGCATCCATGCACTGCACCACCCTCAGGCAATTCAATTGCAATGACGGTTAACGCTGCGAATAGCTAGATTCGTCAAAGTCTGCTGAAGCTAAAAAGCGAAATGCTTTATCTAATACCACCTCTCCTACAACCATAAGAGTTAATCGAAGAGGCGGAGAACTAGGTGTAAACACATTTGTGACCTTCCGAGGCATGGATGCCGAGGTAGAGCTCACAGGGATGTGCTCGTAGCGTGTCACAAATGTGTTTGCACATAAGGTCGCTCATTCACATCCATGTGATCGCGACATTGGTGCATCCATGCACTGCACCTGCGGCAGGCAATTGATAAACCATATGTCATAATGAACGGTTTTCTATCAAACACCTAGTCAGGTAGTGGCTAACCCCCGTAACCAGCCCCGACGAAGGGCAAGTTAACCCTCAACCTCATCGTGTTCTAACCCTATCCCCTCTACGCCATCTGGCATGGCGCTCTCGCTGATATCCACTATGGTGGAGCGGTTCATGGTGATCTTGTAGCGGGCAAATTGTGGCGGCTTGCGACCCTCTTGCAGGGAGAGCACCAGGTTGATCTGATAGCGACGCTCTACCGAGTCGCTGCTGATCTTACCGTCGGCCTCCTTGTAGATCTTGGCCTTGCCGCGCTCCAGATAGCGGGCGAAGGGGGCCAGGCTAAAGTTCACCTGCTCCTGAATGGTGGAGTAACCCGCAAGGAAGTCTTTGCTGGCGATGCGCGAGTTGATGCCGTAGTGCAGTATGTCGGCATCGAGCTTGTTCTGACTGTGGCGGCGCCTCAAGATCTCATCTATCTGCTCGGGCAGGTCCTTAGACTTGATGAAGTCAATCCACACATGCTGCCTGGCGATCATCGCCTGACTCGTGGTGTCGCGCAGAATCCGGCTCCAGCGCGGACGTCCCTTCTGGATCACCCGCCACAGGGCATTGCGAATGTCCTCTTTGAAGATCTCACGAAAGCCGTAGATCACCGCCAGGGTAAATACCAAGGCCATGGTCAGGCCGCTGAAGATCCCCTGAGCCTTGATGATCAGGGTCGAGACCACCAGCATCACAAATGCGGTGGCGATCCCCGTGGTCATCTTCTTGAGGCCCACACCTAATCGTTTCTGCTCCTCTTTCAACACAACCCCTTGCTGGATCAGGCGACGAAGCAGCAGCATCTTGTTAGAGATGCGGTTAGGGTCGTTCAGTGTCTGAGAGGAGTTATAGTTCTTGCTGTCGCGATAGCTGTTCTCGCTGCGGCACAGGTTGATCACCTCCTCGGTCACCTCGCTGTAGTCGCTGCTGCGGGGCGCATGGGACATGAGTTTCAACAGGCGCTGCTCACAGAACCAGGAGAGGTAGTTATCGGCGTTCTCGAAGTAGTGCTTCCACTTAGGGTCGCTGGGCTCGTTACGGCGAAACTTCTTCAGCAGCTGGGTGACTATCTCGCTGAGATCTTTGAGCGAGGCATAAAACTGCTCCACATCCTCCACCTGGGCCAGCTCCTTGCTGTCGGTCTCGATGGCCACAGCAAACTGATAGGCAAACAGGTTGAGGTAGAGCCTGAACTCCTCGACGGTACGCTTCTTCTGGCTGATAAAGCGCCCCTGCACCAGTGGCAGATGCAAGCCTGAGGAGTAGTAGGAGCGTCGGCCGGCGATGGCCGCATGATAATATTCTTCTTCGTCAAGGCTCTGGGGATTAATCCCCATCTCTTTGGGCAGAAAGAAATAGAGGTCGAGCCGTCTATGGTCACCCACCTTCATCTGATGGGTAAACTTGATCGACAGAGACTCTTCCTGCTTGATATTGACCTTAGACACAAAACCTCAGAATAATAGAATTATTTCAGTAATTTAGAAATGCACATCCTGAGTATAGCCTAAGTGCGACTATTGCACTATACGGCAACCACAGACGGTATTACTCGGCTGGAATAATACCACCGCATAGTCCCTGTGGGGATCTAATTCCAGTGTCTCGATGGAGAGGTTATGCATCCCCTTGCTGTCTAAGTTAAACGAGCTGATATAGGAGAGATATTGCATATGCCTTGGCATGGTCTCGGCCGATTCGGTGCCTATCTCCTCCTTGGTCTCTACCGAGAAGTGATAACGGCCATTGGCCTTATCGAAATCGAGGAAGCTGCCCTGCATGCGTATGGTGCCCGCCGAAGTGCCGTCGAGGTTAAAGTAGCGATAGTTGATCTGCGCCTGCTGCTTCTTGGCCATGATATCCACCAGCAGATAGTGACGTCCCTCGGCCTGAGCCTCGTCGCGGCGATCGAACAGCTCGGAGCTACAGCTGAGCATGATGCTTTCGCTGGGATAGAGATAGCGATAACTGATGGTGATACTTATCGCCAGCAGCCCCAGCACAATAATATTGATCGCCCACAGTACCTTTCTATTCACACAGAGATACCTCTTTAAACCAGGCCTCGGAGATAAACCGCTTCTGCTGCCTGTAATCGGTTAACTTAAGGTTGCGCACCAATGACTGCCCCATCTTCTCGCCTCGCATGGTGATGTTAAACACCTGCTTGTCGTGGGACAGCGACATATAGACCTCTTTCCAGGGCGATGACTCACAGCGCTCAAACGCCTGAGACATCTTCTCCGACAGGCGCAGCAAAGAGGTGTTATTGGTCTTGGACTTGGCGTAGCTGATAAACATCATCTTCTGCCCCGACTCCAGGGTGATACCGTGGCGCAGATAGGGTTCGCTATGTTGCACCTCGAGATTTACCGAAGAAAAGAGCTGCAAGGAGACCAGGGCGCCCAGTAGCAGGACGATCAGCCCTATCCACAGCTTGATCCAGCGATGGCGCTTGCCAAACAGCCAGGCTAAAACCGCCTCGATGCGCTCACCCACACCATGGAGCTCCGCCTTGGCAGGCGCGTTGTCGGCATGATGCACGCTTGAGGGCACGGCGCTATCCAGGCGCAGACGATAGCCCTTGCCCTTGACGGTTTCTATCATATGTTCATGCAGCGGGCCGAGGAAGGAGCGCAACATAAACACCGCCCGCGCCACCGACGAGTCGCTTAGCGGCGGGTGCTCGTCATCCCCGGCACCCAAGACGCGCTTAGCCACCACCTTGTCGCTATTGGCCAGCAGGAGCGATAGCACCTGCAGTTCGGCGCGCGGTAGATGCCACTCTTCACCCGTCAGCTCGTTGGTGAGCACGCCAGCATGTCTGTCGAATCGGCAATCACCCAGTTGCATCTTTGTTACTCTGTCGTTTCATTGCTAATAAGCTTATGCAAACGCAGTAAAAAAATCTGTGATCCCCTCTATCTCCTCGAAACTCATCTAAAAAATGCCCTTACAATTGCTAGGGCCTGTTGACCTTTTGAGAACAAATTTTGTTCTAATTGAGCACGTTCAAATCGCGGCAGGAGGCTTGGAGTATAGTTATTCTATATAAAAGCCGAGTAACAAAGAGTTGAACGTGCTCAAGACGAACCCTGCGGGCAGCGTCTGTATCATTTTTCTACTGCGTTATCGCTCATTGATGTAGCACACCACATTACAATCGCTCTGCCTTGTACAAAAGCGATACAGAATGCTGCAAAAATGAACGCGAAAGATAAACAGGCCCTAGGGAATAATAAGCTATGTGATCCCCGCCGCCTTCTTCACATCCATAGGCCCATTATTTATCGCCACGCGAAAGCTACAAATTAACATGAATATTACAAATAAGGTGATCTAGCCCACAGCGCAATCTAGCCAAACAATACCCAGCCAACACATTAATAGAACAAATCGATGCAAGGCACCCAAAAAACGCCTGCCCGCAGATGTTCATCCATCCCATGGCTTCATCCAGCCCAAATCACACTATTTGCAATCTACCCGGACCACACTGACCCCAAGTTCAAACCGGCGTATCCCTTTAACCACGCCAACAACAAAAATAACATCTATCCAAGTGAGGACATTGTCATGACCATCAATAGACGCCAAGCACTTAGCCAAATCATCGGCATCAGCACCGCCGCGGCAGGCGCAACCCTAATGGGCACATCGGCCTTCGCCGCCACCGACGAACAAGGCAACTACAAACTGGAACTGGGTGAAAAGCTCAAGTATGTTCCACTCGATCCTATGGCGACAGCCAAGCTGGCCTATGAGACTGGCGGCGGATGTATGCACCAGGTGTTCTACGCCTTAGTGACTATGCTGGCTAACTCTGACAGCCCAGACGCCGACAAGTTTAAGACGATTCCAACGGCGCTGGCCGGTTATGGCTGGGCGGGTATCGTGGGCCAGGGCACAGTGTGTGGTAACAACAACGCCACCGGCATGCTGGTCAACATCTTAGACGACATCAACGGTCAAAACTCTGCCGTGATCGGTGCCTCTTTCCGCTACTACGAGGTGACCGAGCTGCCGTATTCAAGCGATGAGTTCGTGGCTGGTATCGGCTCTACCGCCGAGAAGACGGCCCTGGTCGGTAAGTCATCGGTTGCCAACAGTATCCTGTGTCACTCATCTATCAGTAACTGGTCTAAGGCCTCTGGCTTTACCTTCAGCCAGAAGGGCGAGCGTTGTAAGCGTCTGTCGGCCTCTGTGGCCTATCATCTGGTCGAGCTGCTTAACCGTGCCCATGCAGGCGAAGATATCTCAGCACTACCTGAGTCAAAGCCTTCAAGCGAGGCCCAAGGCTGTCAAAGCTGTCACGGCGTAGAGACCACCATGGGCAGCGCCGCCAGCGTGAAGTCTGACATGGAATGTACGACTTGCCATACCGGCCACTTTAACTAAAGGAGCAGGTCATGAATGAGAAGTTATTAACTGCCCTACTGGCAACGGCGCTTATCTGCGGCGGCTGCGGTAGCGACGACAACGATGATAAGGATGACGGCGGTAACATTACTCCGCCACCAGTTGCCGACACCATAGATGCCGGTGAGGCCTTAGCCATCAACCTGACCCTGGCCGAGTTTGACGGCGCAACGGGCGCACTGAACTTTGCCCTGAAGGATGCTGACGGCCTGGCCATCACCAATGCCAAGGATTATCGCATCGTCTACTTCGGCTTCCCCGACAGCACGACAGCGTCTTCTAACGCCAAGGCTTGGAAACACTGGCACGTGACCCAGAGCTATCTGTGTGACAGCGCCGAAGGCGACTGCCAGGGCGTGCTAACAGAGACTGACAAGGGTCAGTACAGTTTCGAAGCAACCGATCTTAACTGGGACGCCAACACGGCGCCTGGTTCGGTAAAGGAATATAAGGTCGGAATCGAGATAAAAGGTGCCAAGGCGACCAACGAATTGGTTCTGCTCCCCTCCACTTAACCCACTGCACCACTTTGAGGGTCACCGCCTAGCGTGTGGCCCTTTTTTTATGCCCCGATTTTATACCAAGCGTAATAAATAATTGATCATTCTAGCTTGTTAAAACGCTCGATAACTGTATTAGTATTTTTAATTGTAGAATAACTACTTATCTAAAAATCCTGCTTTGTTCTCAAGCGTTTTTCCTGCGCTATTTCTGATCACATGTTTACTGTGATTGGTATTAGAAAGCATCCCGTGTCGGCCGAGGCTGAGACTAGGTATGCAAACTAAACATGCGCACGAGTATGGGCATGAACTGGCCTAGCCAGAGATCGGGAGGAGGCTATTGCTCGCCGAGCAGTTCGCCTAGGGAAGGCAGATAGTTGGAGGGCTCAAATACGGAATAGATGAGCAGAAACAGCAGCAACAGCTGGGAGATCAGCAGGATATATTGTTGCTTGGTCATGCGGCGAATTGGGCCGCTGCCCAGCAGCTCGCGGTGAGGTGAGAGTTTGGCGTGCAGTATGTAACCCTGATCGCCCACCGACTCCAGCAGCTTGCCCGACGGGCTACCGAGAAAGAAGCGAATACGATCCACCGCCTGTACCAGACGCGCCATGTTGGCCTCCTCCTCTGGCAGGCAGGCCAAGAGGTCGGCATTGGACATCACCTGTCCACGGCGCTCGGTCAGTAATTTGAGTACGGCAAACTCCGCACCCGGCATACGCCAGCTGGTGTCATTGTCTTGATTTGACAGCGTCGACTGAGACGGCTCAAACCAACAGCAACCTATTTGCATCGGGGTCTCACATTAAGGGAATCACACAAAAATCACGACGCCAAACCTGGCTATCGTCTCTTTGCTAGTGTGACACTTAAGCCCGGCGACTTTCGTGACAATCAGCACATAACCCATTAAATTATTTAAATAATTATGATACATCCCGATACAGATTTAAGCTGACCCAGGCCTATTTTCAGGCTGATTTCAGCTAAAAAAAAGACGCCCCGAAAGGCGTCTCTTGAACCCAATAAAAACCCTATTAGAAAGAGTACAATAGGGTCATGTTGGTTTCGGTGTCTGTGCTCTTCTTGTCGTCCAGCGGCTCGCTGTTGTAACGCACGATAACCGCAAACTTCATCGCCAACGCGCCAACTATGTTGGCCGTGATAGAAGTCTCTGAGCGGCCTTCCAGGCTCTCACCATAATCGGCCACAAACAGCTGCTTGAACTTAGAATTGTCGGTGATCTCGGTTTCGAAGTTCATCACGCCGTGCGCTACCCAGCTATCTTCGGTGTCATAACCCGCTTCGGCGGCGCTCTCATCGTCCAAACGCTTGTACTGGTAACCAGGACCCACTTCGATAGCTAAGGTCGTCTTCTCGGTATCGACAAACTTGTGACCATAACCGGCAGAGATCGTCGACTTAGAATCGAAACCGGTAAATGGGTCGATCTCGTGGTTGGCGTTGGCAAACATATAGTTCACGTCGCTGAACTTGTAGTTGCCCTGTACCAGACCGTAGTAGCGCTTACCCGTCTCTTCGCCGCTATCTTCTTTATAGAGGGCTTCTAACAGGTACTGGTTTTCCCAGTTGCCCAGCTCGTGCTTCATGTCCAGACGGCCCTTGAGCGAGGTCGTCTCTGTGTTACCTGTGGTAACCGTCGCACCCAGTTCGGCGTCGGCGGCAAAGGTTCTGTCACCCTTAACAAAATCGGCACCCGCATGGGCAGCAAAAGGAGCCGCCATCAGGATGGCCGTGGCTGTCAGCAGTTTTTTCATTATTTGTTTACCTATTTATCTAAGTCCCTTAAAAATTGGCGCAATAGTATCACTCGGCGCACAGAAATGAAAATTGCACTTGCCTTTACAGCATTTTGAACTAGCCACTTACCTAATGGCGAGAGTTAGTCCTTACTTTTTATTGCGCTTTGGCCATAAAAAAAGCCCGCCGAAATGGCGGGCCTTTGTCAAACTTCCTATTGCCGTCAAGCCGGATTAGTTCACCTGTGGATCTAACTCGCCAGACTGGTATGCCTTGTACATGGCTTGCAGAGACTTAGGCTTGATCTTAGAGCCCATGCCCGCCGCACCGAAGGCTTCGTAGCGCACGGTACAGATGTCTGCCATCGCTTCCATAGAGGCCTTCAGGAATTTACGCGGGTCGAACTCGCTTGGGTTTTCCGCCAGGAACTTACGTACCGCACCGGTAGAGGCCAGACGCAGGTCGGTGTCGATGTTAACCTTACGCACGCCGTGCTTGATGCCTTCGACGATCTCTTCCAGTGGTACACCATAAGTTTCAGGGATGGCGCCGCCATACTGGTTGATCACTTCCAGCCACTCTTGTGGCACAGAAGATGAACCGTGCATCACTAGGTGAGTGTTAGGGATACGCGCGTGGATCTCCTTGATACGGTCGATACGCAGCACGTCACCGGTAGGCTTACGGCTAAACTTGTAGGCACCATGGCTGGTACCGATAGCGATAGCCAGGGCATCGACGTGAGTGTCGGCCACAAAACGCGCCGCTTCTTCCGGCGTAGTCAGTAGCTGCTCTTCGCTCAGGATACCTTCGGCGCCAACACCATCTTCTTCACCGGCTTGGCCAGTTTCCAGGCTACCTAGACAGCCGATCTCACCTTCTACCGACACACCACAGGCGTGTGCGAAGGCAACGGTTTTACGGGTCACGTCGACGTTGTACTCGTATGTAGCCGGTGTCTTACCATCGGCCATCAGTGAGCCGTCCATCATGACTGAAGACATACCCAGCTGGATAGAACGTTGACACACGTCAGGGTGAGTACCGTGATCCTGGTGGATACACACAGGAATATCTGGGTACTGCTCGAGCGCCGCCGCCATCAGATACTTAAGGAACTGAGGACGCGCATACTTACGTGCACCCGCAGACGCCTGAACGATAACCGGGCTGTCGGTGGCTTCTGCTGCCTGCATGATGGCGCGCATCTGCTCCAGGTTGTTAACGTTAAACGCGGGAACGCCGTATCCGTGCTCTGCGGCATGGTCTAGCAGTTGACGTAGGGAAATTAAGGCCATTTTTAACTCCAATAATAGGGTGGTCATCGGGCGCAGCCCGCTTAACCACCGAGGTCACTATCGTTTGGACAGATTTTTATACCGATAGCTGGACCTGCAATTCCATGCGGCCCGACTATCGGCGGTTTTTTTATAATACTTTTACTTATTCGCCGCGGCTTTCCAGCATAGCCACAGCAGGCAGTTCCTTACCTTCCAGGAATTCCAGGAAGGCGCCACCACCGGTAGAGATGTAAGAGACCTTGTCGGCAATACCATACTTGTCGACTGCCGCCAGGGTATCGCCACCGCCGGCGATAGAGAAGGCAGAAGAGTCGGCGATCGCCTGAGCGATGCGCTTGGTGCCTTCACCGAACTGATCGAACTCGAACACGCCTACAGGGCCGTTCCAGACGATGGTGCCGGCATTCTTAAGGATCTCGGCCAGAGCCTCGGCGCTGTCGGGACCGATATCGAAGATCATGTCTTCGTCAGCCACCTGATCGACCGGCTTAAGGGTCGCGCTCGCCGTTGGGCTGAACTCACCAGCCACAACCACATCGGTCGGTACTGGGATATCACCGCCACGGCTCTGGGCGTTAGCCACCAGACGCTTGGCTTCGTCGATAAGGTCTGCTTCATAGAGTGACTTACCCACGTTGTGACCGGCTGCGGCGATAAAGGTGTTGGCGATACCGCCACCCACGACCAGCTGGTCAACCACGCCAGAAAGGCTCTCGAGCACGGTCAGCTTGGTCGAGACCTTAGAGCCACCCACGATGGCTACCAAGGGACGCGCAGGGTTGTCCATCGCCTTAGCCAAGGCTTCCAGTTCACCGGCCAGCAGCGGACCCGCGCAGGCCACAGGGGCAAACAGGCCGACACCATGGGTCGACGCCTGAGCGCGGTGAGCGGTGCCGAAGGCATCCATTACATAGACATCACACAGGGCGGCCAGCTTCTTGGCCAGCGCCTCGTCGTTCTTCTTCTCGCCCACGTTGAAGCGCACGTTCTCGAATACCACGACTTCACCGACATTGGCTTCTACGCCGTCGAGATAGTCTTTAGCAAGACGTACCGGGCAGTCCAGCGCCTTGTCCAGGTAATCGACAACCGGCTGCATAGAGTACTCGCTGTTGTACTCGCCTTCGGTCGGACGACCCAGATGAGACATCACCATCACGGCCGCGCCTTTTTCGAGCGCCAGCTTGATGGTTGGCAGAGAGGCACGCAGACGAGCGTCGCTGGTGACCACACCATCGCTTACAGGGACATTGAGGTCTTCACGGATAAGCACGCGCTTGCCCTGAAGATCTAACGCTGACATATTGATAATCGCCATTTCACGTTTCCTTAAAGTTTAAAGTTAAAAATAAAAGTTAAAGCAAAACTGGATTTCCCACCACCGGGACGCTTCACCGGCACTAGGCTAAAAACATTCAAATCAGGCTCTTACGGCCTTTATCATCTCTAAACTGGTGTCCAACATACGGTTGGCAAAGCCCCACTCGTTGTCACACCACAAGAGTAATTTCACCAGGTGGCCGTCGCTCACCCGCGTCTGGGTGCCATCGACGATACTGGATCTGGGATCATGGTTAAAATCGCACGATACCAATGGCGCATTAGTATAGCCCACAACCCCTTGGTATGAGCCATTTGCCGCCTGAGATAATACCTGGTTCACTGTATCGATATCGACACGTTTATCTAAGGTGACCGATAAGTCAATTGCAGTCACATTAATTGTCGGCACGCGCACAGATATCGCCTCAAACTTATCCTTCATCTCGGGCAGGATACGCTCGATCCCTCTGGCCAGCTTGGTATCGACCGGAATGATCGACTGCCCCGCCGCGCGGGTACGTCTGAGGTCGTCATGGTAGGCGTCGTCACCTGTTGATCGTTCATCGCCGAGTGAATCGTGGTGATGGCGCCGCTGCGCACCTTAAAGGCGCGGTCGAGCACCTGGATAATGGGCACCAGGCAGTTGGTAGTGCAAGAGGCGTTGGAGACCACCTGATGCTCCGCCTTAAGATCTTGATGATTCACGCCATAGACTATGGTGGCGTCTACGTCGCCGGATGAGGGGTGGCTGATCAGCACCTGTTTGGCGCCCGCCTTGATATGGGCCTCACAGGCCTGACGGTCGATGAGGGCACCCGTGGCCTCATACACGATATCGATATCCAGGGATTTCCAGGGCAGCTTCTCGGCATCTTCCTCATGCAGCAGCAGGATACGGTCATCCCCTATGGTCATCGTATTGGCGTCGAGTGACGCGGGAGACTGAAAGCGACCATGGGTGGTATCGTATTGGGTCAGATGAAGCATGGCTTCGGGGTTGGCGAGTTCATTAATGGCGACAATCTGGATCTGATCCCGCTTGCCTGATTCATAGAGGGCACGAAGAATCGAGCGGCCAATCCGGCCATAACCATTAATCGCAACTTTAATCATTAATTGCTTCCACTCCTAACACCGTCCTGAGATAGGCTTCTTGATGCGACAACGGCCTATCGTCATCGATAAGCCGAGTCATCATGGCATAGGGCAAATGCTTACCCTATGCCCTTGGTGGCAATGCCTTAAAGTATGGCGTTAGCCTTGGCTACCACGTTTTCCACTGTGAAACCGAAGTGCTTCATCAGTGCGCCGCCTGGTGCAGACTCACCGAAGGTGGTCATGCCGACGATGGCGCCGTCGAAACCAACATACTTATGCCAGTAGTCCACGTGAGCCGCCTCGATAGCGACACGCTTAGTGACTGAAGCAGGCAGTACAGAGGCCTTGTAGTCGGCGTCTTGCGCGTCGAACACGTCGGTTGATGGCATAGAGACCACACGTACCGCCTTGCCCTGTTCGGTCAGCGCCTTAGCAGAATCCAGTGCCAGCTGCACCTCACTACCCGTAGCGATCAGAATAAGATCGGGTGTACCGGCGCAGTCTTGCAACACGTAACCGCCCTTGGCGACGTTAGCCAGTTGCTCTTCGGTGCGTGGCTGTGCAGCTAGACCCTGGCGGCTGAACACCAGTGAAGTCGGCGCGTTACGACGCTCGATAGCCATCTTCCATGCCACGGCGGTTTCAGCCGCATCACATGGACGCCATACCATCATGTTTGGTGTCATGCGCAGGTTAGCCAGCTGCTCAACCGGTTGGTGAGTCGGGCCATCTTCACCTTGACCGATAGAGTCGTGGGTGTATACGAAGATGTTTTGGATGCCCATCAGTGCAGACATGCGTACCGCGTTGCGCGCGTATTCCATGAACATCATGAAGGTCGCGCCATAGTTGATGAAACCACCGTGCAGTGATACACCGTTCATGATGCCGCTCATGCCGAATTCACGCACACCGTAGTAGATGTAGTTACCGGCAGGATCTTCCTGGATACCCTTAGAACCAGACCATAGGGTCAGGTTAGAACCGGCTAGGTCGGCAGAGCCGCCGAGCAGTTCAGGTAGGGCTGCGCCGAAGGCTGCGATGGCATTTTGTGATGCCTTACGGCTGGCAATGTTTTCGCCCTTCTCTTGGCACTCTTTGATGAAGGCCTGTGCTTTTTCTTCGAAATCGGCTGGCAGTTCGCCCGTGATCACGCGGCGCTTATATTCGGCAGCCAGCTCTGGATAAGCGGCTTCATAGGCAGCAAGCTTCTCGTTCCAAGCAGACTCGTTAGCCGCGCCCACTTCTTTAGCATCCCAACCTGCGTACACGTCGGCAGGGATCTCGAATGGACCATGCTCCCAACCCAGGAACTCACGGGCCGCAGCGATTTCGGCATCACCCAGTGGCGCGCCGTGACAGTCGTGGCTGCCAGACTTGTTTGGTGAACCGAAACCGATAATGGTCTTGCAGCAGATCATGCTTGGCTTATCGGTAACAGACTTAGCTTCTTCGATAGCCGCGCGAATCGCGTCGCTGTCATGACCATCGACGCCGGCAATCACGTGCCAGCCGTAAGATTCGAAACGCTTAGCGGTATCGTCGGTGAACCAGCCCTCGACGTGACCGTCGATAGAGATGCCGTTGTCATCCCAGAAGGCAATCAGCTTGCCAAGGCCTAGGGTACCCGCCAGTGAACAGGCCTCGTGAGAGATACCTTCCATCAGACAGCCGTCGCCTAGGAAACAGTAGGTGAAGTGGTCAACGATATCGTGACCAGGACGGTTAAATTGCGCCGCCAGAGTCTTCTCGGCAATCGCCATACCTACCGCGTTGCTGATACCCGCGCCCAGAGGCCCCGTGGTAGTTTCAACGCCTGGTGTGTAACCATACTCAGGGTGACCTGGGGTCTTAGAGTGCAACTGACGGAAGCTCTTTAGCTCATCCATCGGCAGTGCATAACCCGTCAGGTGAAGCAGAGAGTAAATCAGCATAGAGCCGTGGCCGTTAGAAAGGATGAAACGGTCGCGGTCGACCCACTCTGGGTTGTTTGGGTTGTGCTTCAGGAAATCATTCCACAACACTTCGGCGATATCGGCCATACCCAATGGCGCACCTGGGTGACCAGAGTTGGCTTTCTGAACGGCATCCATACTTAACACACGGATAGCGTTTGCGAGTTCTTTACGAGATGACATGCTCTCTCCTGCTGATTTGAATGTTGGGGATTTTGCGGGCCGAATTTGCGGGCAACAATGGGGGCATATTTTCCCCTACTCGCGGATGGGACGCAAATAAAATTCGCCCTTTAGCTTAGATTAAATCCTTCTAGACCCGAAAAACGGCGCTTCTGCCATCTCAGGTAAAACCTCGCTTACCGCCTTAGGGGGAGTCAGGATTTCACTTACCTGCGCCGGAGCAACCCGCACCTCTAGGCCACCCCTCTTGGGCGTCGCGGCGCTAAGCGGCCCTAAGCGATCCTTTGGCAATAAAAAATCGGCGGCTTATAACGGCAATTAAAACTCAACAATAACAACATTTTAAGATGGACTTTTATTTAAACTCATCCGAGGCATTAGAATAATTACCCGGTTTTACTCCACAATTTTCATCGAAAAGGGTGTTATCCGATCTGATTTCCACTAAAATGGCCGTCTAGATGTAGATACTTCTACACATTCGAATTGTTTAAAGACGAGATTTTTCCATTATGGCAAAGCACTTGTTTACCTCTGAGTCGGTCTCAGAAGGTCATCCAGATAAAATCGCCGATCAAATTTCTGATGCGGTACTCGACGCGATCTTAGAACAAGATCCTAAGGCACGTGTGGCGTGCGAAACATACGTCAAAACCGGCATGGTAATGGTCGGTGGTGAGGTGACCACCTCTGCATGGGTCGACATCGAAGAGCTAACCCGTAAGACGGTACGCGAGATCGGCTACACCCACTCGGACATGGGCTTCGACGCCGACTCTTGCGCGGTACTCAACGCCATTGGTAAGCAGTCTCCAGACATCAACCAGGGTGTCGATCGCGCCGATCCTAAAGAGCAAGGCGCCGGTGACCAGGGCCTGATGTTCGGTTACGCCAGCAACGAAACCGACGTACTGATGCCAGCGCCTATCACCTATGCCCACGCACTGGTGAAGCGTCAATCGGAAGTACGCAAAGACAAGACACTGCCTTGGCTGCGTCCAGATGCCAAGAGCCAGGTGACCTTCGCCTACGAAGACAACAAGATCGTCGGCATCGATGCCGTCGTGCTTTCTACTCAGCACTGCGACAGCGTCAGCCAGTCTGATCTGATCGAAGGCGTGATGGAAACCATCATCAAGCCAGTACTGCCTGAGCAGTGGTTGAACAAAGACACCAAGTACTTCATCAACCCAACCGGCCGTTTCGTTATCGGTGGTCCTATGGGTGACTGTGGTCTGACGGGTCGTAAGATCATCGTCGACACCTACGGCGGCATGGCACGTCACGGCGGCGGTGCCTTCTCGGGTAAAGACCCATCGAAAGTTGACCGCAGCGCGGCCTATGCGGCACGTTATGTGGCCAAGAACATAGTGGCAGCCGGTCTGGCGGATCGCTGTGAGATCCAGGTGTCTTACGCTATCGGTGTGGCCGAGCCAACCTCTATCAGCGTCGAAACCTTCGGCACGGGTAAGGTCTCTGAAGAAGTATTGATCGGTCTGGTGCGTCAGCACTTCGATCTGCGTCCATACGGCCTGACCGAGATGCTCGACCTGGCGCGTCCTATCTACAAGTCGACCGCCGCTTACGGTCACTTCGGTCGTAACGAATTTCCTTGGGAACGTACCGACAAGGCAGAGGCGCTACGCGCAGACGCCAAGCTATAAGACTGGTTTTGCCAGTTAGCAAAAAGCCGCCTTTTGGCGGCTTTTTTGTATCTTTGTCAATGAAATAGCATTAGCTTTAACTAGTCGACTCATTGCTAGTAAAGAATCGCTTCTCAAGATAGAGACTCAGCAGGCTAAACAGCATGATACCCACCCCGTCGGCCAGCAGATCATAGCCATCGAAGGTACGACTGGGAAAATACTGCTGACTGCACTCCTCGATAATCACCACAATCGTGACCACCACGGCCCCTAGATAGGGGCGAACCTTGCCGAGGGACACCCGCCTGAAATGACTGCCGACATTGGCAAACAAGGTCAGGGTGCCAAACAAGATCATATGTCCCAGCTTGTCACCGTAGGGAATCGAATGGGCCAACTCAAACAAGGGGTTGCTGCGCCCGGCATCGGCGCTGACGATAAGCCACACCAGGAAACCACCGAATAATACGCCCAGCAGGGCAAAGGTTTTCACCATCACGAAAGACTCATCCTTAACATTCTCACGCCGCTTGCCAGGCGCTCTTCTTGGCGGCTCGCACTCATGCTTAACTCACCCGAGCCAGCGGGCTAACAGTGGTCGAAGTGGGCATACTGCATACACATGAAGCTCAGCTGCTGGGCGTTGAGCAGCGGCACCTCGACCCTTCTGGCCGTCGCCAGTTGCGCCTCAACCGGCCGCGCCATGGGCCGAATCTCGGCGCTATAGGCGTTACTGAAACCACAATCAAACCAGTGCCCATCCCAATTCGCGACATAGATGGCGCGCGGCTCATTGCTCAGCTCGAGACACTCGCAGCCAAGCTCGGCCTGGGCCGCCAAGGCGGCTAACAACTTGAGGTTATCCAAGGCGCTGAGCGAGACGCCCTCATAGGAGGTCAGCAGCTCGGCAAGGCGCGGCGGAAACTCGTTGTTCTTGCTATCTATTGTCTTGCTATTTGTTATCTTGCTATCTGTCATCTTGCTATCTGTCATCTTGCTATCTGGCGTCTTGCTCTTAGGAGTCATCTTGCCCTTCATCTCTTTGCTTGCCATAAGGGTACTCGTTAGCCTCTCAAGGCCTAAGTTGTCGCTGTCGCCAGCAGATAGTAGCCACGGCCGTCGAATTCGAAGAAGTCCAGCACCTGCATGCCTCCCTTCTGGGTATGGGCGGCGAAGGAGCGTTCATTGTCTTCGGCGATGAAGGTAACCATGTAGGGATATTGAGGGGCGACTCGCGTCTTAAGCTCGGCCACCAGCTCGGCAAACAGACCCGTTCCACGCTGAGATGGTGCGATCCAGATGGGGCCATACTGACAGCTATTGCTGGCGCCGACCATGCCTTGGGGCATCTCGAAGCGGCTCGTCTCGAGCCGTTTCACCAGAGAGCGATACAGGGGCCAGTCCCCAAAGAAAGACCAGTGACCGGCGATCACATAGCCGGCGATCTCCCCTCCCCGTTCGGCCAGCAGCAACCAATGCTTCTGAATCAGCTCGGATAACTCCTGGCGACTAAAATGCTGGCCCGTCATCAAAGCGCCGCGTTGCCCTGGAGTCAACTCGGCCTGCCACTCCCTCGCCTCCAATGCGACGAGGGCATCGAGATCGGCACCTGTGGCCAAGCGGATAGTCATGACAGGCCCTCTATACTCAATTGAAACAAGGATATCCCCTTAAATATTCGGGCTATTTGCAAAATAGCTAATCGACGACCACACTTAACAAACTTGAAACACCAATAGGTTAGAGCCGATCATGCTGCCGGAAAACATTCATACGGGTGTGAGTATACTTGAAAACGATAACGCGCAAATCAACTTAGTCAGGTGGATGCATCAATGTGAGCTGATGAAACGCTATTTCGAGGCCGATGTCGCCTTCGTCGCCCAGCAGACGGATCTTGGCTTTGAAATCATCGTCAGCTCCATCAACGACACCCGCAAATTTCTCTCCGGCACCCTGTATAACGAAAAATTCGAGCTCTTCACCCGCCTGTCCAACAGTCAGCCCGAAGGGATCAACCTGGATCTGAGCCGAGAATCCAATGCCGAGCTGCCTAAGGATCTCGCCACCGCCAGCAGCTTGTTGTCCCGGCCAATTCTCTGGCCAGACGGCACCATTTTCGGTTGCCTCTGTGTGGTCAATCCCGGCAGCAGGGAAACCGCCAGCACTAACGCCTTCATGCTGGAACCCTTCCAAATCTTGCTGCAGCAAGATCTGGCGCTACTGTGTCAGAGTCAGCGTATCGAGTCGCTGTCGATGCGCGACCGTGACACAGGCATGTTGAATCACTACGGCTTTATCATGATGGCGCCCAGACAACTCAACCTGGGCAGACGCTTCGGTGCCCATGCAGGCATACTCTTCTTCGAGCTCTATCCCAATCCGCCTATGATAGATGAGATAGAGGACAAACATATCCGGCTACTGGGCAACATCATCCAGGACACCATACGCACCGCCGACATCGCCGCACACTACAGCCACAGCCAGTTCGTGGTGTTGGTCTTCGTCGATGCCGAGCGCGACCTTAGCCATATCAGCCGCAGGGTCGAAAAACTGCTGGCCCAGCAAAACGATCGCCTAAAGCTAGACTCGGGGCACTCCTTCTTCGCTCCCGATTCCTCGGCCAAGTTGGCGCCCATGCTGGAACAGGCCAAGCAGCAGCTCAAGTCCTATCATCAGAGCGAGGAGGCGGTGGAGACGGAGAGCAAGGGCTAATTTCGGCCGTTTCTGTTAGCAAACAGATACCTGCACAGCGGGGCAAAAGAGAAGAGAAAATAGATTTTGCTCGCAAAAATTGAAAATTTACATTCTCACAACATATGATTTTTGAGTATGATGTAAACACTTTGTGTCGTCAGTCTTTAGGCTGATCGACAGAGACTAGCGAGTTATGCAATTAAATAATAACAATAAGAGAGCACTACTATGCTATTAGAATGCGCCGATACCAGCCTCTGGCTCAGGGAAGCCGATCATCCCGCCATTACTCTGCCGCGTTGGCAGCAACAAGTTGATCTACTTAATGAATTTTATCAGGCTCAGGCCAGTGTGGTACTGCAAGGTATCGACGGCGAATATCAGGTCGTCTGTAGTCGCCAGCGCACGGATCTCAACCTTTATGCCGGCACCCAGTTTTATGATGCCAGCCTGACCCACGCTCTGAGCAAGCATACCGCCTACGGCCTGCTGGATCTCACCGAGAGCCAAGATCCCGAGAGTCATCTGGCCCGCTTCGACAGCCTACTGGCCCTGCCCCTCTACTGGTCAGACGGTCAGCCCTTCGGGGTGATGCTGATCTGTGACAGCCAGCGCAGCAAACATTTTCAGCGACTCCTGCCGCTTATGGAAAACGCCAAGGCCCTGATCCAGGCGGAGCTCAAGCATCTGTTCCTGATGCAGCAGATCCAGATGATGTCGGTACAAGACGACCTCACCTGCATGCTCAACCCCTATGGTTTCAACCTGATGGCGCCGAGACAACTCAGCCTCAGCCGTCGTTTCGGTTCCCATGCGGGTATCGTCCTGTTGCAAGATAATACCCAGTACAAGGGACAACTCGAGCAGAGTCATGGACTCAGACAGCTGGCGCGGGTGATACACCACAATATGCGAGATGCCGATGTCTCGGCCCGGATCGAGGATGGCCTGTTTGCCATCTTGGCCTTCGTCGATAGTCAGGCCAACCTCGAATCCCTCACCAAGCGTCTGCTCAAGCAGATCGCCAAGGAAGAGATCAAGGCAGAGATCAGCATAGGCGTGAGCTTCTTCACCCCTACCACACATCTGGCCATAGAACCTATGGTCGAGGCGGCGAGACAGAATCTACATGCCAACCAAAAGCTGACACAGCAGGGTGACGTAAAGGCTTAAGGCAAATTTAGCCTTGGTTATCTTGTTGTGTTTCCGCTTGAGTCTGATCCTGCGCCTTTGCCCATTGAATGAAGAGCACTATGGGGAAAGGCGACATCATCACCAGACCCAGACCTAGCAGGCTAGAGACCAGCAGTATCCCCTGCATCTGCTCAGTCCAAGAGGTCAGGCCATAGATCCCCAGGCCCACCATCACCATCGCGAGTCCCAGCCAGTGGGCCAGTTTTAATCCTGTCATCATCGCTTTATCTTTCCCATATCAGAAGAACTTGCCGTCGGCACAGCTTTTTGTCGGAACAGCAGGGCCGACAGTGGAAACAGCTTACCATGAACAAAATATCATGGAAAAACCCCGATTAAGGCTTTTTAATTAAGAGTAAGCTTGTCAAAATATCTGTCTCACAGAATTGGAAGTTTCCCCATGTTTAAGAAGTTTATTTTTATCGCCGGTACCTTACTCGGCTTATCTGCCTGCCAAAGTACATCTCTCATAGGCGGCGAGGATCTGGATATTTTAGGTAGCTGGCACATAGAGGTCGCCCAGGGTAAGGCCGCCATCGATTATAGCCCGGCTCAGCTGGTGTTTGCCGAAGATGGCGCACTCAGCGGCAATAACAGCTGCAACCAATTTTTCGGTAAGTATCAACTGGACGGCCAGGCGCTGACCCTCTCCCCAGCCGGTAGCACGATGAAAGCCTGTGTCGATGCCCTGATGCAGCAGGAGCATACCGTCATGCAGGCGATGTCTGAGGTGACCCAGGCCGAGTTGGCCAAGGGTAAGCTGCTGCTCAAAGACGCAGACGGTAAGACCCAGCTGGTACTCAGTAAGCAGTAATTGTCGAGATTACCTCCAAAAAAAAACCGCCTTTTAGGCGGTTTTTTTGTCTCTACAAGCTAGGCTTAGCTGTCCAAAATTAGCTATCAAGGCGCTCTGCCAGTATCTGGCTCTGCTCGGCGTTGGCGTTATAGTGCTCCAGGTCAAGCTCGTCCTCTGACTTGGCGATCACTGTGGTGGCCACCAGATCTCCCGACACGTTAACCACGGTGCGCGCCATATCCAGAATACGGTCGATACCCGCGATGATGGCCACCCCTTCCAGCGGCAGACCAACTGTCGTCAGTACCAGGGTCAACATCACCAGACCGGCACCAGGGACACCCGCGGTACCGATAGAGGCCAGGGTCGCGGTGAGAATGATGGTGATATAGTCGACCCAGGTGAGATCGATACCGAAGGCCTGGGCAACAAACAGGGCGGTAACCCCCTGATACAGGGCGGTGCCATCCATGTTGATAGTGGTGCCCAGGGGCAGGACGAAGCTGGAGATCTTCTTGTTGATCCCTAAAGACTCGCTGGCGCATTTCATGCTGGCAGGCAGAGTACCGGCACTGCTCGAGGTGGTATAGGCCACCGCCAATGCATTGCTGATCCCCTTGAAGAACTGCACCGGGTTAAGCTTGGCCACAAAGGTCAGCACCAGGCTGTAGAAGCCTATGATATGCAGGGCGCAGCCGATATAAACCGCCAGGATCACCTTGATGAGCGGCATCAACATGTCCATGCCATATTCGCCTGCCACCCAGGCCATCAGGCCAAATACCCCGTAAGGCGCAAGCTTCATCACCATATCGGTCAGCTTATACATGGCCTCGGCAAGGCTCTCGAACACCTTGATGGCGGGCTTACCGTGATCGCCAATCAACACCAGGGCGATACCCAGTGCCACGGCAAAGACGATCACCTGTAAAATCTGTCCACTGGCCAGCGCCGCGATGGGATTGGTGGGCACTATGTTAATCAGTGTCTCCATAATGGAGGGCACCTCTTTCACCGCACTGTGACTCTCCGCCGAGGTCATCGCCAGCCCGGCGCCGGGCTGCATGAAGTGCCCAACGGCCAGGCCGAGTGTGATGGCGATAGAGGTGGTCCCCAGATAGAAGGCGAAGGATTTAAAGCCGATTCGGCCCATCTTGGCCGTGTCTTGCATCGAAGTCACGCCGACAATCAGGGAACAGAACACCAAGGGGACGATCAACATCTTGATGGTGTTGACAAAAAGCGTACCTATCGGCTTGAGCAGTACCGCCTGCTCACCCAGGCCTAAACCGGTACAAATACCCAGGAGCATACCGATAAGGATTTGTAGCCACAGGGGCACAGACATCCAGCCAGACCAGGCACGGCCCAGCCAAGAAGAGGTTTGTTGACGCATCATTAATAACCTTGAATCGCGAGAGTGGTTTGGTCCTGCCGCCCTTATTCCTTCAGAGCAAGTTGCAATGCTGCAAGCGGCAGACGCAAATGGGAACGGGATAATATCAGAGAAACCTGCAGTAAGCTGTGATTCATATCAAGCGCGGCCCATCAGGCCTCGAAGTAAACTGATTCCTGCTTGGCGTCGACCCTAAAGGTATGTAGGGCGGCAGGGGGCTGCTCGCGCTCGATAAGGTGGCTCCAGTAGGCGTCGTCGAAGCCATGAAACAGGCGCTCCGCCTTGCCCTGGGATTTTAAGATCAGGTGCCACCAGACCAGCCCCCAGACGCCGAGGGTGGCCAGGGTCAGCAGGAAATGTAGCAGATGGTTCACCCTATCCAGCTCCTGACCACGAACCAAGCTATCACGCTGATTTTGATTGATTTTACTAGACTCTCTCTGCTCAGAATCACTCATCTTCTCACCCCATAGACACTTCGCAGCCCCATCTTCAAAGCATAGCAGAGTTAGACTTTAGTCTAAGAGCCAATCGAAAAAATTCTGCCCCGACTCAGCAGAGAAGCATGCTAGAGTATGGCCAAATTTAAGGAGGCGATAATGCAAATAAGAAAAGGCCAACAATCAGATCTCGGCGCATTGGTACAGTTTAACCAGGCCATGGCCAACGAAACCGAGGGGCTCAGCCTAGATCAACAGATCCTCACCCAGGGTGTACAGACACTACTCGAAAACCCTGCCCGCGGCTTCTATCTGGTGGCCGAGGAGGCTGGCGAGATCTTGGGCTCACTCATGGTCACCTTCGAGTGGAGCGACTGGCGCGCCAAAGACTATTACTGGATCCAGAGCGTCTATATCCGCCCAGAGAATCGTCGTCAGGGGATCTACGCCAAACTGTATCAGTCGGTGAAGCAGATTGCCGAGAAGGCTGGCGGCGCCGCCAGCTTCAGACTCTATGTCGAGCAAGAGAATCACAAGGCGCAAAAGACCTATGAGGCCCTCGGCATGAAGCAGAGCTACTACCTGATGTATGAGGAAAAGTAGCGGCTAAGCAAATACCTCACTCAATAAAAAACGCCCCTGAGGGCGTTTTTTTATGGCTCATTTACAGAGATGATGCGCAAGGCTTAAGCAAAAGGCTCATACACAAGCCTTATGCACAGATGCTAGTGACCTTGATCGCCAGGCCGCCCTGGCTGGTCTCGCGGTATTTCACATGCATATCCTTGCCGGTCTCATACATGGTGGCGATCACCTTGTCCAGGCTGACTCTGGGCTCGCTGTTACGGCGTAGCGCCATGCGCGCCGAGTTAATCGCCTTCACCGAGGCGATGGCATTGCGCTCGATACAGGGCACCTGTACCTGACCCGCAACGGGATCGCAGGTCAGCCCTAGGTTGTGCTCCATGCCGATCTCGGCGGCGATACAGACCTGGGCCGGATTACCGCCCATCAGCTCCGCCAAGCCGGCGGCCGCCATAGAGCAGGCAACCCCCACCTCACCCTGACAACCCACCTCGGCGCCAGAGATAGAGGCGTTACGCTTATACAGGCCACCAATTGCCGCGGCGGCGAGGAAGTAGCGGCTGTATTCCTTGGGGCCGACAGGCTGAATGAACTTGTCGAAATAGGCCAGCACGGCCGGGATAATCCCCGCCGCGCCATTGGTGGGCGAGGTCACCACACGGCCACCGGCGGCATTTTCTTCACTCACCGCCAGGGCAAACATGTTGATCCAGTCGACGATCATCATAGGATCCGCCGACAGGCGCTCACCCGTGGCCAGCTGGCGATACAGCGCCGGCGCCCTGCGCGGTACCCTTAACGGGCCGGCCAAGACTCCTTCGGTCTGACAACCGCGTTCGATCGCCTCCTTCATGGTGTGCCACACCGCCTCGAACCCCTCGGCAATGTGGGCCTCGCTATGGAGCGAGCGCTCGTTGGCCATCATGATGGCGCTGATGCTCATGCCCGTCTCCTGGCACAAATCCAGCAGCTCGGTGGCATTGGCAAAGGGATATGGCAAGACCACTTCGTTGGCCGCCGTCATCCCAAAATGCTCCTCGTCGACGATGAAACCGCCGCCGATAGAGTAATAGGTCTTCTTGTAGACGCACTGGGAACCGATGTAGGCGCTCAGGGTCATGCCATTTTCATGCAGCGCCAGCGCCTCGCGATGAAACACCACGGCCTCGGGCGGAAAGTCGACCCCGTGGGCCTCGCTGCCCAGCGGCAGACAGGAGGTCAAGGCCACCTGGCGAATAAACTCGGGCGTCAGGTCGATATCCACCGACTCAGGACTGTTACCCGCCAGCCCCATGATGATGGCGCTATCCGTGTGGTGGCCCTTGCCGGTGAGCGACAGGGAGCCATAGATATCCACCTTGACGCTGGTGATATTCAGCAGTTCTCCACGCTGACGCAGGTCGTCAACAAATCCTTTGGCGGCCTTCATCGGCCCGACAGTGTGCGAGCTGGAGGGACCCACACCTATCTTAAAAATATCAAATGCGCTAACCATAAATACTTCCACAGAGATTCGCCCGACGGTCTACTGCCGGGCGCAACATGAGTCGATTAAGAGAGCATGCCGAAGAGGATGGCCGTCATCGCCAGCAAGCCTGCCAGGATCACGAAGATGTTACTGATGCGACCACGGTAGGCCTTCAGTGCAGGCACCTTATAGACGGCATACATAGGCATGAGGTAGAGGATGGCGGCAATAATAGGACCGCCCAGGGCCTCAATCATCCCCAGGATGCTCGGGTTAATCACGGCAACGCCCCAGATGGTCAGGAACATGAAGCCGAGAATAAACTTATCGACCTTGGCATCAGACACCACTTTGTTGCTGCTGCGCAGCTGCTTGGTGATGATCCCCCTCAGACCCTCGGTGGCACCCAGATAGTGACCGAAGAAAGAGGAAACGATGGCGATCACCGCGATGATAGGGCCGAAGTAGCTCACGAAACCGCTGGCGTGTACGTTGGCCAGGTAAGAGAGGATCGGCAGGTTCTGCGCCTTGGCCTCCGCCAGCTGCGCCGGACTGAGTGACAACACGCAAGAGAAGACGAACAGCATCACGAAGCCCACCAACATCATGCTGGTGTTACGCAGGATCACATCGGCCTTCTTGGCGGCATGGCTACCGTGTTGCTTCTTCAGCGAGACCGAGAACTGCGAGATGGCCGGCGAATGGTTGAAGGCAAACACCAATACCGGAATGGTTAGCCAGACGGTACCTAAGAACTCACCGGCGGCAGGCACTTCCATCAGGGCGTCCATCTTCCAGCTTGGGATCAGGTAGAGCGACATGAAGGCCAGAATCCCCACCAGCGGATACACCAGCAGCTGAGTCACCTTGAGCATAAACTTCTCGCCAGACACCATCACAGACATCATGCCCAGCACTAAGATACCGGCCAACAGGAAGCGTGGCGGCGATGCCATTCCCAGCTGGTTAACGATGAAACTGTCTACCGTGTTGGTGATCCCCACGCCATAGATGAGCACTATGGGGTAGATGGCGAAGAAGTAGAGTAAGGTGATCGCCTTACCGGCGCCGACACCGAAATACTCCTCGACCACATGGGTGATGTCGCTGCCCTGACGCTGAGAGGAGCAGACGAAACGGGACAGGCCCCTGTGAGCCAGATAGGTCATTGGGCCTATGATGACGGCCATCAACACCAGTGGCCAGAAGCCGCCCATGCCCGCATTGATGGGCAGAAACAGGATCCCGGCGCCCACTGCGGTGCCGAAAAGACTCAACATCCAGGTTGTATCGCTGCGAGTCCAACCTTGGCGCTGCGTGAGATTAACATCAGAGATTGTCGCTTCGTTTTGCATAAAATAACCTTATCGATGCTATAGCATCTGAGTGGTCCGACGCCCCGCCATACCGCGCTTTTGCGCCCGGCGAGCACGACTAAAATTCGGGCACAGCATATAGCAGCCGGGTCGCCAGAAATTGATCTGACACCCTTTTTTGTAATGAATTTTCAGAATGAATCGGCTTTGTGAGCCAAATCGAAATTATTACGTTATAAATTTTCATAACGGCAATCTCGCGCTAACCAAAGCGAACCAGAACATCACATCCGCGTTACCCTTTTTCACATCTGTTAAACTAAGGTCATTCAGGCCCAGCCCAGCGCCAGCGGCTTTCGTCGCCACGGGCTGGCATTAACGGGTTAAGGAATTCGCCGCACGCCCAACCTCCGCCGCCATGCATCCCGAGGCGCTTTATGGCAAAATGGCGCCCTGTCGATTCATTCACTTTTGGAATACCCATGCCCAGCGCTCTCAGCCAACAAGCTATCCTTCGCATCACGGTCGGCTCGACCAACCCCGTCAAGATAGGCGCCGCCCGCAATGCCCTCTCCCTGCTGTTTCCCGAAGCCGAGATCCTCTGCCAGGGCATACACGCTCCCTCGGGGGTTGCCGCCCAGCCGATGACGGATACTGAGACCCGCGAGGGCGCCATCAACCGCGCCCGCTACTGCGAGCAACAAGGTACGAAGGATGAGGCATTGGCGGCCGATCTTTATGTTGCCATGGAGGGCGGGGTCGACCTGTTCGATCACGGCGCGGCCACCTACGCCTACATGGCGATCATCCATAGGGGACAACTCAGCATAGGTCGCAGCGCCCAGCTCCCCCTGCCTGCAAGGGTGTACGATGCCCTGGTGGCCGGTGAAGAGCTTGGCGATGTGATGGACAGGCTGTTCAACACGGTCAACATCAAACAGAAGGGGGGGGCTATCGGTCTCTTTACCCAGGGTAAGGCCAGCCGTGAGAGCGTCTATACCCAGGCGATAGTGCTGGCGATGGCTCCGCTATTAAACCCGGCGATCTTCGCCTGATCATCCCTCAGGTGGCGCCACAAGTCTTAATCCAGGTAGGGTGAAACGAGGCAGGTTAGCACCAAGCCGAACCTGCCCAGATGATTACATTAGCAAAAGCTTGCATTTCTCTTTTTAGGGATCTAAGTTAGATGTATATCGCAACTATATAGCTCACTCGGATCCTAACCATGTCACCATCTTGCCCTTCGATAAACGAAGAAGCCTGTCTCCCTCAGGCTGTCGAACTGCCCCAGACCTGCTCTTCGCTGCGCAGCCTGTCGAGGCAATTGGTGAGGCAACTGGGCATGCTCAACTCCGCCTGTGGCGATCAGCCACTGTCGCCGGTGCAGGCCCACGCCTTGATCGAACTCGGCACTCAGGAGCTGTCGATAAAGCAGCTGGCCCTGGCCCTGAATATCGACAAGTCCAATGCCAGCCGCGCCGTGAGCCAACTCTGCGACAAGGGCTTTGCCAAGAGTCGCAACAACCCCAGAGACAGCCGCAGTTCCCTGTGTCAGCTCACTCCCCAGGGCAAGCGTCAGCTCAACCGCCTGAACGAACAACAGAACAAGATGTACCAGGAGATCCTGGCTCAGCTGTCACCTGAGCAGATAACCCAGCTGGAAACCAGCCTGGGCCAATACACCCGCGCCATAGATCTGGCCAACGCCCAGCAGTGCTATGAGATCCGCAGCCTCACCCAGGAAGACAACCCCCATATCGCCAGGGTGATCCGCAATGTCTCCGCCGAATATGGCCTGACCCCAGACAAGGGCTATAGCGTCGCCGACCCTACCCTGGACGATCTCTACGGCGTCTACCAGGGCGAAAAGGCCCACTACTGGGTGGTCGACTACAAGGGCTTAGTGCTGGGCGGTGTCGGTATCGCGCCACTGCCGGGACACGCTGATGTCTGCGAACTGCAGAAGATGTATTTCGACCCCAAGCTCAGGGGTAAGGGCTTTGCCAAACGCATGGCACTACAGGCATTCGAGTTTGCCCGCGCTCAGGGCTTTAGCCAATGCTATCTGGAGACCACTGCCTGCTTAAGCGAGGCGATCAATCTCTATGAGAAGCTCGGCTTCGAGCACCTCGATGCCCCCCTTGGCAACACGGGCCACGATGCCTGTGAAATCCCCATGCTGCTTAAACTTTAGCCGCAAAAATTACAAACAAATCATCAAGATAATTTTTGAGTTAGGGAGAGATAAATTAGCTAGTGTTTCAGATTAAAGCTTGCTAGCCTCAGAGGTAATCCTCGCGCATTCTGGAGATTTGAATGGACTACACAAGACTCCCCCATTCCAGCTTAGACGTCAGTAAAATTTGCCTGGGCACCATGACCTGGGGTGAACAGAATACTCAGGCCGAGGCCTTCGAGCAGCTCGATTACGCCATCGGACAGGGCATCAACTTTATCGATACCGCCGAGATGTATCCCGTGCCGCCTAAGGCCGAGACCCAGGGCGAGACAGAGCGCATCCTGGGCAACTACCTCAAGGCCAGGGGCAAGCGTGACGATCTCATTATTGCCACTAAGGTCGCGGCCCCAGGTGGCAAGAGCGACTATATCCGTCAGAACATGGCGCTGGACTGGCGCAACATCCATCAGGCGGTTAACGACTCCCTGGAGCGATTACAGATAGAGACCATAGATCTCTATCAACTGCACTGGCCGGATCGCAACACCAACTTCTTCGGCGAACTCTTCTACCAAGAGCAAGATGACGAAAAGCTCACCCCCATAGTGGAGACGCTCGAAGCCCTGGCGGATCTGATCAAGGCGGGAAAGATCCGCTACATAGGCGTCTCCAACGAGACCCCATGGGGATTGATGAAGTACCTGCAACTGGCCGAGAAGCACGGCCTGCCGCGCATCATCAGCGTGCAGAATCCCTACAACCTGCTTAACCGCAGCTTCGAGGTGGGCATGGCCGAGATAGCTCACAGGGAAGAACTGCCGCTGCTGGCCTACTCGCCACTGGCATTTGGCGCCCTGAGCGGCAAATACTTAGACGGTCAATGGCCCGAGGGTGCCAGACTCACCCTGTTCAAGCGCTTCGCCCGCTACACAGGCTCGCAGATGGCCCTGGATGCCACCCAGGCCTATGTAGAGCTGGCGCGGGAGTTCAACCTGAGCCCGGCGCAGATGGCATTGGCCTTCGTCAACGGCCGCCGTTTCGTGGGCAGCAACATCATAGGGGCGACTAACCTCTACCAGCTGAAAGAGAATATCGACAGCGCGGCCGTCAGCCTGAGTGACGAGCTGCAGGGCAGAATCGACGAGCTGGCAGACATCTATCGTATCCCCTGCCCCTAAGACCTGATGTTAAGGCCTGAAATTAAAGCCCAGATTGGCCCAAAAGGCTAAATGCAACTTGCATTAGGCGCTGAGATCTCCCAAGATCTGAGCGCCTTTTTTGTTTGAACCACCCAACGGACCCAATCGATGGAATTTAGCCAGCTGCGCAGTCAGTTTCCCGCCCTCACCCAGTCACTCGGCGACTACCCGCTGGTGTATCTGGACACGGCCGCGACCAGTCAGAAGCCCCAGGGGGTGATCGACGCCATGAGTCGCTACTATCAGGCGGACAATGCCAACGTGCACCGCGCAGCCCATCAGCTGTCTGCCCGTGCCACCGGCCAATATGAGGCGGTGCGCGACAAGGTGAAGGCTTTCATTAAGGCAGACCGCCGGGAAGAGATCATCTTTACCCACGGCACCACAGAGGGGATCAACCTGGTGGCACTCGGGTTGGCTGGCCAGCTAAACGCAGGAGATCTCATCCTGCTCGACAGCGCGGCCCACCATGCCAATATCGTCCCCTGGCAGATGCTGGCCAAACAAACCGGCGCCGAGATAGTGCCCATTCCGCTCACCGACGAGGCGCGCCTCGACCAAGACGCCTACCGACAGCTGCTTGCCCGTAAGCCGAGTGTCGTCGCCCTGTGCCATGTCTCCAACGTGCTGGGCACGGTCAATCCCGTTAAGGAGATGATCAGCCAGGCCAAGGCGGTCGGCGCACTCACGCTCATCGACGGTGCCCAGGCGATTGCCCATCTCGAGGTAGATGTGCAGGCCATCGACTGCGACTTTTATCTGTTCTCCGGCCACAAGATGTATGGCCCCACGGGCGTTGGCATCCTCTATGGCCGCTTCGAGCAACTCGACCGGCTCGAGCCCCTGCTGACCGGCGGCGAGATGATTAAGCAGGTGAGCTTCGAAGCCACAGAATTTAATATCCTGCCCAATCGTCTCGAGGCCGGCACCCCGCCCATTGCCGAGGTCATAGGCCTGGGCGCCGCCATCGATTTCATCCAGTCACTGCCGCGCGAGGCCGTCAGGGCGCACGAACAGGCTCTGCTCAAACGGCTGCAGGCCGAGCTCAAGCAACTTGGGGGGATCACCCTCTATGGTGCCCACGGCGACAATGTCGGCGCCGTGGCCTTTAACCTTAGCGGCGAGCATCATCAGGATGTGGGGATCTTATTGGATCAGCAGGGAATCGCCGTGCGCTGTGGCCATCACTGTGCCATGCCACTGATGCAGGCCCTGGGCCTTTCAGGCTGCTGCCGCGCCTCTCTCGGCGTGTATAGCACGGATGAAGATATCAATCGCTTCATCCAGGCGCTAGAATCGGTAAAAGACCTCTTGCTCTAACGAGCCACAGTATTAATTGAACGAGTTCCAAATGAGTGACAGTCAGGTAAGTAAAAGCCAGTTAAATGAAAGCCAGCTAAGCCCATCCACAGAGGCCTTTACCGGCCTGACACTGGATCCCCAGGAGATACTGCCAAGCTTCACCCAGGCCGCCAACTGGCAGGAGCGCTACCGCGCCCTCATGCTCTTGGGTAAACGCCTGCCGCCACTGGCTGAGGCGCTAAGGCAGGAATCGGCTCAGGTCAGGGGCTGCGAGAGCAATGCCTGGCTCTATCACAGAGAGATAGAGGGTAAACACTACTACCTGGCCGACAGCGATGCCCGCATCGTCAAGGGGCTAATAGCCCTGCTGCTCACAGCAGTACAGGGGCAAGACAGGCAGACCATAGCCGCGCTCGATCTCAATGCCTATTTCGATCAGCTAGGGCTCAGCGGCCAGCTGAGTCCATCGCGCACCAACGGCGTATTGGCACTGGCCGAGGCGATCAAGGCCGCCGCCGTGGAATCGAGCAAGCGCTAAGGTCTATACTCGGTTCAAAACCGGCTGCGTCCAAGCGGCCGGGCAATCCACATAATATTCACGCTCCCCTCCCTAGACTGTTTCCCTAACCGCTATTTTTATCTTTGCACCTGAGCTTAGGTGCCGATGGGACACTTTGCTATGTCGATTGCCAAACCGGTGACAGAGCCGATGACAGAGCCGATGACAGAGCCGATGACTGAGTCGATTAGCCTGCCAGTAGACACGCCAACCTCACCCGCCTTCTGGCGTCATCACCTCATGCTACCCGCCATCTGCTTCCTGCTGGCGGTCAGCCTCATCGAGCTATTCCACCTGGATATCGCCCTGGGGCAATGGCTGTTTCGCCTCGAAGGTGGCGTCGACGGCTGGCCGCTACGCAATGCCTGGCTTACCGAGAAGCTAATCCATGTCGGCGGGCGCAACTTTGTGATCTTACTGGGGGTGATAGTGCTTAGCCTGTTGGGGCTAAGCTATAAGAAACCGGCACTGAAGGCCTATCGCAGGGGCCTGGCCTTCCTCTTCATGAGCGTGCTGACTAGCGTACTCTTGGTGAGACTCGGCAAGTCCTTGGTACACCTGGACTGTCCCTGGCACCTGAAAATCTTCGGCGGTATCGCCGATTATTTCTCGCTATTCTCGGGTCAGTTTGATGCCGACTCGCCGGGTCAATGTTTTCCCGCCGGTCACTCCAGCGGCGGCTACGCCTGGGTGGCACTCTATTTCTTCGCCCTGGCCTATGGCCCAAGGTTTCGTTGGATTGGCTTAGGCTTTGGCCTGCTGCTGGGGCTCACCTTCGGCATCGCCCAACAGCTCAGGGGCGCTCACTTCATCTCACACGATGTGTGGACGCTCACCATCTCCTGGTTCTCGGCGCTCGCCTGGTATTACGCCCTCTTCCTGCGCCGTCGGCAGGCGTTATCGGTCAGCCCGGCACTGCAGACGGCCAGCTAGCTCAATGGACCAGACGATGGCCGAGATCGGCTCTATGATCCGGCCCCAGATGATATTGGTTATCGCCCCGCCCCTTGGCGATATACATGGCCTGATCGGCCACATGTAACAAGGCATCCATATGCTTGGCATGATCCGGATAGATGGCAAAGCCGATGCTGGCCTGTATGCCCCTGCCAGTCTGGCTCACCGGCTCGCCGAAGCATTCAAACAACGCCTTAGCCAGGCGCGCGACCACTTCATCCAGCTCAGCGTCAGTCGGCCATTGGGGCAGTAGCATCACAAACTCATCGCCGCCGATGCGAGCCACCAAATCCTTTGGCCCCTGAAGGCTCTGCAACCTGGTCGCCGCCGTCATCAGCACCCTGTCTCCCACCTGATGCCCCAGAGTATCGTTGATCTGCTTAAACTGATTGAGATCGATGAAGATCAGTCCCAGACGACCATCTCGCGCCGCCGCCTCGCCAATCGCCTCACTCAGGCGAACCTCAAGCTGCAGCCGGTTGGGCAGTCCGGTTAAAGGGTCCTGGTGGGCCATCTGCTCCAGCTTATGATGCAAGGCCTTCTCCTGGGTGATATCACGCACCACACCCACCATCTTCACCACTTGTCCCTCGCTATCCTTCACCAGGTTGCCCGTCTCGCGCATCCAGTGCACAGAGCCGTCGGGCCAGACGATGCGATACTCCTCGTCATGATTCTCCCCCGTGGCGATGCAGCGCGCCTCACCCGCCTTGACCTTGTCGCGATCCTCGGGATGCACACGTGAATAGAAGAACTCATAGCTGGGCGTCACCTCGCCTAGCTTATAGCCGAAGATGCCGTAGATGGCATCGGACCAATAGAGGGTGTCTGTACCTACCTGCCAGTCCCAGGTGCCTATCTTGGCGAAATACTGGCTGTGGTGATAGCGGGCGATATCCTGGCGAATGTCCTGTTCCAGGTCGTGATGACGCACCAACAGGAGCAGCCCCTTGGGCTCACGAGCCAGGCGGGTAAAGCTTAAGATCTCTTGGCCCAGATTCATGCTGGTGCCAAGCTGACGGTCGGCAAACACTTGCAACTGCTCGCCGCTGGAATCCTTGAGCCAGAGGCTGAGCGGTTGGCCCTTGATATCGCTGCCCTCGCCCTTCATCAAGGTGGCGGCGCGAGGGTTATGGGCCAAGATCCTGGCGCTGTCATCGATAAGAATGAGTCCATCGTCGACTGAGCTTGCCAAGGCGGCAAAGTCGACAGCGCGGCGGCGCAGAAGATTAAGGGTCGCCAAAGCCGCTAAGGCGATGGCCAGAAGAAGGATGAGGGCTAACAGTGGCTGCGGTATCTCTGACATGGCACCGACCAGACTCAGACCGGCGCCAACAGCCGAAGGGCTAACGCCACTAATATAACCAGCGCCACTAATACCACTAACGCCTCTAACGCCTCTAACGCCTCTAACGCCACTAAGAACGAGAAAGAGAACGCAGACCTATCCCTAAACAGCAAGCAGTGCATAGCAGGCTCCAGCAGACTAGATGGCCAACCTTGGCCTTATCAATTATCTACCTATAAGCTAAGCATCAAAGCGTGAGGCTGCCAAGCACTTTTATATAAAAATAAGCCGCTTAGATCTGGATTGGGCCAGACTCCCTACGTGCGATCGTTCTCTTAATCAGCCTACCCAGGTAAACCCCCAGCACCATGGCGGCCATGAACGCCAGCGCCATGGGATCTAGGCTGGCCAGGTTAACCACCGCGGGGCCAGGGCAGATGCCTAACATGCCCCAGCCCAGGCCAAACAAGGCGGCGCCCAGCACTAGCTGCCCATCGATACGGGTGTTGCCAGGCAGATGGTATTGACTGTCCAGCACCGGGCCTTGCTTACGCGCGGCTCTGGGTTTGACCCACAAGAGATAGACGGGCAGATAGATGCTCAAGGCGCTGCCCATCACCAGCATCAGGCTCGGGTCCCACTCACCGCTGACCACACGACTGATATCTAAGAAACCAAGCACCTTTGCAGGATCGGCAAGCCCAGAGAGCAGCAGACCGGCACCAAACAGCAACCCGGACAGTAACGCCATTAAATTACGCATAGCCCCCTCCTAACTCAGTAGCACGGCGGCGATGACGCCCACCAGCATAAAGAGTAACGATGCCGCGATGGAGCGCGGCGACAGGCGTCCCATGCCGCAGATGCAATGACCACTGGTACAGCCATTACCCAGAGAACTGCCCAGGCCCACCAGCAGCCCCGCCAGCAAGAGGGTCGGCAAGGCGATTCCCCTGGCACTAATCACCACAGGTTCGATAGCCAGCCACGCCTCCAAGGGGGCGGCCAGCAGCAGACCGCTCAGCACCATTCCGGCAAGAAAATAGACCTGCCAGCCTATGGCCGAGCCCGTCGATTCACTGCGCCACAAGGCGCCGGATATGATGCCACTGACACCCGCGATACGGCCATTGACGACCATGAGAAGGCTTGCCGCCAAGCCAATTAACAGACCACCGCACAGGGCGATAGCGAATGATGAAAACATCGAGTACCTCTTTCATCTGTCGCACAAGGAAGGGACGGGGCAAGGTGCCCCGGCCTGAGAACTTTAAAGACTGAAGCTTACACGCGGGCAAACATATAGGTGCGATAGCCGCCGACCAGGTTGCGTGCCCGGTAGCCGTTGTTGACCAGCTGACGATAGGCCACGTTGCCCCTTAGCCCCACCTGACAGAAGATGATGATCTCCTTGTCTTTAGGCAGCTCATGCATGCGATCACGCAGCTCATCCACCGGAATGTTGAGAGCGCCTTCCAGGCCACCATTTTTCAGCTCGCCCGGATTACGCACATCCAGCAGCAGCTGATCCTGATTAAGATCATCTATCTGATCGAAGTGGATCGGAGTCGCGTCGCCCTTGATGATGTTGCTGGCCACGAAGGCCGCCTGATTGATCACATCCTTGGCGCTACCGTATGGGGGCGCGTAGCTAAGCTCCAGGTGCTGCAGCTGCTCGACCGTCATGCCGGCGCGCTGGGCCACCGCCATCACGTCGATCCGCTTGTCGATACCATCCTTACCCACCGCCTGGGCACCTAAGATAGTGCCCTTGACGGGATCGAACAGCAGCTTGAAGGAGACCACCTCGGCGCCGGGATAGTAGCTGGCATGGCTGGCGGTGTGTACGTACACCTTCTCATAGTCGATGCCCGCCTGCTTGAGCTGCTTCTCGTTCTTACCCGTGGCGGCAACAGCCAGATCGAATACCTTGCAGATCGCCGTGCCCTGGGTGCCCTGATAGTGTTCCTGTCGACCAAACATGTTATCGGCCGCCATGCGCCCCTGGCGATTCGCCGGACCAGCAAGTGGCACCAGACAGGCCTGGCCGGTCACGAAGTCTTGCTCTTCGACGGCGTCCCCTACCGCATAGATGGCGGGGTCACTGGTCTGCATCATGGCGTTTACTTTGATGCCACCGAGCTCACCGATGGCCAGACCTGCGTCGCGCGCCAGCTGAGTCTCGGGGCGCACGCCAATGGCCATGATCAACAGATCCGTATCTAAGGTTTGGCCGTCGCTCAGGGTCAGGCTGAGGTGACCCTTGATGTGTTGATGGCTGGTCTCTTCACCGGCGGCCTCGCTGGCCAGATGGGTCTGCGGTTGATACTCAACGGCCGATAGTGCCGTACCCAGGCGCAGATCCACGCCCTGCTCACGGATCGCCTGATGGGCAAAGCCCGCCATCTCACGATCCACCGGGGTCATCACCTGATCGGCGAGCTCCAGCAGCGTGGTCTTGATGCCCAGATGATGTAAGGATTCCATCATCTCAAGGCCGATAAAGCCGCCGCCGACGACGGTGGCATGCTCGACATTGTTCATCTGGATCGTCTGCAGAATCCTATCCATGTCGGGAATGTTACGCAGGGAATGGGTCAGAGGATTATCGACACCAGGAATAGGCGGCACTATGGGCGCCGCACCTGGGCTTAACAGCAGGGCGTCATAACTTTCCCGATATTCGCTGCCATCACTCAAGCGTCTTACGGTCGCCTGCTTGGCGACGCGGTCGATAGCCACGACCTCATGCTGGACACGCACATCCACATTGAATCTGGCCTTGAAACTCTCTGGGGTCTGCAATACCAGGGCGCTGCGCTGGGCTATTTCACCACTGATATGATAGGGCAGGCCGCAGTTGGCAAAGGAGACATACTCGCCACGCTCAAACATAATGATTTCAGCGGTTTCGCTGAGTCTGCGCGCCCTTGCCGCCGCCGAGGCGCCACCGGCGACGCCACCTATGATCAGTATCTTCTTCATCTCAATGCTTCTCCTACTGCACTAAACAGACCTTGGCCGTGAGTGTATTACATTCACCATTACATGCAAATTCCTTTTATTAGAAAAATCTAAGCGAATAGTGAAAACAGTGATCTCGGTGGCATAGTGAGCATAGTAAGATTAAATCTTGACCACCTTTGCTTGGGGGATAAAACCAAGATAGCCCTTTACAGGCCCTGGCCAGCCACATAAGATCCAGCCAGTCCACGCAAAAGAAAGAGTCCTCGATGACCAAATTAACCATTACCCGACCCGATGACTGGCATGTTCACCTGCGCGATGGTGACGTGCTAACCGATACCGTAAGAGACACTGGCCGCTATATGGGCCGTGCCATCATCATGCCTAACCTGGTGCCACCGGCCACCAATGTCGACTCGGCACTGGCCTACTATGAGCGCATCAAGGCGGTCTGCACCACCAACTTCGAGCCATTGATGGTGCTCTATCTGACCGACAACACCACACCCGATGACATCCGCGCCGCCAAGGCTTCGGGTAAGGTGGTTGCCGCCAAGCTCTATCCTGCGGGTGCCACCACCAACTCTGACTCGGGTGTAACCGATGTGAAAAACATCTACCCTGTGCTGGAAGCGATGCAGGAAGTCGGCATGCTCTTCCTGGTACACGGCGAAGTCACGGATTCGAGCATCGACATCTTCGATCGTGAAGCCACCTTCATCGAAAACACCCTCAAGCAGGTGGTCGCCGACTTCCCGTCGCTAAAGATAGTGCTGGAACATATCACCACCAAGGACGCGGTAGATTTCGTCATGAATGCGCCGGACAATGTGGCCGCTACCATCACGGCCCATCACCTGCTGTATAACCGTAACCATATGCTGGCCGGTGGTATTCGTCCTCACTTCTACTGTCTGCCTATCCTCAAGCGCAACACCCACCAGCAGGCCCTGCTGGCGGCTGCGGCCAGTGGCAGCAAGAAGTTCTTCCTGGGCACAGATTCGGCGCCACACGCCAAGGATCGCAAAGAGGCCGCCTGTGGCTGCGCCGGCTCCTACACGGCTCATGCCGCCATCGAGCTCTACGCCGAGGCCTTCGAGTCGGTGGGCGCCCTGGACAAGCTGGAAGCCTTTGCCAGCTTCAACGGCCCTGACTTCTACGGCCTGCCGCGCAACGCAGACACCATCACTCTGGTCAAGCGCAGCTGGGAGGTGCCCGCCACCTATCCGCTGGGTGACACGGGCGTAGTGCCGATCCGCGCCGGCGAAACCATTGAGTGGCAGGTAGAAGACTAACCCGCTCGACTAACCCACTCGACTAAACAGCTCTAGATAAAAAGAAAAACACCGCCAATCGGCGGTGTTTTTTATTGCTTAACGATTTTTTCTGTCAGCAAAAGCCTTAGGCGCTTGCCTGCTCCATCGGCTGGGCGGCATCATCAGGCAGCCAGATGCGCACCGTCAGCCCCTTGAGTTCACGGTTATGCAGGCTGATACGGCCATCGTGGGCCTCGATGATCTCCCTGCACAGAGGCAGGCCAAGACCCGTTCCCGATTGCTTAGTGGAATAGAATGGCAATAGCGCCTGGGTCAGCACCTCGGGGGACATGCCGCTGCCGCCATCACAGATCTCGATACTCACCCCGTCACTGCCATCACTCAGGCGCTGGGCCCTGACGCTGAGGCTGATCGCCTCTGCCGGCGATCCCGACTCATGGGCGTTCTTAAGCAGATTAAGCAGCACCTGCTCCAGCTGAATCAGGTCGAAATAGCCACAGCCCTGGGGCAGCTCCCCCACCAAGCTGAAGCTGAAATGCTCCGCCAACTGGGCAACCAGCTTATGCCAATCCACCTCACTCTTCTTCGGCAGCGGCAGCTTGGCGAAGCGGGCATAGTTGAAGATAAACTGGCTCAAATGGCTGGTCCTATCCTCTATGGTATCGAAGATCAGCTTGAGTTTAGGATCATCCAGCGGCTCGGTCAGCTTGCGTCCTGAGTTCACCATGGAGGCGATGGGCGCCACCGAATTGTTGAGCTCGTGGCTGATGATGCGGATCACCTTCTTCCACACCGCCACCTCCTGACGGTTCAGCTCACGGGTCATCTGCTTGAGCAGGATCAGGTGATGATACTGGCCGTTGAGCAGGAAGCGGCCACGGGAGAGATGCCAGGTCTCATCTTCGCCGCCCTCCTCCACACTTGCCAGGGTAAACAGGCCGCCCTTGGGATTGTTGACCGCGCCGGCCAGCTCCTCGCTGACACCATCGAGCAGCTCATCTAGCATGCTGCCCTCTATCCTTGCCCCCTTGGCAAACAGGTGGCGGGCAGCGTCGTTGGCGTAGATGATCCGCTGACGGTCATCGAGCAACACCATCACATTGGGCGAGCTTTGAATCACCTTGTCCAGCAGCAACTCACGCTGATAGATATACTGGCGCTCGCGGCGCAGCACCGCAGCCGACTCGTTAAACAGGCTGGCCAGCGCCTTGAGCTGACTGTCGCCGCTCACAGGGATGTTGACGCTGAAATCATTGTCCTTGATGTTGAGTAGCCCCACCTCCAGCGCCTTAAGACTGGTGGATAGCCCGCGGGTCAGCCAGCGGCTTAATAGCCAGGCCAGCCCGCCAGACAATAGGAAGCAGGCCGCCAGCAGCTCAGGCGCGACCTTGTGGTACAGCTCGGGCGCCAGCCAATTGAGCAGCAGGACAAACAGGCCGATCGCCAGTTGGCTGGCAATCACATTGCCCCAAATGAGTTTAGTGCGCAGCGCAGGCATTATTTCTCTATCCCAAATTTTTCCATGCGGCGATAGAGCGCCTGACGACTCAGCCCCAGGGACTTGGCCACCCGGGCGATCACCCCGTTATGCTCCGCCAGGGCCAGCTCGATATCGGCCCCGGTGGGCTCGTAGGCTTGAGGCCTGTTAACTTCAGGCTGGGACTCGGTGGGAGTCGAGACTTGCGCCCCCCCGCCCTGTTGCAGAGGCTGCTGCTGAGCGGATTGCAGAGCCGATTGCTGAGCCGATTGCTGAGCATTAGCCTGCTGCGCAGTGACCGAACTCGGCGTGGACTCAGAGGCGGTGGCTGACGCGCCGCTCACAGGTTTTGAGCCGCTCACAGGCTTTAAACCAAAGTCGGCCATGGTCAGCGTCGGGCTGGCGGCCAGAATGACCGCCCGCTTACAGGCATTCTCCAGCTCGCGCACATTGCCGGGCCAGGGATAGCTCACCAGCGCCTCCTGGGTGGGTTTGCTCAGGCTAAAGTCCTGACCGATGAAGTGATTCACCAGGGGCAGAATATCGTCCTGGCGTTGATTCAGGGGCGGTAGCGCCAGCTCGATCACATTGAGACGGTAGAAGAGATCCTCACGAAAACGGCCGCTGGCGATATCCTCGGCCAAATCAGCGTTGGTGGCGCTGATCACCCGCACCTTAACCTTACGGGTCTGATGGCTGCCCAAGCGCTCGAACTCGCCGGTCTGCAACACCCGCAGCAGCTTCACCTGACCCGACAGCGGCAGGTTACCTATCTCGTCGAGAAACAGGGTGCCACCGTCGGCCGCCTCGAAGCGACCGATACGTGCCTTGTTGGCACCGGTAAAGGCGCCGGCCTCGGCGCCAAACAGCTCGGCCTCCAGCAGCTCCATGGGCAGGGCGCCAATATTCACCTTGATGAAGGGCTTATGCTTGAGGGGCGAGTTGGCGTGCAGTATGTCTGCCAGCTTGTCCTTACCGGCACCGTTTGGCCCAGTGATCAACACAGAGACATCGGACTTGGCGATCTGTAACGCCAGATCGATGCAGCGCTGCATGGCGCCACTACCGAAGACGATGCCGCAGAGATCGGCATCTTTGATCGCGGACATCCGCTGGTGCTCGGAGCGGGCCAGCTGAGAGTTTTGCCGCGACAGGGCGTGCAGGGAGATCAGGTTATTGACGCTGTTGAGCAGCTTATCATCGTCCCAGGGCTTGCCCATGTAATCGGCGGCGCCCTCTTTAACCAGCTCTACCGCCAGTTCCAACTGAGTCCAGGCGGTCAGGAGTATGATAGGCAATTGCGGCTGACTGGCGCGGATATCGTAGAACAGGCGCTTGCCCTCCTCGCCCGAGGTGGTGTCCTGAGTGAAGTTCATGTCCTGGATCACCAGGGCGATCTCCTGCTCCGCCACCAGGCGCAGCGCCTCTTCGGGAGAGAAACAACTTAGGGTCTTAAATCCATTGAGTTCGAGCATCAAAGACAATGCACTGCATACAGCCTGATTGTCGTCGACGATGAGAATCGTATCCATATATTCTTATTTTCACATAAAAACAACAAACTAACCGAAAGCGCTGCCGATGAAAAGGGCAAACGCTTTCGGTGTCTCTTGTTTAGCGCCCTGAGTTAGCGCCCTGAGTTAAAGACCAGGCTAGACGCTGCGGGTCGCCATGGCCGGCGAGATGTTGGCCGCCTTGCGCGCCGGCAATACCACGGCAATGGTGGTCACCAGCATCATACCCACTACCGTCACGACCGGATAGAAGAGGTTGAGCTGCGGCAGGTCATAGTACTTCATCAGCTGTTGTCCAAGCAGTACCGCCAGACAGGCACCTAACACCCCGCCCGAGATACAGATGAGGTAGTTCTCCACCAAGAAGAGGCGAAGGATATCCCCCTTGGTAGCGCCTAGCGCGCGGCGGGTACCTATCTGCTTGGTGCGACGCTGGATGTTGAACATCACCATACCTGTCAGCCCCAGACTCGTGATCAACAGCAGCAAGACCACCATCATGGAGAGCACGGTTATCATCAGCTCATGGTCACTGTAGGAGCGCTTCTTCACTTCGGCGACAGACTGGAAGTCGTCGATCACCCGGTTAGGATTCTCCTTCATCAGCGCCTTAACGATGGCATCCTGCAGCGCCTCATGTTGGCTGGCCGCGGCGCGCACCATATAGCTGTAACCGGCAAAGTCGACGTTGTGGATCACACTGTATTCCAGATCGTCGCTGTCGACCCAGGCCCCCTGAAACTTCTCCACCACGCCTATCACCTCAAGCTGCTCATCATCGACATAGAGCAACTTGCCGATGGCCGACTCACCCGGCCATACCGCCTCACCAAATGCCTTGGAGATGATCGCCAGCTTACCGGGATCGTTGACGCTCGTGTTGATCTCATCGGCGTAAAAGTTACGCCCCTCGATAAGCTTGAGCCCAAGCGTCTTAACCGTATGCTCTGTGCCCAGGTACATGGCAAACTGTGGCGTCGACTTGGCCGTCTCAGGATCAGGCCCCAGGTTGAGGGTGCTCGACCAACCACTGCCGCTCAGGGGCAACATGTTAGTGGAGGTGGCCGCCTGCACGTTTGGCAAAGCGCGCAGGATCTGCTGATCGATCTTATTCTGCTGTTCGCCATCTATGCTGGGGTCGAAGTTAAACACACTAAAGGTCAACACCTCCTCTTCGGCGATGCCAGAGTCACGCTGCATCATCTCAAGACGCTCATGGATGATGAAGCTGGCGTTGGCGACTATGGCCACCGACAAAACTATCTGTACCAGCAGCAATACCGGGCCACTCTTACTGCGGAGTAAACTGCTAAAAATTGGTTTAATATTAAGCATTTTCAATCCCTTATTGGCTCTTCAAATAGACGCTTGGTTTAGTGCGGCACACTACCCAGGCAGGATAGAGTCCGGCCAGCAGTGCGGTGCCTACTGCGATACTAGGGGTGATCAACCACATGCTCATGGAGAGATGGGTCAGTCCCTCGGCGACGCCGAAGCGTGCCGACAGGGCATAGAGGGCGCCCCAGGCCCATAAGAGTCCTACCAGGCCACCAAACAGGCCGATGACGCCCACTTCTACCATGTACTGAGAGAAGATCTGTGCCCGGCTGGCGCCGATGGCGCGTCTGACACCCACCTCCGGCGCACGCTTAAGAAACTTGGTCAGCATCAGGCCGAGGATATTCACCAGGCAGACGCTGAGGAACAGGGCGCTCAGTCCCACCAGAATCTTGTTATCTTCCGGTACCACATGGCTGCGCTCCAACCAGCCGTCAACATCTGACATGAGCATAGAGTCGACAGGTGACTTGTTATCGGTGAAACGACCCAGCTCCTTCTGCTGCTCGACATAGTTGGCCAAGTAGTTCTTATAGGCCGCGCGATCTTCGGCGCTCGGCAGATAGGTCCAAAACTCCAGCCACACCTTCTCCGAATTCAACCTGTCCTGATAGTTGTTCATCGGCTCATGTTTCCAACCTGAGGAGTTACCCCAGACGCTAAATTCCTCGGTTGCCGACAGCGAAAAGGGAATATAGATCTGCTCCGATTTGGCGAAGGCGCCACTGGTCGGATCGTAATACTTAGGCTGAGGATTCCAGTCGCCGATCACCCCCACCACCTGATAGGGCTTGCGGTTGAGGTAGATGGTCTTGCCGACGCTATTCTCGCCGCCAAACAACTTCTGGTTGAGCTTCTCGCCAATCACCGCCTGATAGGCAGGATCTAGGTCCACCGCCTTGTCCCAGCGATTACCATAGATGAAGGGCACCTCAAACATCTTGAAGAAATCGCCGTCGGTCACCCTGATGCCTTGCAGTCTGGGCAGTACCTCTGGGTTGTCTGTCTGCACCGCCATGCCGCTACGGAACATGGCCACCTGGGCCTTGGCCACATTGCCCTTACGCAGGTTCATTGCATCCTGGTAGGTGATCAGACGATGAAAGTCATCCCAGGTGTCCGGCCCCTGCGACCAGAGCTGAATGGCATTGAGCTGCTCCGAGCGCTCACCGGCAGGGTTATAGGCCATCATAGAGTAGACATTGAGCGTAGTGATGGTGATGCCTATCCCCACAGAGATGGCCAGCACCATGAGCAGTGACAGAATCGGCGTCTTGCGGATGCTGCGCCAGGCCAGATCGACATAGTATAGAAACATGCTCACTCTCCTTAGCTGGCCACTTTTTCGGCCGTATCGACCAGGTGCGACTGGCCGCCCTGGTACAGGGTGAAGTCACACACCTGACCGTCGACGATCTGAATATTGCGCTGGGCGCGGCGCGCCAGCTCGGGATCATGGGTCACCATGATGATGGTGGTGCCCGCCTTGTTGATCTCTTCTAAAAGCTCCATCACCTGACGAGCCATCAGGCTGTCCAAATTACCTGTTGGCTCGTCGGCGAGGAGAAATCTTGGTTCGCCAGCCAGGGCGCGGGCAATCGCCACACGCTGCTGCTGACCACCGGAAAGTTGTGATGGCAGATGCTTCATACGCGCGCCCAGGCCTACCTGCTCCAGCGCGGCCTTCACCCGGCGCTGACGCTCCTTGCCGCTGAAGCCGCGGTAGCGCAGTGGCACCTCGACATTCTCCGCCAGGTTAAGATCGGGGATAAGATTAAAGCCCTGAAAGATAAAGCCTATCTTCTCGTTGCGAATGGCAGCCGCCTTGTTGTCGCTCAGGTTGGAGATGTTGACATCGTCCAGATGATATTCGCCGTTGGTAAAGCCCTCTAGCAGGCCGGCAATGTTGAGAAAGGTGGTCTTTCCCGAACCAGACGGCCCGGTGACGGCGACAAACTCGCCTTCTTTCACCTCGAGATTGAAATCCCGTAACGCATGGGTTTCCACCAAATCCGTTTTAAACACCTTGTTGATATTTTTCATCGTTAACATGGGTTGTTTCCTTTGTTTCTTGTATCGCGTTATTCAGTTTGTTATTTCGCCTATACCTACAACTAAGACAATCGAGCCAATAACCATTGAGTTAAATCACCGCCAACTCTGGCGACGTCGGGAAGTTGGTTGCTATCGACGGCCTGCCCATGCATGCCTGTCGCTTCGATAATGTTGAGCCCAAGCAGAAACCAGTCTGAGGCATTCTGGGTATAGACCTGAGTCGCCACCAGCAGGAGTAATAGGGCCAGGCTTGCGACCACTCGCTGCGGATTAAGGCTCGTTATCAGGGACTTCATCGCTTCGCTCCTTAGCGTATCAATACTTGCGCGGCGTTCTTAAAGGCGTCGGTGGAGGAGATGATCCACTGCTCACCCACCTCGCCGCCCGAGACCACCTCTATGTGGCTCATGCTGCGGCACCCAGCTGGATCTCGGTGCGCTCGGCCAGATCGCCCTTGACCGCATAGACCAAAGTGCCGCCACCACTGTTGACGAAGGGGCCACGCTTAACCATGAGCACATCGGGGCGGTTTTCCAGCAGGACGCGGGCCGACAGGCGCTGGTTCTGGCGCAGGTGCAGCGAATCTTGCTGCGCGAAGCGCACTCGGGTGGTCACCTCACGGTTGCGCACCTCGGGAGAGATGGCCGACAGCTTGCCCATCACCAGTTGGCCGCCGAAGTTCAGCTCGACATCCATGCCCAGACCCAGCTCGTCGGCGTAGGACTCTGGCACCGCCAGTTCGGCCTCGAAGGCGCTCAGGTCCACAACGGTCAATATGGGCTGGCTCTGGCCGATGCGGGCCTTCTGCTCGGTCAGCCAGTTACCTATGATGCCGCCGACGGGCGCGGTGATATTCAGCGCCGCCACCTGACGTTCGAGCTCGGCAACCACCAGTGCCTGGCGATCCACCTCAGAGGCCTTGTTCTTCAACTCGAAGCTCAAGGTGTCTTTCATCAGCTCGGCTTCCTGCTGGGCGTGGGCAAAGAGCAGCTTGGCCTTGTGTAGCTCATCCTTGCTCTTCTCATAATCTATCTTGGAGATCAGGCTGGACTCGATCAGCTGGTCGCCACGACGGCTCTCACGATCCGCCGCCTCCAGATCCACCTTGGCCATGTCCAGGGTCTGTATCGCCTTGAGTTGGTCGCGGCGGGCATCGAGGCGGGCACGCTCAAGGCTGCTCTGCATCCCTTCCAGCAGCGCCTGTTGCTGCTTGAGGCTATTGGTCAGGCTGTGGCTCTCTATGGTTGCCACTACCTGGCCCTGCTCCACCTTGTCACCCGGGTTGGCGATTAGGGTAACCGTGCCCTTCTCGGGGGCGTATAGGATGGGGGCGTTGGCGGCGACTATCTTGCCGGTCGAGGCGATGTCACGTACTAGGGTGCCACGCTCAAGGGTGGCAAAACGCAGCTCACTACGGTCGATAGACTCGCTCACGCTGCTGCCGCTGACGCTGGCCCATACCAGACCAGAAACCAGGAGTACGCCTGCGCCGATAGTGACAGGCCATTTGATACGACGTCCCAGGCTGGGGGCAACTTGCTTATCTTGTGCGCTGGTATCTTTAATCATTGTTTATCCCTAACAGTGTCCGTTACTCGACCGAGTCGATTTCTGCCCATTAGGATTACAATTGCTGTGCCAACTTTTATATTTATTAATTATCAATAAGTTAATTAAGAGCGTCCGTTCATCGCTCGATGAAAGTGTCCGCGGACACCCGCAAAAGTGTCCGGTCATTTTCCCCGGGTGTCCGCAAATGAGTAAAAGCGGACAGATGGGGAGATGTGAAAGAGAACGAGGGCCTAAATAATGCCCTCTCACCACCTGTACAGGACGGTTTAGAGGGCTAATGCTAATAGAGGGCTGATAAGGGACTAGCCTATAGAGGCTTAAAACGCCCGGGCGAAGATGGCGAAGGCGGCGATAACGGCCACAAACCAGGAGAGGGAGCGCAGCGTGCTCTTGTCCAGCAGATAGAGAAGGTGGTAGGCGAATCTGGCCAGCACGTGCACCAGGGCCAACAGGCCGACTGTATCGTCCACCTTGTCCCGCGCTATCACGGTCAGCGCCGCCACGGCGAAGATAAGCAGGGACTCGAAGGCGTTCTGGTGGGCCGCCAAGGCCCGGGCACCAAAGCCAGTGAGTTGCGCCTGCTGGGTCCTGGGATAGGCGTTGTCATAGCCCCCCTGTTTGGCCATCGCCATGGCCACTGGCACCTTGGCTAAGTAGGGTAGCAACATGGCCAGGAGTAGGCAGGCCAGTAACATAGTCATCGACGTTCTCCTTATTTTATATCGAAAATTATCTCGCCCGATCCAGGGCTTGGCACAGAGATTCAACCCCTAAGATGGCCCTTGGCGTGGCGCGATGCAAGAGGTCGGCATCCAGTTGATAGATATTATGCTGCTTCACCGCCGGGATCTCCTGCCAGGCCGACCAGTCGATGCCACGCACATTGCCCTCATCCTGACTCTGCAGAATCACCTGAGGACGCTTGAGCAGCACCGCCTCCAGGCTCACCTGGGGATACTCGTTACCTGCATCGATAAACACATTCTCGCCATGACAGACCTCGATGATCTGCTCTATCCAGCTCCCCTTGGAAACCGTCATCAGAGGCACTGACCAGAGCTGGTAGAAGACGCTCACCGGCGCCTTGGCGCGGTACTCCTCTCTCAGCGTCTTAAGGCCAATCAGATACTGCTCGGCAACCCGCTGCGCCTCAACCTCCTTGCCGGTCAACTTACCCAGCGCCAGCAGATCCTCCGCCACTGCCTCCAACGTCTTAGGGTCGCTGTCATAGATGGGGTAACCCAGCTGACTCAGGCGCTCGATATCCTCACGCTTATTGCCGCCACCCCAGATGACGATAAGATCAGGGTCTAACTCGATCACTCGCTCTATCTGCACGCCATAGTAACCGCCGATACGCGGGATCGCCTTGGCCGCATCGGGAAAATCCGCGTGATCTGTAGTCGCAACCACCCTGTCACCCGCCCCTATGCTAAATAGCATCTCCACCCCATGGGGCGACAAGGCGATGATCCGCTTCGCAGGCGCCGCCATAAGCCCAGGCACACACAGCAACAAGGCCAACATTAGCCACAGCTTAACCCTTATCTTCATCGATTCCTTTTCCCTTTCCATATTAAGCTGACAGAACAATAACTTGTTCGCAATCAAACATTTCAACCCGCCATCCCAATCAATTTTTCACAGAGATCGCCGCGGTGGCTAAGCCGTCGATTTTCTACTGACATGAGCATATATAAGTATGTGATTGGCAGTAGAAATGAAGACAATAACGCCACCGTGGTGAGCTCGAAGAAAATCCACTCGCCCATTTCAATCTGTTTGCTTCTGTGGCCAAACCGTCAAGCTGGCTCAGCCCATGAGCATACACGAGTATGTGATTGGGTGAACCGGCGCAGACAATACCGCCACAGGAGCAAACAGGCAGAAATCCAAATTGCGTAATGAAGCCTATATCCTTCATTTCAATCTGTTTGCTTCTGTGGCTAAGCCGTCAAGCAGGCTCAGCCCATGAGCATACATGAGTATGTGATTGGGTGAACCGGCGCAGACAATACCGCCACAGGAGCAAACAGGCAGAAATCAGTAATCGAAGCCGAGCTGAGCTTTAACGCCGTCCTCAAATGCATGCTTAATCGGCTGCACCTCACTCACGGTATCCGCCAACTCCAGAATCGCCCTGTGACAGGCTCGCCCAGTGATGATCACATGCTGCATGGGCGGGCGATTTTTCAGCGCCGCCAGCACCCTTTCCAGTTCCAGGTAGTGATAACTCACCATGTAGGTCAGCTCGTCCAGCAGCACTATGTCTATGGTGTCGTCTTTAAGCAAAGTCTCGGCGGCCTCCCAGGCGCTCAGCGCCGCCAGGGTGTCGGCCTCTCTGTCCTGGGTCTCCCAGGTGAAGCCAGTAGCCATCACATGAAACTCGACGCCTACCTGCTCCAGCACGGCGCGCTCACCGCAGGGCCAGTTGCCCTTGATAAACTGCACCACGGCAGCCTTCTTTCCATGGCCCACGGCGCGAGTGATATTGCCAAAACCGGCGGTGGTCTTGCCCTTGCCATTGCCCGTCATTACCAGCAGCACGCCCTTCTCTGTCTGGGCCTGGGCGATCTTGGCATCAACCGCCTCTTTTACCTTCTGCTGGCGCGCCTTATGACGTTCGGCCTTGTCGTTTGCCGCCTGGTTATCCGCGCTCATCTTTACTCCTTTCATTACTCATTAGTCTCAAAACCCTTTAGTTACCACTCGCGAGGATCGCGCCCAGCCTGCTCATATCCAGATGCTCGACCAGGGTATCGGCCAGGCGATCCAGCTGTGCCTGTTTGATGGCCTGCGGGTCTATGGTGGACACTGCCGATAGCCCGGCCCACTCTAGCAGCAATGCACAGGCCTCGGGGCTGTCGAACAGACCATGCAAATAGCTGCCAAATATCTGCCCATCTTGCGACAAACAGCCCTCGGTGAAATGCTTACCCTCGTCACTCACTAGGGTGAGGGGCTTGGTCGCCTTAGATAACAGGCTGGAGCGACCACAATGGATCTCATAGCCAGTGACATCAGCCTTCCCGCCCGCCAGACTGAGGCCGCCGCTCACCTGGGCCAGCCGCTTATTGGGCGTCAGCTCTGTGACTATGGGCAGCAGACCGAGGCCGTCGCTGTCGCCCGCCTCGCCCTCGACCCCTTGCGGGTCTTCGATTGCCAGGCCCAGCATCTGATAACCGCCGCAGATGCCGATTAACTTGCCGCCATACCTGAGATGGCGCTTAATGGCGCGATCCCAGCCCTTATCCACCAGGGTTGCCAGGTCCTGACGCACGCTCTTGCTGCCGGGCAGGATGATGAGATCCGCTTCTATCGGCTGACCATCGAAGGCCTCATTGATGTTTTGATAGCGAAAGTCAACATCCGGATGCAACCTGAGGGGATCGAAATCCGTGTGATTACTGATGCGGGGCAAGACCAGCACCAAGACCCGAAAACGGCTATTCGCCTGGGTCACCTGGCGTGCATCCAGGGCATCTTCGGCGTCCAGATGCAGATCGTTAAGGTAGGGCAAGACGCCGAGCACAGGCTTGTCTATCTCGGCCTCCAGCCAATCCAGGCCAGATTGCAGCAGAGCGATATCGCCGCGAAAACGGTTGATCACCACGCCCTTGACCCTAGCCCGCTCAGATGCCGACAGCAGCGCCAGTGTGCCGACTATGTGGGCGAACACCCCGCCCTTGTCGATGTCGGCGATCAGTATCACCGGGCAGTCTACCGCCTCGGCAAAGCCCATGTTGGCGATATCCCCCTCGCGCAGGTTGATCTCCGCCGGACTGCCCGCCCCTTCCACCAGCACCAACTCATATTGCCGCTGCAGGCGCGATAGCGAATCGAGCACCGCCGCCATCGCCTTGGTGCGATAGCCCTGACTGTCCTTGCCGAAATAGGCCTGTCCATCCATGTGCGACAGTGCCTTGCCCTGCACTATCACCTGTGAGCTGGTATCCGAATTTGGCTTGAGCAGAATGGGATTAAAATCGGTATGGGGCGCCAGATAACAGGCCTCGGCCTGCAGCGCCTGGGCGCGGCCTATCTCGCCGCCATCTGAGGTGACCGCGCTGTTGAGCGCCATGTTTTGCGGCTTGAAGGGGGCGACCCTTCGTCCCTCGCGGGCAAAGTAGCGACACAGGCCCGCCACCAGGGTACTCTTACCCGCGTCCGAGGTGGTGCCCTGCACCATCAAGATACTCGCCTTGGCCTCACGCTGGGCGCTGGTATTATCGACTGACATTCGCTGTTTTATCCTATCTTGTTACCTGGTTGCCTGGCTGCCTTGTTGCTTAGCTGCTTAGTTGCCTTGTTGCCTAGCTGCTTAGCTGCTTAGTTGCCTAGGAGGCTGACGCCGCGCCCTTGAGATGCAGCGGCAGACCTGCACTCACCAGCACCACACTATCTGCCAGCTCGGCTATCGCCTGATGCAGCCAGCCCGCCTCGTCGACGAAGCGGCGACTCAATGGGTCGGCCGGCACTACGCCCCAGCCCACCTCGTTACTGATCAGCACTATGCTCCCCGGCGCACTCTGCAAGCTGCGTAGCAGCGCCGCCTTGGCCTGTTGCCAGTCCCCCTGCAATAGCTGATTGCTGAGCCAGAGGGTGAGGCAATCGACTAAGATCACCCGCTTCTCCCTGGCGTGATTGTCGATGCAGGCACTCAAGTCTAGCGGACACTCCAGAGTCTGCCAGGGAAGACCGTCCCAACGGCGCTCATCCTGATGGCGGGCGATGCGCGCTTGCATCTCCTCATCCAGCCCCTGGGCGGTCGCCACAAACAGACACTCATACCCCTTGGCCACATAGTCGGCCACCAGGGCCACACCATGGCGCGACTTGCCGCTGCGGGCACCGCCCAGCACAAGGTGTATCATAGGCTGATCACCAGGATGAAGAGGTAGCAGACCAGCTCACTCACCTGCTGCACAGCGCCCAGGACATCGCCGGTATAGCCGCCGATCTGACGTCGACAGCCACGCACCAACAGCTGCCTGACCACCAGTAACAACAGACAGAGCGAGATCGCCGAGGCGATGCCGCTGAGCCAGAGGGTCAGCACACCTGTGAGCAGCAAGATCCCCAGCTCGTTCAGCGTCTGCGACTGGGCCAGTGGCTTGCTCTTACTGCTGCTATCATCACGAACATAGGTCTCGGTGAAGATCAAGGAAGCCGCCACCATGCGGCTCAGGCAGTGACCCACCACCAGCGCCGCGATCACCAGGTCGCCGTCGAACAGGGCTATCTCGCTCAGTAATACAAATTTCAGCAGCAACCCCATCACCAGCGCCAGCACGCCATAGGTGCCGATGCGCGAGTCTTTCATTATGGTGAGCTTATCCTGCACCTGCCAGCCACCGCCGAAACCGTCGGCGGTATCGGCCAGGCCGTCCTCATGAAAGCCGCCGGTGAGCAGCAACCCCGTCAGCATGGCAAACAGCACGGCCACACTATTGGGCAGTATCTGTATGGTCAGGCCATAGATCAGGGCACAGAGCCCCCCCACCACCACGCCTACCAGGGCAAAGTAGCGGCTGGCCTGATTGAGGCGCTCGTTGTCGACCTCCACCCATGCAGGCATGGGGATGCGGGTAAAGAAGCCCATGGCGATAAAAAACAGGTTTAACTCTCTGGCGAACATCTAAGCCTTTCCTTATTGCTAACCCTCAAATGGCTATTGCCGCTAAATCGAAATGCCCATGTCTTCGAGGGAGGCCATCTCGTTATAAAACTTGGCCGCCGCCAGCACCAGAGGCACGGCCAAGGCCGCCCCGGTCCCCTCGCCCAGACGCATACCCAGAGAGAGCAGCGGCCTGGCGTTGAGGTGCTCAAGCATCAGCCTATGGCCGCGCTCGTCCGACTCGTGGGCGAAGATCATATAGTCCCTTGCCTGAGGCGCTATCGTCACCGCCGCCAGGGCCGCCGCCGTGGCAATAAAGCCGTCAATCAGCACCAGCATCTTCAGCTCGGCCGCTGCTAGGATGGCACCTGTCATCTGCACTATCTCGAACCCACCCAGACAGGCCAATACCCCATAGGGATCGCCCAGTTGCTCACGGTGCAGAAACAGCGCCTGCTCCACCAGCATCTGCTTGCGCGCCAGGGTGGCAGCATCTATACCTGTGCCCCGGCCGACACACTCGGCCGCCTCGCGCCCGAGCAGCGCCGCCATGATGGCCGCCGCCGAGCTGGTGTTGCCTATGCCCATCTCGCCAAAGGCGATCAGGTTGCAGCCACGTCTATGGTGCAGGGCAACACGCTCCTTAGCCATGGCAAAGCCCTGCTTGACCGCGCCCAGGGTCATGGCGCTCTCGCGATGGATAGCACCTGTGCCTGCCCCTAGCCGCTGATTGATGAGCGCCGGTTGATCGGTGATCTCAAGGGCGATGCCACAGTCGATCACCTCCATGGTGACGTCGGCCTGAGCACAGAAGAGATTAATTGCCGCGCCGCCTTGCAGGAAGTTCATCACCATCTGAGTGGTCACCTCGCTGGGGGCGATAGAGACCCCCGAGGCGGCGATGCCATGATCGCCGGCAAACACCAGTAGGGTCGGCGCGCTGATCTGCGGCTTATCGGGGCCCAGCACCCGGGCGATAGTCATCGCCAGGGATTCCAGCTCTCCCAAGGCCCCCAGGGGTTTAGTCTTGCTGTCGATGCGCGCCTGTATCCTGGCATCGAACTCTCTGCTTACCTCGACTACTTCAAACATACAGCTCCCTCATACATACAACTCACCCTAGTTCTTTCGCATCACTCAATATTCGCATCAGGGGCTAACGTCGCCGCTTGCCACCCAGAATAAACAGGAAGAAGAGGCTACCTATCACAGCCGTGATGATCCCCACGGGCAGCTCCTGGTAACTCAGCAGACACCTGGCCAGCACATCCACCCAGATCATAAACAGGCCACCCACCAGCGCCGTGAGCATGAGCGCGAAGCGCCCCGGTAGCAGCTGGCGCACCATATGGGGCACCATCAGGCCGACAAAGCCTATGCCACCACAATTTGCCACCAGCACGGCGGTGATCAGGGAGCAGAGCAGCAGGCTGATCAGCCGCAGGCGCTGCACCCGGATCCCTAAGGTATGGGCGGTCTCGTCTCCCGCCTGTATGGCGAGGATCTGCCGCTTCAGCAGCAGTAGTACGACGCTGGCACCAAGCACCACCAGCCAGGGCAACCAGAGCATAGACCAACTGGCCTTGGCGAAACTGCCCAGGCTCCAAAACAGCACAGAGGCGGCCGATTGCGGCCCGGAGAAATAGAGCATCAAACTGGCAAGCGCCCCAAACAGGAAGGAGATCGCCACCCCAGAGAGCAGCATGCGCTCTATCTGAGTGTTCAGATCCCGCCCACACAGGGCCAGCACCATCATCACCGCCAGGCTGGCACCGATGAAGGCCCCCAGCGGCAGGCCGACGCTGGCCAGGGCACCGGTTGCGCCGCCCAGCAGGGTGATCACCACCACGGCTCCCAGCGAGGCGCCCGAGGAGATACCAAACAGATAGGGGTCGGCTAAGGGGTTGCGGGTCACCGTCTGTAACACGGCGCCCGCTAAGGCCAGGCCGAACCCGGCGATAAAGGCCAGCAAGATGCGTGGCAGACGCAGCTCTATGATGATCCTCGCGGTCACGCCGCCGGGGTCGGCGCCGCTCAGCTTGGCCAGCAGCAGCTCCAGCACCTCGGCAACGCCTATCTGCGCCGCGCCGAAACTCACCGCCAGCACCGGGGTCGCCAGGGTCAAGAGCCCCAGACAGACGAAGGCCAGTTGCTGCAAGGCGCCATATCGCCCGCCCTGACTCAGACTAGCGCTCAGCATGAGTCGCCTCCTTTATCTCGCTAGGCTCGTCATCTCGGTGAGCACCCGGCAGACTGTTGTGATAGCCATAGAAATAGTGGATCTGCGGGTTACCATGCTGAGGATGGGGCGCTACCTGACAGCAGACGCCGAACACCTTGGCGATCTGCGCCTCGCTCAGCACCTGCTTTGGGCTTCCCTGCGCCACGGCCCGGCCCTGATCCAGCAGCAACAGGTGATCGCACAGGGCGCTGGCGAGGTTCAGGTCGTGAATCGAGATCACCACAGTGATCCGCAAGGTCTTGAGCAGCTCGAGGATCTGGATCTGATAACGAATATCCAGGTGGTTGGTGGGTTCGTCGAGGATCAGCAACTTGGGCTGCTGCACTATGGCGCGGGCGATAAGCGCCCGCTGCTTCTCGCCGCCGGAGAGGGAGGCATAGGTCTGCCCGGCGCGCTCCTTAAGCCCTACGGTTTCCAGCGCCTGACTCACTGCTAGACGGTCAGCCTTGGTCGTCAGAGAGAACGCCTGCTTGTGAGGCGTGAGTCCGAGGGCCACCAGCTGGGCCGTTGTCATATCGAAATGTTGCGGCGTATCCTGCAGCACCACGGCCACCTCACGGGCAAAGGCCCTGGCACTCAGGCTGGCAATGGGCTGACCAAACAGAGTGATCTCCCCCTGGCTCGGGGTGAGAAAACGATAGAGGCAACGCAGCAGGCTGGACTTACCGGCGCCGTTGGGGCCTATGATCCCCAGCATCTTGCCCTCGGGCAGCGCCAGGTTCACCTGGGACAGTATGGCGCGCTCGCCGCAGCACCAGCCGAGGTCGCGCACCGACAGCGCCACCTTCGCGTCTAAGCCATTATATAAGCCGTCGCCTATGCCATCGCCAAGGTCATGCGCGGGGAGTGGATCTTGATCTGTGCGGGCGTTCAACTACACGCCCTCCGAACGACTCACGCCGAGGCGCCATCGCCCTTGGGCCTGTTGCGGCCCCGAGGAATTCTTCATCTTTTGCTTCCCTCAAGTCACCCGCTTGAGATAGTGGTTAGAGAGTAGGCAGGTATCCTGACTCGTGGCGGCCAAAGGATAATACCAGTTGGCGGGCACACTCACAGTTGCGGGCACAGTTTGGGCTAGCGGCGCTCGGCCTTCCCCAATTCCCTATTAAGTCCGAGTTCTCGCCTTAGCGATCTCGACACCATACTCCCGGCGCAGGCGGTCCCTGTGCCCGGTTATTATGCTAAATTTTGCCGCCGACACAAGGCCGGACTCACTCGGCATCATGCCAGTGCAGACGCCAGAAACTTTCTCCCGTCTTATCGCGGTAATGGCTTACCTTGACCACGCTGGCGTAATCCAGACTCAAGCGGGTATAGAAACCCACCGCGCGCTCGACTCCGAGCGCCTTGGCCATCAGGTGACGAATCACTCCACCGTGGGTGATGAGCAAGAGCGTCTCGCCGCTGTGCTGGTGCACAAGTTGCTCGACCACCTCGTCGACACGCTGTTCGAACGCCGCCATGGGCTCGCCCTCGGGCAATGGATTGGCCCAAGGGTCTTGCCAGTAGGCGGTGAGCTCGGCGCCATGGTCTGCATGCAGCTCAGGAATCGGCTGACCGTCCCAGCGGCCGAAGTAAACCTCCTTCAATCCGGCGTCCAGCGCCACCTTGACCTGATTCTTGCTGGTCAGATGCTCGGCAAATACCCGGCAGCGAGACAGCGGCGAGCTGATCACCCTGTCTACCGCCTCGGGCAGCTTGGCATAGGCCAGCTGCATCTGGGCGAAACCTATCTCGGTAAGCGGTTGATCGCTGTGTCCGCGAAGCAGGTTGCCGCCTTCGCATTCACCGTGGCGCATCAAATAGAGTGTCGTTTGCGTCATAACCCCAGCATTAAACCTTTTCAAGTTGAGTCGTTATCAGCATACGCCCAGGGAGACTCGCTTGGCAATGAAAGATGAATAAGGTATTGAAAAACTTTCAAAATAATCAAGCTTTCGGATAAGACCACAGCGCCTTAACCCTTACACCCAGCGCCCCGTCTCCCTCGAAGTAAAACCAGATTTAAGCTTAGGGAAGTTGCGAATAAGTCGTCATAGTACTCTGGCTTACACAGCAATTGGCGTTCAAGGCGTCTGACGCAGGGCATGCCGGGGCCTGTCCAAGTCAGATAACGCAGAGAGCCGGTTGCTGTGAAAGCCCCGAAGGGCGTGGCTTACAAGCCTATCTGCTATGTTGTGCTTCTTACAAAGGACTTGAGCCATTTGCTGCGAACCACGCCTTGCATCTAGGTCTGTAAGCCGGCGCAGAGCACATGGGACCTGTTCGCACCTTCCCCTATACTCTTTTGACTTGCCCTGAGTATTATAAGTCGATTAGTATAGACGTCTATACGTTTATACATCCAAAAGTAAAATAAAACGTCGACCCTCAGGCAGAGCCCTTAAGAAGAGTCAGATTAGGCACAGGTCAGTTGAAGTAGGTAAAAGTTATGGCGACCCAATCCCCCGTTCGAAACGTAAGGCAGATTAACGATGCGATCCGCGCGCGGCTCAATAAGGAAATTTTGATCCTCGACGGCGCCATGGGCACCATGATCCAGAACCACAAACTCGAAGAGGCCGACTTTCGCGGCGAGCGCTTCAAGCAGTGGCCCTGCGATCTCAAGGGCAACAACGACCTGCTGGTACTGACCCAACCCGAGCTGATCAAGCAGATCCACAAGGATTACCTGCTGGCCGGCGCCGATATCATAGAGACCAACACCTTCAACGCCACCCGCGTGGCCATGGCCGACTATGAGATGCAGGACCTGTCGAAGGAGATCAACCTCGAAGGTGCCCGTCTGGCCCGCGCCGCCTGCGATGAAGTCGCCGCCGAGACCGGCCGCGAGGTGTATGTCGCCGGGGTACTCGGCCCCACCAACCGCACCTGTTCCATTAGCCCGGATGTCAACGACCCTGGCTATCGCAACATCTATTTCGACGACTTGGTAGCGGCCTACCTGGAATCGACCCAGGCCCTTATCGAAGGTGGCGCCGACATCATCATGGTGGAGACCATCTTCGATACCCTCAACGCCAAGGCGGCGCTGTTTGCCATCGAGACCCTGTTCGACCAGCTGGGCCAGCGCCTGCCGGTGATGATCTCGGGCACCATTACCGATGCCTCGGGCCGTACCCTAACGGGGCAAACCACTGAAGCCTTCTACAACTCGCTGCGCCATGTGAAGCCGCTGTCTATCGGCCTCAACTGCGCCCTGGGGCCACAGGAGCTGCGCCCCTATGTCGAGGAGCTGTCGAAGATCGCCGAGTGTTATGTGTCGGCCCACCCCAACGCAGGCCTACCCAACGAGTTTGGCGGCTACGACGAGACGCCGGAGCAGATGGCCGAGGTCATTGGCCCCTGGGCCCAGGAAGGCTTGCTCAACATCATCGGCGGCTGCTGTGGCACTACACCGGAACATATCAAGGCGATACGCGCTGCCGTCATCAAGCATAGCGCCCGTCAATTGCCGAATCTGCCGGTGGCCTGTCGCCTGTCGGGCCTTGAGCCACTGACCATAGACGCCGACTCCCTGTTTGTGAACGTGGGTGAGCGTACCAATGTCACCGGCTCGGCCAAGTTTCTCAGGCTTATCAAGACGGGCGAATATGAAGAGGCCCTGTCGGTCGCCCGGGATCAGGTGGAGAACGGCGCCCAGATCATCGACATCAACATGGATGAAGGCATGCTCGATGGCGTCGAGGTGATGCAGAAGTTCCTCAACCTTATCGCCTCCGAGCCGGACATCAGCCGGGTGCCCATCATGATCGACTCCTCCAAATGGGAGGTGATCGAGGCCGGGCTCAAGTGCATCCAGGGCAAGGGCGTGGTCAACTCCATCTCCCTCAAGGAGGGTGAAGAGAAGTTTATCGAGCAGGCCACCCTGGTGAAGCGCTACGGCGCCGCGGCCATCATCATGGCCTTCGACGAAGTCGGCCAGGCCGATACCAAGGCGCGCAAGATAGAGATCTGTACCCGCGCCTACAGGGTATTGGTGGATAAGGTAGGCTTCCCGCCGGAAGATATTATCTTCGACCCCAACATCTTCGCCATCGCCACCGGCATCGACGAGCATGACAACTATGCGGTGGACTTCATCGAGGCCACGCGCGAGATCAAGCGCACCCTGCCCCATGCGATGATCTCAGGCGGCGTGTCTAACGTCTCCTTCTCCTTCCGCGGCAACAACCCGGTACGTGAGGCGATCCACGCCGTGTTCCTCTATCACGCCATTCAGGCGGGAATGGACATGGGCATAGTCAACGCCGGACAGCTGGCGATCTATGACGATATCGACCCTGAGCTAAAGGCCAAGGTGGAGGCAGTGGTGCAAAACCTGCCCTGCCCAGTTAAAGATTCAAACAACACAGAACAACTGCTTGAGATCGCCGAGCAATATCGTGGCGATGGTGCGGCGGGCGCCAAGAAGGAAGATCTCGAGTGGCGCAGCTGGCCGGTCAACAAGCGTCTGGAGCACGCGCTGGTCAAGGGGATCACAGAGTTTATCGACCAGGACACCGAAGAGGCACGCCAGCAGGCCAGCCGTCCGTTGGACGTGATCGAGGGCCCGCTGATGGACGGCATGAACGTGGTGGGCGATCTGTTTGGCTCGGGCAAGATGTTCCTGCCCCAGGTGGTGAAATCCGCGCGGGTGATGAAGAAGGCCGTGGCCTATCTTAACCCCTTCATCGAGGCCGAGAAGGTCGAAGGCCAGTCCAACGGCAAGATCCTCATGGTCACGGTAAAGGGTGATGTGCACGACATAGGCAAGAACATCGTCGGCGTGGTGCTGGCCTGTAACGGCTATGAGGTGGTGGATCTCGGCGTCATGGTGCCGGTCGAGAAGATCATCGAGGTCGCCAAGGCGGAAAATGTCGATATCATCGGCATGTCGGGGCTGATCACCCCGAGTCTGGATGAGATGGTGCACAATGTGAAAGCTTTCCATAAGGCGGGGTTGAATGTCCCCTCCATCATAGGCGGCGCCACCTGCTCTAAGATCCACACCGCGGTGAAAATCGCCCCCCATGCACCCGAGGGCGCCATCTATATCGCCGACGCCTCACGCGCCGTGCCCATGGTGGCCAAGCTGATCAACGATGACACACGTCAGGCGACCATAGACGCCGCCTATGACGAATACCAGGAGATGCGCGACAAGCGTAACTCACAGGCCAAGCGCAAGCAGATAGTCTCTATTGAGGCGGCGCGGGAGAACCGCTGCCAGCAGGACTGGCAGAGCCATAAGCCTTTCGTGCCGAATCGGCTCGGCAGACAGGTGTTTAATGACTACCCGCTGGAAGACCTGGTCGATCGCATCGACTGGACCCCCTTCTTCCGTAGCTGGGAACTGCACGGTCACTTCCCCAAGATCCTCGACGACGAGGTGGTGGGCGAAGAGGCGCGCAAGCTCTACCAAGATGCCAAGGCAATGCTCAACACCATAATCAATGAGAAGTGGCTCACGGCGAAGGCGGTCATCGGCCTCTTCCCTGCCAACACGGTCAACTTCGATGATATCGAGATCTACAAGGATGAATCACGCAGCGAACTCGAGATGACCACCCACCATCTGCGGATGCAGATAGAGCGGGTGGGCAACGACAACTTCTGTCTCGCCGACTTCGTCGCACCGAAAGACTCGGGCGTCGCCGACTACATGGGCGGCTTCGCCGTCACCGCCGGCCACGGCATCGACGAGCATGTGGCCCGCTTCGAAGCCAACCACGACGACTACAGCGCCATCATGCTCAAGTGTCTGGCCGACCGTCTGGCCGAGGCCTTCGCCGAGCGGATGCACGAACGGGTGCGTAAGGAGTTCTGGGGCTACGCCGCCGACGAGAACCTGGATAACGAGGCGCTGATCCGCGAGAAATACAAGGGCATACGCCCGGCTCCCGGCTACCCCGCCTGCCCGGATCACACGGAGAAAGGCCTGCTGTGGGAGCTGCTTAAGCCCGACGAGACCATAGATCTCAAGATCACCGAGAGCTACGCCATGTTCCCCACCGCCGCCGTCTCCGGCTGGTACTTCGCCCACCCGCAGTCACGTTACTTCGGCGTGACCAACATAGGTAAAGATCAGGTGGAGGATTATGCCAAACGTAAGGGGATGAGTGTGGAGGAAACCGAGCGGTGGTTGGCACCGGTGTTGGATTACGATATTTAGTGGAGAGGGTTACTGCGTAAACCTTATTACGCTTTGATGAGCCAAGCTTTGCTTGGCTAGCACTCGAAGCCTGCCAGTCTTCACTTAGCTTGCCTATACAGCCTTACGGCCGAGGTTAGTCGTGGGGTTCCATTTCACACCGCTTGGTGGATACGGCCTTGCGGCCGAGGTAAGTCGTGGGTCTTCAACCCACACCCGACCAAGAAGGGGATCAACAGCAATCCCCCTCTTGCATCTCCCCTGCCGCCCCAGACGAAGTTGTAATCCTTCGTGTCTTTTTGAAAATCCCTATCGCCTCATATTCGCCATCCATGGCTCATCTGAGACTATTTCGGCATCCATGCCTCAATCACGTGATTTTCTGCAATCCACTCCGGCAACTTCAATGGGGACTTGTTGTAGCATCTAACCTATTCTGAAGGGGTCAGTCACCCTGGTCATTGGTAACTAACAGGATATCTTTTTGGGCTAAAAACCTTTCAAGAACAATAAAAGGAATAGCCACAACCAGAGCATAAACTATCGAATTTAGGAGACTTTGAGTGATAATGCCCAAAAACGAGCTGGGATACAGACTAGAAAATATCATCCCAGATAGGATAATACTCGCCATAGCGATATAAAGAGTTAGCCCAACGCTATTCAGTCTTTTACTCTCTGGTTCTTTAGCCATAAAACCTCCTTATTTATACCCACTAGTCACCACTTTACAGGTGAATACATCCTTATAATTGCAGCATAAGATTGAGACAACTCAACACTTACAGCAAAACAGACAGAACACAGCTTATAGAAATTCAAGGCTTAAGTCAGGCTTCAGTTAAACTTGGCCTCACGAATCCATACGGCCTTGCGGCCGAGGTAAGTCGTGGGTCTTCAACCCACACCCGAGCAAGAAGGGGATCAACAGCAATCCCCCTCTTGCATCTCCCCTGCCGCCCCTGACGAAGTTGTTTGTCCTCATACTCCAATAAAAATCGCCTAACGACTCGAATGGGACTCCTGTCCCCCCGAGCCTTGACCATCATCCATGATGGGCACACGGCATTTTCATCTGCGTATTTCGGCAACTTCGATGGGGAATTGCTGTAGCTTTAACCCTCATTGAGATGAATAGTTGCAACTTACAAAAATTACCAATCCAGCATTAAAAATCCAACACCTAGATATTTTTTGCAATCAACTCTGCCTTTAATAAGCCACCTTTGGTTAACAACTTTGCCGAAAACTTAGGATTACGGCGAGATCTGTAAGCGTCATAGATCATCTTCAATCCTTCAGCTTCCAATAGTGAGATATTAATTTCGGTATCCATTTCAGCACTTTCAACAAAATCCTGAGAAAAACTAGGGGCAATAATCAATACCTGAGCAACTCTTTTCCCTTGGTTTTCACAGCGATTTACGTATGACTTAACCTGTCTGGATGTCGTCGCATATTTTGCAAAATCACCATTTTTAAAAGTTTTAGCCTCACCAATAATGACATCATCATCACTTAAAGATATAACAATATCTGCTTTATCTTTAGCTGTATTAATTGATTTTCTAACATCTTCATCAACAACCAAATTCAAATTCTCAAAAATCTCCTTGGTTATTTCCTCAAACTTAACACCAACTTCCGCCTCTGATATATCAATAGCAGCTTTTCTCAAGGCAGCTAAATCTCTTCTAGCCAGAGCAGGATAGTTCTCTATCAACTTTTCATTTGCATTAGCAAAAGACTCCAAAATTAACTGCCTTGGATTTCCTCTTTTAGACAGCGACATCTTGTCTCTAACTACTTTTACTTGTTCATTGCTAAGCAAATAGAGTATATCCACAGGAGTAATGCTTAAAGCCCTTAACTTCTCTGTATCAATATCCTCTGACTCTTCCAGTTCAAACTCTGCTCTGAGTAAAGATTCGAAATCAGGAAAATGAGTTTGTAGTGTTACATAAAGTTCTTTGAATCCTGCAGCACTAAGGCACTCGAACTCTTGGTTAGTTGAATTATTTAACTTAGATACAATAACATTGATTCTATCATCCAACGTAGCGCCAATTTTATCTACATTAAGATCTAAGTCATGTATTAGCGACTTTAACCGATCCTTCCTTTGATTAAGGGCTTCACCGGGATTAAATATATCTCGTTGAAGGATATTTCTAATGGGGATTCTAGAATGAATTATTTCACTAATTTTTTTATAACGCTCAACACCTCTAATCTTCTTATTATAGTGTTTAAATACATTTGACAATTCTGCATCAGACAGAGATCTAAGTATTCTCAATGTATGTTTGTTAGCCAACTCTTTACCCTGAAGCTCATTTAAAATAGCAACGACTTCATCCGCAACTAACACTTCCGAGCGTTTCCTATTGATAAATAAAACCCCCATCTCCCTCAGAGAATTCAGCCCTTCTAATACATTATTTTGAGGTATGGGATTAATCAGATGTTCTATTGCAGAAGCCTCATCCATAGATATCCCTAGACGATCAGCCAATGTATTTAAGATACTTCTTTCATCATCAGTAATTCTTGCCTCTCGATTGATTTTCTCATCATTAAGAAATGCAACACTAAAGCAATCATGATAAATGGCTAACTGTCTTCCCCTGCACATATCTTCAGAGTCTTTGCTTTGTTCAATCAAACTTCTGATCTCTATTGCAGAATCATTTAAATCCTTCCACTCTTTATTATACAAATGCTCAATCCATGAGATACGAGCAATACAATTTCCATCTCGAGTAAGAATATTTATCAAAAGACCAATTTGGGCATCTGACATAGCAATTTGTTCTTGAATAGACTCTTTATAGATACAAGAAACCAAAGCAAACAATGAAGTGATTTCGCTGCCAGAAGCATTCTTTATCTGTCCATCGATCTTGCTTACTGATCTCGCTAATTGCTTATCATTTGGCAATGCACTGGTACATAATTTATCTAAACATGAAATAAACTTAGATTTTTCAACCTGATTAATACTTGATAAAACTTGGGATAATTTCATAGATATCTCGACTCTCTACAATAGGCTTCTAGATAGCAATGAGACAACTACAATTTAACTATCCAAAGCCTTAAAAAACCTAAAATGATTGCAAAGAATGAGATACGTTCAATGGGAGGCAATTGAGAACTATTTCCTATTCGTCGTCTTCCATGAAATTAACTTAAGATATAATTACCTAAGTGTACCAATTCATCCCTGCAACACTTTTTATCGACAACATTCAACATAGCGTTCGAAAAATAAGCTGTCCAGATATTTTGCGACAGAACCGCCAGTTAAGTTAAAGCTAAAGTTATAATAGTTGTCGAAAATTACCGGTTGTGGCTACAGTAAATCCCCATCGAAGTTGCCGAAGGACGTTGGAATAAATCGAGTGAGACGGGCACGGATGCCCGACTAGCTTCCGCAGGTGCATGGATGCATCCTTCGGAAGCGGTAGCGATTTGTCCATAAGCACGAGGCTCCTAACCAATGCAGTTAACTTCGTCTGGGGCGGCACGGGGAGATGCAAGAGGGGGATTGCTGGAGATCCCCCTCTTGCCCTGGTGTGGAACGGAGTTCCACGACTTTCTTCGGTCACCAGACCGACACTCCCTAGCTGTCGAGTTAAACTCTAATACACAGTGATTAATCAAAGTTCTAACTGTTTAGGCTTTCTAAAAAACAAACAAAATGATAACCTAAATATCTAAATTAACTAACAAAACAAGCGAATGTTAATTTAGAAAATAATGAATTAAAACTAATTTTTCAGGGACGACATATGAAGCTCTTAAAAGGGATGCCCCTCCTTTTGTCAGGAATATTGCTGACTGCCTGCGGTGGTGGTTCAGACGAAACAGATAACAATCCAAATTCAGCCACACCTGCTGCCCATATATTCGGTGAGTTTAAAACTACCGCCACTCAATGCGGCTATAGCGTTGCCAATACAGATGTTACGCTTGTTGTTCATAAGGCTGACGGCTCGGTTCTAAGTCAACATCAAGTAGATGCTCAGGGGAAGTTTGATATCTCATGGCCCAGTGATGCCAAACATCTCACCACTGTTTGGCAAGACAACGAAAATTACAATATCGATACAACACTCAATTTGAATGTGAGTGATATGGGAATTCAAGGTTTCTATTCGGACACCTTGAATGAAAACTGCATCTGCCAGGATGTAAGCATAGATTATAGTGACATCGGAGCGGCTTATCCTAATCACCAATTGCAGATAAACAATTCCGTCAAAGATACATGGGCGCTCGACAATTATCATGTATGCCGAGCTCCTCAGGAAACCTTTCCACCTTTAGATTTACTGTTATTGCCGACTAGCGATACCAACGAAGAAGCCTACGGTGCAATATACCAAATCCCAACTGATCAAAGTGTTATCGCTATCTCAGCGGACATCTTCACCGAAGATAGGAATCAGGCCAAAAAGGTTAATTACTCAAACGCAAACTTGGACGCGACCGCTATTTATGCGTTTGGTTCAAACGACAATGGACGAACACACTTCCAGTTCCAGCAATTAGATTACTATAACCTTCAACCAGATCTTTACGTTCTTCCGAAACTAAATCCAAAGAACTTCATTCAAGCCTATAGAGACGTTCAACTTCGTAACGACCCAGAATCTTTAGTTTGGTACTATGGTGGGCGTAGACACCTTGTCAACGATCCCGATGAAAACCAAGAGATTGTGCTACCAGAAAACGAGTTCGAATTGCTACAAACAATGACTGATATTGCGGCCAATTCAAACTCAGCACTAAACTATGACTTCACAAACCTCAACACCGAATATCAAGCCCTGCAGCTTCGTATTGTTAGTACCAACTTGGACTGGACAATATTTGCCGATCTGAGTGGCGTCATTCCCGACCTAAAATTACCGAATGCAATGGAAGAGAACTTATCGACACAAGTTGAAAGCGTCAATCTCACACTGTTTGGTTATTTTCATGCAAAAGGTATGAACAACATTCGAGAGGCCTGGGCTAAAGAGTCTAGAAGTGACAGTAAAATTCGCCCTGACTATTTTGACAACTATGTTGTAGAGTCAATCTCAACCGAAATTAGATAACCTCCTATTACCCGCCCTGATGACGGTATGTTTACCTATACCGTCATCGATTTCATGTACAAGCTTCAACCCTAGCCCCAACGAAAATAACACCTCCCCTCTCGCTATTCAGTTTTGTTATCAATCAGGCTAGACCCGACTAACACCTTGATCTACTATGCCCACTCACCAGGATGTCTGGTCTATACCAGCTGGCAACAAGGATTAGCGAAAATGGAAGTTACACTCACCCCGAGCAATGCACTCGAAACCGCCCTGCAGGCGGCACTTGCCGATCACACCCAGGCCAAAGCCCTCTATGAACACCTGATTAAGGCCCGGCTCTACCTGCTGAGCGACGGCCAGGAAGATCCTCAGGCCGATGGCACAACAGAGCTCTCCATCATGCAATGGCACATCCCTGTCAGCGATGATCAGGTGCACTACTTCGTCCCGCTGTTTACCTCCCAGGAGGCGGTCGATCAGGCCAAGGTGGTTATGGAAGCAGAGGGCAGCGAATTTCACGGTCAGATAGAGATAGATGCGCCTCAAGCATTTCAGCTGCTGCTGACCAATCAGATGGATATGGCGCTCAACCCCAATAGCAATCTATCGAAAGTCGTCAGCAGCGATGAGATCCGCTATATGTTGCTGCCCGACATGGCGCTACTCCCCCAGGGCAATCACCTCCTGCTGCTAGGCAAGGTACTGGCAAGCGACCTGCCCATGTTCGGCGCGGTGCGCCAAATATTGGCTAACTACCCCAGCGTCAAGGCGGGCTATTTCATCGAAACGAGCGAGCTAGATATCCGCCGCGGCGGCACAGACAGTGCCTTCACCCTGGCACTCACCCTGGAGGGAGACAGAATTAGCGATGATTTCAGCCGCATTCGCAGCGATTGCCGCAACCTGCATAGAGAGATTGAGCTTCATGGCTGGGAGATACGCCCCTACCTGTTAAGAAGTGACAAACATGATGAGATAAGCGACTTCTGCCTGAAGAAGCTTGAGCCCTTCTACCGCCCTTCATTGTTGAGCAAAATTAAGACCTGGTTTAGCTGATCGGCAAGCCAGGCTTGGCGGGTGACTTAATCGATGAAAAGCGCTGCTCAGTCAGCAGAAAAAACGACATCAAGCCAGCGGTGAAAAGTGCACTCAGCCAGCATTGGAGCCTGGCTGGACTATACTTATCGATAACGTTTCACAACGTTAACGAGGCAAGTATATGAGTATTTCAAACCGGTTAAATCACTATCTGGCTGAGCATGAGGTGAACTATGAGATAGTGCTGCACCGCCACAGCCACAACTCTATCAGCTCGGCGATTGCCGCCCAGCTGGCCCCCGCCCAAGTCGCCAAAGGGGTGATATTGGAAGATCATCAGGGACGCAGGATCATGGCGGTACTGCCCACCAATCATAAGATCAACCTCAAGGCGTTGGGTGACAAGCTCAACCGCGATCTGCATCTGGTGAAGGAGCAAACCGTCTATCAGATGTTTGACGATTGCGAACACGGCGCCATCCCCTCCCTCGGCGCGGCCTATAACATAGAGACCATCTATGATGACCTGCTGATCGAGGCCAAGGAACTCTACCTCGAGGCCGGCGACCACACCAGCCTGGTCAGGCTCAGCCGGGAAGACTTCATCAAGCTGATCAAAGACGCTAAACACCTGAGGTTTAGCTATCAGAGCATCCACTAGCACTGACTCATCAGGGAAGCGGCGGCTTCCCTTTTTTTGTCCGGGCTTCCATTAATCCTTCTCACACCCCACAGCTTCTGGCATCTGGGCTAAGTTGCGGCATAATAGGCCGACCTAACCAAGCTTAATGAGTGAATGGATCATGATACTAATTACCGGAGCCAGCAGCGGCCTGGGCGCAGCCCTCGCCAGGCGTTATGCCAACATGGGGGAGCAGGTAGTGATCTCGGGGCGCGATCAAGCCAGGCTTGCCAGCGTAGCGCAGAGCAGCAGCGGCCTTCATCCTCTGAGTGCCGACCTCTGCAACGAGCAGAGCGTAGCGACCCTGTTAGATGGCGTCGATGCCATGAGCGGCGCCTCACCACTTAGCACCGTGATTCACTGCGCCGGCAGCGGCTACTTCGGCCCCATCGCCGAGCAGCAGGCCGATGAGATAGCCAAATTACTGCAAAACAACGTCACCTCCAGCATCTTGCTGGTACGCGAGCTGGTTAGGCGCTATCGAGACACGCCGCTGAATCTGGTGGTAGTGATGTCCACGGCCGCCCAGCAAGCCAAGGCGGGGGAGTCGACCTACTGCGCGGCCAAATGGGCGGTGCGCGGCTTCATCGAGTCGGTGCGCCAGGAACTCAAGGGTAAGCCGATGAAGATCATCGCTGTCTATCCCGGCGGCATGGATACCGGCTTCTGGCCCAGCAGCGGCAAGTCCCTCGACACCTCGAGCTTCATGAGCGCCGAGGAGGCCGCCGAGATGCTACAGGGAGCCCTAAGGGCCACCGAACATGGCCATATCGCCGATATCACCATCGCCAGAGGCTAGCTGTTCGAGATTGAGCGAACCCAAAACAAAGGCTCGGCCTGAATAAACAGTGCCGAGCCTCGCTTAAGAGCTTACTAGCAGATCACTTACGCTTGTAGATGGCTTCCATCTCGGCGGCCATGGCCTCTGCCTCTTCCAGCTGCAACTTGTGTTGTTTCTCGCCTAGCTCGATAAGTTGTTGCTCTAAATCCGCCAATTGCTCCTGCTCGGCCTGGGTGAGCTCTGGCTTATCCTGCAGGGCAAAGATGGCGTCATGGATCTTATCCATCTCCATATCCAGGGCCTCGATAGCATCGGGATTCTCGCCGTCCTGACTATCCAGCTCATCCAGCCAGGCATTAAACTGCTCACGTGAGGCGCCCACGCCCTCGGCGGTCTGGTCGATGAAACAGTCAGACAAGGCCTCGGCGTTCTCTTCTGTCATGCGCTCATACTTATCGAAGCAGCTCTTCATGGCGTGGCGATAACCGCGCTCCAGCTTGCCGCTGTCGATGCCAGACACCTGCTCCATGGCGATAAAGTCGCCGTCGGCTTTCATCTGCGAGACATTAAATTCGATAAGCTTATCGACATCCACCTCCATGCCAGCCAAGCCATAAGCATCAGGCGGTGGAAGGTTGGCGCCCTGGGCGCTGGTGAGGATAAAAAACAGCGGTAGTAAGAATCTTGCTTTCATGATTAATCCCTTAATCTAGTGTAATAGCTTAGTCTGGTGTAACAGCTTAGTCTGGTGTAATAACTTAGTCAGCCAGGCGGTGACCTCCTTGTTGCCGCCATAAGATAGCCCAGCCCATGGGGCCTGTCTAGAGATAAGCACGCTCACGAAAAAGCAGCTTATCTTTCATAAGACAAGCCGCTGAAAATGATGATTTATTATGATGCTGCTGTCAGAAACGGGCTGACTAATACGACGCTAAATCTTCTTGGAAATCCAGGCCAATAGCCTGTGAACCACCTCGCCATCTGCGGCGTTAGAGGTAGGCCTCGATTATCTCCTGAATCGCATCTGGCATTACAGGCTTGGTGATGTAGTCATCGACGCCGAGCTTGAGGGCAAAATCTTTGTCCGACTGCTCCGCCAGCGAGCTTATCACCACCAGGGGGATCTTGGCAGTCTCTTCGCTGCCCTTAAGATGCTGGATCACCTGATAACCGTTGACGTGGGGCATGGTGATATCCAGCAGGATCAGATCCGGTACCAGGGATTTCATCACCTCGATGCCACCACTGCCCGAGTTCACCGCGGTGACCTCATAATCGTCCCCCAGCATGGCGAGTAACACCCCGGTACAGACGGGATCGTCGTCGATGATCAAAATTTTCGCTCTGGACATTTATCTCTCGCTCTCGCTGTTGATTTGATTACATTGTATCCAAGTCTGGCGGGAATACCAGCCTGTGACAGGTGGTTAACCTTAGGGTTTAGACCCCTTTTTTTCGCTTAAGTTTCAGCAACAAAAAGCGCGCCCATAAAAAAGCCCCGTCCGGAGACGGGGCCTTGAAACACGGCGGCAACTCAAAGGTTAGCGGGCGATTTTCACCTCGGGCTCGTTGAGCAGCGCCAGCATAGGATTATCATGCATCACCTTGGCCTTGAGGCTAATCCCTAGGATAAGGCCCATCACAAAACCGCCTATGTGCGCCCAGTAGGCCACGCCCTGGCCCGCCATCACCAGGCCAAAGATGTTGAATCCCAGCCAGATGGCGAAGAAGGCCATGGGACTGAGCTTCTTCTGATACACCACGAACATGAAGGTCAGGCTGGCATGACGGAACCACATAAGGTACATGCCGAACAGCCCGGCGATGGCGCCGCTGGCGCCCACCATGTAAATGCCAGAACCTGGGTCGGCGGCGATCTGCGCGGCCGCCGCGGCCAGGCCACACAGGAGATAGAGTCCGAGAAACTTGGCGCGGCCCAACACATCTTCCAGGTTATCCCCCACCACGTAGAGGAAATACATGTTACCCGCCAGATGCATGATATCGCCATGGAGAAACATATGGCTCAGCAATGTCCAGGGGTGGTGGCCCGCCAGCAGCTCGTTGGAGCGCATGGCAAAGTTTTCGAACACTGTCTCTGTACTGCTCAGGTTAAAGCCGTAGGCGACGAAGATCAGTATATTGAGCGCCAGCAGCATGTAGGTCACTAAGGGCGTCGATTTCGGCTTAAGGTTAAATTCCACCGGCATCTTGCAGAGGAACTGAAACAGCCAGGTCTTGACGCTGATGCTAGCGTTTAACTCCTCCAGCAGTTGTCTCACCTTGGGCGACTGCACCACCTTGGTACGCTCATGCTCATCGACCCAGACACCGCTACAGCTATGGCAGACATCCACCTCGATCTCATAGCCAGTCATCAGATGGTAGCGATGCAGGCTCAGGTCGCACTGATGACAGCTGCGGCTGGAGATCCCCAGCAGCTCCCCCAGTGTCTCTTCGACCCTGACATCATCATCGCCATTGTCGGCCTTCGAAAGGGCGGCATTTAGCTCGCCGTTTTTAAACCAGAGGCCACCGCACTGACGGCAGCAATCCACATGCTCGCCGTGAAAATTGTAGGCTCTTAGTCGCCCCTCGTGGCAACCTGGACAGATATGGGTCATGGGGAGCTCCTTTACTAATCTACTATGATGTCGTTGCGTCTCAGCTCATCGGCCAACGCAGTATAATTGGCCTTCAGTGCCGGCAGAGTGTTGTCGCTCATCTCTTTGGTCAGCCCCTTAAGCAGGTCGCCGCCATACTTGGCGCCATAGACTCGCCCCTCAATCTTGCCAATGATATCGGTCACCTGCAGATAGAAGCGCCGGGTCTGTGACAATAGCTGAGGCGGCGTCTCCAGGGTATAGGGCGAATAACGCATATTCTCCCACACAAAGCTAGCCAGGGCTGGCTTGTGATTCTTGATGTCGAAGGGCGCCTTACCGGCGATAAAGTCGGCGTACTCGTTGATGATGGTGATATTGTCCTGCACCTCATCATACAGGGCATGACGCAGGTAATAGTTGTTCTGCTTGTTGGTCAGGTTATCGAAGGTGATCGCCTGCGACAATCCCTCCTGCGCCGCCAGATAGACGCCGGCGACCGTGGCGATGATCATGAAGATCTGGCTGATCCAGAAACTGGTCTTCACCAGCTCCCGATTGTCTAAACGGGGAAAACGCTTGCCATCCTCTACCGCTGTGGCTGTGGCTGGGGCTGGGAAAGAGGCTTGGTCATTAACATCCATATTCTGATTCCTGTGACTAAAAATGCACTGTGCATAAAGCAGGGGCGGATACTAACACAAGCCGATGACAAATTTGTACCACAAGGTTTTATTTTAATAACAAAAACAATAGCTACCGAACATTTTTGTGATACAAGCCTCCCGTAATCCAATGCAAGAGGCGACTCACCTTAGCGTTAAACATCCTATTTTTTAGAAGCTATTAAGCGGTATTTAGCAATATTCGTTCGATTAAACCAGTGATAGGCTGATCCCATTCCCGCCAGCTACACTTAAGCAGCACTAAAGCAGCGCTAGGCGGTTCCCAATCATGAGGTACTTAAGATGAAAGTGATCAGCCAATTTACCGCCCGTCCCGCAATGGATGGTGACGGCGTCAACATCCGCCGTGTGGCCGACTTTATGAACACCCGCTTCGATCCCTTCCTGATGCTGGATGAGATCAAGTCGGACGATGCCAGCGACTATATCGGCGGCTTCCCGCCCCATCCTCACCGCGGCATAGAAACCTTTACCTATATCCGCAAGGGGGGCTTCGAGCACAGAGACCAGCTGGGGAACGTCAAGGCAATCAAGGCCGGTGACGTGCAGTGGATGAGCACAGGCAGCGGCGTGGTGCACTCAGAGATGCCCCTGGCCGACGCCCAGGATGGCCTGCACGGCTTTCAGATCTGGCTCAACATGCCCGCCAAGGAGAAGATGCGCCCGGCCATCTACCGCGATAGCACAGATGAGCCGCTACCCGAGACACAAAACGACAGCGGTGCCCGTCTGCGTGCCTTGGCCGGCAGCTGGCAGCTAAAAGGTGGTGAGCCGCTGCAGGCGCCCATTCAGGAACTGGCGGGCGATGGCAAGATAGCCGACCTGATGCTGGCGCCCAATGGTTCGGCCCAGCTGGATCTAAAGTCGCGCGAATATGTGGGTCTCTATCTCTATCAGGGTGAGCTGGTTAGCCAGGCGGCGCCGGAAAAGCGCTACGGCGCGGGGCAATACCTTGTCGTCGATAGCCAACAGCTCATCGAGCTCGAGGCGGGCGAACTGGGCGCTGGGGCGCTGGTGTTTGCCGGTCAGCCCATTCGCGAGAAGATAGTGCACATGGGCCCCTTCGTGATGAACACCGAGCAGGAGATCCAGCAGGCGATCGCCGACTATCAGGCGGGACGATTCGGCAGCATCAAGGCCTAATGGCTTAAACCCAACAGATGAAGAGGGCCAATGGGCCCTCTTTTTTTATGTAAATTCAGCAGCATCCTACTGCGCCAAAATCGTGATCCTGTGCTAACTTTCTAACAATGAAAATCTCGAAATCGTCACAAAAATCATGATAAGTTTATTACCACTTTGTAGGTAAATGTTTATTTTTCAAACATAATTTGATCAAATTTATGTGACTTAGCCGTAACTAATACACATAAACTTGAGGCGCATCAAAATTTACAGCAGGAAAGCTGTGGTAATTTTTAAGCTATTCCTAACACAGAGAATACTTAATGAGAAACCTTAAGCCCCCCTTTGGCAACCTTGCCAGTAGCTTAGCAAGCTTAGTTGTATGTTTGGCCGCACTGTTTAGCCCAGCTGTTTTTGCCAGTAGTGGCGAGGCCGGTGGGCAGCTGTTAGATCTCACCGCCACAGGGGCTGGTTATCTCGCCGTGGTCATCTTCGTCCTGGCCTACCTGCTGGTGATGGGCGAAGAGGTGCTGCACCTGAGGAAATCCAAGCCGGTGCTGGTCGCCGCCGGATTGATCTGGGGCATCATAGGTTACATCTATGTACAGCACGGCATGTCGGAACTCTCTGAGACCGCCTTTAAGCACAATCTGTTAGAGTATGCCGAGCTGCTGCTCTTCCTGCTGGTTGCCATGACCTATATCAACGCCATGGAGGAGCGTAATCTGTTTGACGCCCTGCGGGCCTGGATGGTAGGTAAGGGCTTTAGTCAGCGTACCGTCTTCTGGCTCACCGGCTTCATGGCCTTCTTCATCTCCCCCATCGCTGATAACCTGACGACGGCCCTGTTGATGTGCGCCGTGGTGATGAAGGTAGGCGGCGACAACAAGAAGTTTGTCGCCCTGGCCTGTATCAACATAGTGGTGGCGGCCAACGCCGGTGGCGCCTTCAGCCCCTTCGGCGATATCACCACCCTGATGGTCTGGCAGAAGGGCGTGGTGCATTTCGAGCAGTTCATCGACCTCTTCATCCCTTCTCTGGTCAACTTCCTGGTACCGGCGGCCATCATGAGCGCCTTCATCGTCAACCAAGTCCAGGAGGCGGATGAGGAGAAGGTGCTAATGAAGCGCGGCGCCAAGCGTATCGTCGCCCTGTTCCTGCTCACCATTGCCACCGCCGTCTGCACCCACAGCCTGCTGGGCCTACCACCTGTACTGGGCATGATGACAGGCCTTGGCTTCCTGCAGTTCTTCGGCTTCTACCTGCGTAAGAGTTTCCCCAAGGCGGTGATCAAGGCGAAGGAGCAGGCGGAGCGCGATAACAATATCAAGCGCCTGGAGCAGCTGGGTAACGTGGTGCCCTTCGATGTGTTTAGCCGCATCGCCCGCGCCGAGTGGGATACCCTGCTCTTCTTCTACGGCGTGGTGCTCTGCGTCGGTGGTCTGGGCTTCATGGGCTACCTGAGCCTGGTCTCCGAGGCCATGTATACCCACTGGGACGTGACCTATGCCAACATCGCCGTGGGCGTACTCTCCTCTATCGTGGATAACATCCCAGTGATGTTTGCCGTGCTGACCATGAACCCTGACATGGGGCTGGGCCAATGGCTGCTGGTGACCCTGACAGCGGGTGTGGGTGGTAGCCTGCTCTCTATCGGCAGCGCCGCCGGGGTCGCCCTGATGGGTCAGGCTCGCGGCATCTACACCTTTGCCAGCCACCTCAAGTGGACTCCAGTGATAGCCCTCGGCTACGCCGCCAGCATCCTGGTACACCTCTGGTTGAACAGCTCGCTGTTCTAAGTCCGTGTGTCGTGTGTAGCGTGAAGGAATGAAAAGGTTAGATTACCTATAGTCACCCTATGGGTTAATCAAAAGGGGCGTTGACTAGACTAGTCAACGCCCCTTTCTCCTTTATGTCTGCTTCCGACTTATCTTAGGCCAAGACGAGGAAAGCACTTAGGCCAAGACAAGGAAACCGATAAAGGTCAGTCCGGCCGCCAGCAAGGCATAAGGCAGCTGGGTCACCGCATGGCTCACCAGGTTACAGTCTGAGCCCTGGGCCGCCAGCACGGTAGAGTCTGAATAGAAACAGGCCTGACTGCCGAAGGAGGAGGCCGACAACAGGGCGCCGATCACCAGCGGAATATCGGCGTTAACCGCCTGGGCCAGAGGCATCACTATGGGGATAGATACCGCGAAGATCCCCCAGCTTGAACCTGTGGCAAAGGCCAGTATCGACATGGTTAGGAAGACCACGGCTGGCAGCCACTGAGAGGTCATGAAGGGACTCAGGTTGCCAATCACATATTGCGGCAGCATCAGTTTGTCGCACACATCCTTAAACACGAAGGCGGCGATAACCGTGCCGATAGCCGGCAACATGGACTTAAAACCGTCGAGCATCTGCTCCATCATCTCAGACAGTGGCATCAGGCGCTGCACCCCATAATAGGGCAGGGTCACCGCCAGGGTCGCGATCAGCCCCTTGAGCACGTCGATATCGAAATAGACGGTAAAGCCCACCAGCAAGAGGATAGGCACCATGAAGTTATGTAGCTTGCCCAGGTTATCGGCATGCTTAAACTCCTCTTCGATCGCCTTGAGGCTGTAATCATCCGAGGTCTGCACCTCATCAAAGGCATCGACCGCCTTGGCAGGTTTACCCGCCATCGCCGCCTGCTGCGCCTTCTTCATCGGCCCGAATGCAGGCACTATGCCCAAGATCACCAGCAGCACCATGGCCACCGCTAACCAGGCGTAGAGCATATAAGGGATGGCCGACATATAGACGCTGATCCCCTGGCCCTCGCCTGCCACGCCGTTATCCACCAACAGGCCGCCGAAGAAGACGGCCCAGGTCGACAATGGCACCAGCACACAGATGGGCGCGGCGGTAGAGTCCACCACATAGGCCAGCATCTCCCGCGACACCTTAAACTTGTCGGTCACCGACTTCATGGTCGAGCCCACGGTCAGGGCGTTGAGATAGTCGTCGATAAAGATCACTACGCCCAGAATAAAGGTCATCAGCAGGGATGACTTTGGCCCCTTGGCATACTTGAGCGCGTGGCGACCGAAGGCCATAGAACCACCCGTCTTCACCAGGAGGGCGATCAGGGCGCCAAAACCCCCACAGACCAAGATCAACCAACCTATGGTTTCATCGGCCATGACAGAGAGCGAGATATCGGAGAAATTATTCAGTACCTGATCGGGTTGGTATAACACCAGGCCCACTAAGGCACCTATGATTAACGAAAGGATTGGACGGCGTAGCCAAACCGCTAACACCAAGACCACCAAAGGTGGGATAAGACTTAAGACTGTCGCGTCAGACATGGCTTAAGGTCCTTCTAAAATAGAGCCGATACGGCAAACTCATTTTACTCGGCGTAAAACCCCAAAGTTTATACGCTTAATTGCTGCTTTATTATGGACATAACGACGTTCGCCCCTGGCGAACCATGCCTTTATTTTTGTACCCCAGCTAAAACATCGGGCGCAAAATAATCTGCATTGGAGACTGAGTCAATCAGAAATAGTTATCCGGCGACAAAAAATTTTTAAGCCACAAACACAAAACAGGCAAGTGGTTGATAAATAATAATATAAGTAAAACATGATGCGCTAATCCCGCCTGCCTTCTCAAAACAGCTTATGCAGCCAAAGCGCGTAATTAATAAGAGCGCATATGCTTATTTCCGCTCTATGATGAAGACGGCTAAGCCTTGGCCACTCACTTGCCTGATTAGTGCTTTGTCTGCTCAATCACAAATTTTCATCTCAGAGATGACACGCACCTAAAGCGTGTTACTCTGCCACAGGTGTCAATCAAAGGAGCTGTACCATGACTCAATCAAACGCTGCCCCACATTCTCACGCAGCACACGCTTCTCCCAAAGCCATCCGTCCACTCGCCTCGGCGACCCCTATCATTCTCGACTGTGACCCGGGCCACGACGATGCGATCTCCCTCATTCTGGCGCTCAGTAGCGAGCGTCTCAATCCGCTGGCGGTCACCACTAGCGCGGGTAACCAGACACCCGACAAGACCCTCAATAACGCCCTGCGGATCCTGACCCTGCTCAATCGCCCAGACATGCCGGTGGCCGGCGGCGCGGTTAAGCCCCTGGCCAGGGAGCTGATTATCGCCGATAACGTCCATGGCGAGAGCGGCCTGGACGGCCCAAAACTGCCAGACCCCGCCTTCGCCCCGTTAGCACAAAACGCCGTCGAGCTGATGGCCGAAAAGGTGCGCCACAGCCAGGTCCCTGTGACCTTAGTACCGTCGGGGCCACTGACCAATATCGCCCTGTTTATCGCCAACTATCCCGAGCTGCACAGCAAGGTCGAGCGCATCGTATTGATGGGCGGCGCTGCCGGAGTGGGTAACTGGACCCCAGCCGCCGAGTTCAACATCTTCGTCGACCCAGAGGCGGCCGACATGGTGTTCAAGTCGGGCATCCCAATCACTATGTGCGGCCTGGACGTGACCCATGAGGCGCAGATCATGGATGAGGATATCGAGCGGATCCGCGCCATCCCCAACCCTGTAGCCCAATGCGTCGCCGAGTTGCTGGACTTCTTCATGATCTACCACAGAGATCCTAAGTGGGGCTTTACCGGGGCGCCGCTGCACGATCCCTGCACCATCGCCTGGCTGCTCAAGCCCGAGCTGTTCACCGCCCAGGATTGCTGGGTCGGCGTCGAAACCAAGGGGGAATATACCCAGGGGATGACGCTAGTGGATCGCTATCAGCTCACAGACAAGGCTCCCAACGCCACCGTACTGTTCGGCTTAGATCGTCAAGGCTTCGTCGACCTGATTGTCGACTGCCTCAGCGCCTATAATCAGTAGACAGCCCAGGGAGGGTTCGCCCTCCCCCTAGGCGAGAGGAAACTATGACCAGACTGTTAATTCTCGGCAGTGCCAATGCCGATCATGTGATGAACCTGGAGCACCTGCCCAGCCCTGGACAGACCCTGATGGGCCAAGGCTACCGGCTGGAGCACGGCGGTAAGGGCGCCAACCAGGCGGTGGCCGCGGCGCGCCTGAGTCGGGAAGACACCCGGGTCGACTTCATCTGTCATCTGGGCCAAGATGCCATGGGTCAGGCGATGGCCCAGGCCTGGCAGCAAGACGGCATCACGCCGGATGGCATCACCTACACGGACCAGCAGCCAACGGGCACGGCGATGATCTTCGTCGCCGATACAGGCGAGAACATCATAGGCGTCTCGGCTGGCGCCAACGCCACCCTGACGCCCGAGGCGCTCGAGCCCCACCTCGAGCTGATCGCCAAGGCCGATTACCTGCTGCTGCAGCTGGAGACGCCTGCGGTAACTGTGCTCAATGCCCTGGAACATGCCAAGGCCAACGGGGTAACCACCATACTCAACCCGGCGCCAGCCATGGTAATAGGCAAAGACCTGTTCCGTCTGGTGGATGTGATCACCCCCAACGAGACCGAGGCCGAGGCCATTACCGGCATAGAGGTGATCGATGAACAGAGCGCCAAGTTGGCGGCGCAGATGCTGCATCAATTCGGGCCGAAAATCGTGATCATCACCCTGGGCAAGCGAGGCGCCCTGCTCAGCACTAAGAGCAATGCGCCCTAATACCAGGCGTTGAGGTGAAGGCCTTAGATACTGTGGCCGCCGGCGACACCTTTAACGGTGCCCTGATGGTGGCCCTGGGTGAAGGCAAATCGATAGAGCAGGCGGTAGCCTTTGCCCATCGCGCCGCCGCCATCTCGGTCACCCGCGCCGGCGCCCAGCGTTCTATCCCCTATCGCCACGAGCTGGCTGACAGCTGATCCTCCATAGGCTTGCCCTGTGTTCTCAAGCCATGGGCAAGCCTATTTAACCGAGGGAATTCAAAGGTAAACCACTGAGTTAAAAGCTAAAACATTTTTTGCTAATTTATGGTAAAATACTGTTTGCTTTTTAAGCAGCCTGGGCGTAATCTTGCGCCGCCTGAAAATAACTACCAGGTTAAATACTGAAATAAGAGGAAAACCATGAGCAAGAAATCGCGCCGCAAAGCGCACGCTCCCCACGAGAGCGGCCGAGGCGTCATCAAGGACAACGCCTTAAAGGCAATCATCACCAGCGAACTGTTTAAGATGCGTGTCGAGAAACCCAAGAAGGGCAAAGGGTCATACAGACGCCAACAACAAAAGGGGCATATGCTAAAGGGCAATGCCCCTTTTGACTTATTAAGCCCCGCCATTGCACGCTAAGCCGCCTGCTCACAGCTCATTCCATCCACTGTTATCCCCCATCAGTAATTTTTCTCAACAGCACATTTGGCCGTAGCTTTCCCGCGCAAACTGGGTCAAAATCGCCTCTATCACTCTTTGCTTATTTTCGTACCAGGGCCTCGCTAGCATGTCTTCCCATTCTCAAACCGACCCAGCACAACTGCCTCGGCTGGTTCCCGTTTCGTTTCTGGCCGTGGTACTCATCTGGTCGACGACTCCGCTGGGGATCGTCTGGAGCAGCGAAACTGTGCATCCCACCATGGCGGTACTCTCGCGCATGGTGATCGCCCTGTTCATTGGCAGCCTAATCATACTGTTTAGCAGCATACGTCTGCCCTGGCACCGCACCGCCTTCAGGCTCTACGCCTATTCTGCCATAGGCATAGTCGGTGGCATGTTGCTGAGCTATTTCGCGTCGCGCTACCTGGCCTCTGGCACCATGTCGCTGCTGTTCGGCCTGTCTCCCCTGGTGTCTGGCCTGCTGGCCCAAAAGCTGCTGAACGAAACTAAATTCAGCCCCATGCGGATCCTCGCGCTTATCCTGGCGTTCTGCGGCCTGGGGGTGGTCTGCTCGGCCAAGCTCGCCCTGGGCAGTGATACCTGGATAGGCCTGGTGTTGATCCTCTGCGCCGTGTTCCTCTTCAGCCTCAGCGGCGTGCTGATCAAGACGGTAGACCTGGCGATTCATCCCATCGCCAGCACAGTCGGTGCCCTGCTGTTTTCGACCCCCTTGTTTGCACTGGCCTGGTTAATCTTCGATGCCAGCCTACCGGTGGAGACCTGGTCGATGCGCTCCATCGCCGCCATCTTCTACCTGGGGATCTTCGGATCCTTGATAGGTTTCATCGGCTACTTCTATATCCTGCAGCACCTCAATGCCAGCACTGTGGCCCTGGTCACTCTCATCACCCCTGTCTTTGCCATGGCACTTGGCGCCCTGGTGAATAACGAGCAGCTCTCCCAAACTTTGATGATAGGGGCAGGCCTGGTTCTGGCGGGACTCGGCCTGTTTCAGTGGGGAGATACCCTGCTGGCCCGCAGGCGCGCCGGGCTATCTACGCCGCGCTAGCCCACAGAACATGGATCAGCCTAGCGGCCTAGCGACTTAATGAGTTAGCGGCTTAGCGGCCAAGCAGGCTGGCCTGACGCTCTCGCCGGGTGTGACCAACCTCAGCCTTATCCGGCCGCGGATGAGCCTGATGCTGAGCGCCGCCCGCGAGGCTGATTAACTTGCAGATGTAATCGATGCGCTGGCGGTAGGCCTCGCTGCTGGCATACAGGGCTCGGTTGACCACGAATCCCAGCAGGGGAGATTGACTATTTAACCTCATTGCCGACTCCTTATCCTCATACTCGAGGTACCTGGTTCGATAACCTAGCTGAGCATAAGGCGTACCAATCCATGAGAAAGCCACTCAAGTGGTTCAATCGGCAGGGGTTGTTAATATGATTTAGCGGTGCTTAGCAGAGGGGAAAGCCCAAGCGGCGTCAAGAAAATGCGCTTTGCAATGCAAAACGCCTCCTAATCCTCGGCCTTCACCAGATGCAGGCGGCTAAGGTCTTTGTTCCATAGCTTGATGATCTTGCGAGTCTTGTCTTTGTTCCAGAAACATTTACCGAAGAGGATGATACCTGCGCCCTCAAGATCCTCACGATCTTGGATATCGAATCTTTTACACAGCGCCTCCTTAACCTCCTCGATAGGAATGCCCACATCATTACAGTCAGCGGGATTGAGCCAGAACATCGCCTTGTCGGCATGGGAGATGGTGCCCCAATACATGCGCGGCGCATGGCGCTCGTTGGGCTCGGCATCGGCAAAGTTGACGAACAGGTTCTTGGCCCGCCAGCGATACTTGTCATCGGTATAGATCCAGAGATCTGAGTAGGCCAGATCGCTGCCCCGCTGCAGGCTATGGAGGAGTTTCTGTAGCCCCTGGGTCGCAATCTTAGGCTCAGCTGGCGACTCGGCGCTTGAGTCATCCTCAGGCTCGCCATTTCCCTCTGTCTTAGCGAGATAATTACCCTTGGGGCTCTCCACGCTGCTATCTTTCTCGGCGTCAGTTGGCTTTAGCTTTGTCTCAGCCTCTGTCTGTGCCTTAGCTTTAGTCGGCGGCGTCTTACGCCGCGCCGGCATGCTGAAATCTATCTTCAGGGCGTCGCTCTCCAGCAACTGCTGGTTCACCTCCAGGGCATCCTGCTCCTCCTGCTTACGGCTGGCGGAGGGATTAAACTCGGGGCAATCTGGTTGATGATAGCGCGAGCCGAAACAGGCCGCCTTACCGTCGCGTGAGGCCTTGCGAAAATAGGCCTTACCGTCACATACGGGGCAATAGAGCTGCTGGCGCAGCGCCTCTATCTCTTGCTCGCCGAGGCGCTGAAAGTTAAACACTGAATAGGTTTTCTCGGCTTGCCCCTCGACCCGGCAGACGGCATCTAACATAGGCTTACTCCGCCTTAAGGTCAGTCGATGAACTCGTTTCTTCTGACTGCTGCGCCAACACTGCCTCGGGCTCACCGCCGTTTAGCCAGGCGATAAAGAGTTCATACCAGATGGCCAGCACCACGGCGCCCAGGAAGAGGCCTATGATGCCGGTAAACAACATGCCGCCGATGGCGCCTATCAGTATCACGGGCATGGGCACATCTACGCCCCGGCCCATCAAGATGGGCTTAAGAATATTGTCCGAGATGCCACCGAGGAAGACCCAGACGCTGAAGATCGTTGCCGAGGTGCCCTCCATGGATGAGTAGGCATAGCCTATCAGGGGTAACACTATGATCAGTGCCGGCAGCTGGGCGATCCCCAGAAACAGGGCCACCAGCGTTAGCAGACCCGCGGCGGGCAAGCCGAACACAAACAGGGCCGAGCCGATCAGCATGGCCTGGATAAAGGCCACGCCGACCACCCCGAGCAGCACGCTACGGATGGTGGCGGCGGTCAGGCTGGCCCAGGCGTGAGCATTAGGGCCTACGGCCCTCACCGCCAGCTTACTCATGGCGGCGGCGCACTGTTCTGAGTTAGCCATAAAGCCGGCGGCGATCAGTAGCGAGATGATGAACATCACCAGAGTGGCCAGGCTGCTGCCGATCACCCCTGCCAGCGCCGCGAAGCCCGCCTTGATCTCGGGTAGAAAATGCAGGATCGCCTTCTCCAAATTGCTGGCAATACTGTGCCACGCCTCAAACAGGCGCTCGCCTATGATGGGGATCTCGGCCACCCTCTGGGTCGGCTCGGGTAGGTTGATCTCGCCGCTCTGCAGCACCTTAAGGGTATTGGACACTCCCTCGAAGATGGAGCCGGAAACCACCACGAAAGGCGTCACCAGCAGGGCGATCCCCACCAGGGCGATTAGGGTTGCGGCCAGGCCACGACGCCCCTTTAACAGACGCTCCAGTCTATGGGTTAATGGCATCAGCGCGACGGCGATGATGGCCCCCCACAGGGCTGGTACTATGAAGGGCCTGACTATGTCGTAGGTCCAGATCACTAAGATAGCGAGCAGGCCTATGCGTATCGCCGCCTCTGTCATATTACCGATAAAGGCCTTGCGCTGCTGCACATTGGCTTCATTGTCCATAACTTTCCCTTCCCAGCATGTGTAAGTGTCCAACTAAAGCGCTAATCCAATTCGTCGGGCGTTAGCACTGAGCAAAATATAGCCGACAGTCTCGATGAATCCCACAAGTAAAACAAGACTATAGCCCACATTCAGGTTGAGGTGCCTGCCCTTGTTCCCCTGAGCTTATTCCCTAACCTTATTCCCTAATCTTAAGGCTAATCATCACAGGAGCGTGATCTGTGCTGTGGCTGTCGCGCTCATATTGAGGGTTGATCAAATGGCTATCATAGGTGTGATACTGGCTCACCTCCGCCAGACACTGATCGTTATGGGGATCGAACTCGTTGGAGAGCAGGATATAGTCGATCACCTCCCCCTGGTTAAGATGATAATGTGTCGCCGGACGCGCCACTGAACCGGGACTGTACTGCGAGCGCTCGTGAAGCTGGTAGCCGTCCTGCAGGCGATAGGCCTGAAACGCGCCCTCTCCCAGCTCCCCAAGCAAACGGCTATCCTGACTCACCAGGGCCGACAGTACTCCGCCGGCTAAACTATCGTTAAAGTCGCCCATCAGGATCACAGGGTTGCCGGTTTCGATCCGGCGCCTGGCGATGGCGAACCGCAGCAGACTCGCCTCTGTGCCGCGCACTAGAGAAGACGCCCACTTAGCCGCCGCCTCGATGGCAAACAGGGCAGCCTTTTCACCGCCCTGGCTATCAGGCTCAGCAAGCGCTGCGGGCTCGCTCTGGGCGTTCTGCGCCGACGCGGGTTTTGAGGTCGATGCCGACACCAGTGCCAACTCGGGCTCAAACTGAGCACGCTTAGACTTAAAATGCACCACGTAACAATCGCAGGGGCCGAGGTGCGGCAGGGCTATGGTCGCCCTCAGGGGCAAGCGACTGTATTGAAACCCAGGGGCTATTCCCATCAGGCTGGCGACCGTCTGATCGATAGTGCAGGCCTCACAACTCAATACGGGATACTTGCTGGCGAGGGCCAGCACTGGGTGGCGATAGATGAAGTCATCGCTGACCTGAGGCGTATCGACGGTGACAAAATGGGGATAGCCCGCCTCGGCCAATAAAGCCTTTAAGGCCGCTATCGAAAACACCTCCTGAAAACCTATGACGCAAGGGTCATGGCTCGCCAGGTAGCGCCTTATCCAGTCGCATTTCTGCCGCCACTGGGCCTGGGTATAGATGTTATTAAAATCATAATAGGCATCGGGCGGCGCAATAAAGTTGTATAGGTTGAAACTGGCGATCCGTATCTGGCTCGCCGCGGTTGAGCTTTGGCTCACGTCTCCTCCTTTAGCATGCCAGCCCTTATTGAGCTCTAGGCCTCAGACAAGTCCCGACTCACCCCCAAGGCATATCGAAATAGATCCTCACGAAGAGATCTTTGCTCCAGGGCAGAATCGGCAGATAGTCGGGTGAGTCCACTGGCCCCCTGGCATAGGGGTCCAGATTATACTCGTTATATTTCACGCTGAAGACGAGCCGACTCTCGGACGACCAACTGTCGGCATCATATCCAAGGCTTGCTTCCAACTGATTCTCCAGCCAGTCGCTACCGTCGTGCCACTGCTGCGCCGCCAGGCTGAGATCAAACGCTTTGCCCAGGGCAAACTGAGTCGCCGCCGCCAGGGTGTAGGCGCCTGTCTTATTTTGAAAATCTTCCCTGTCATAACCGCGCATGCGGGGGACATCGTCGTCGATCTCGAGGAAGTAATAACCGCCCCCCAGCTTAACATCGGCCTCGAAGCCCTCTCGCTGATAGCCATAGCCCAGCGCCGGAAACAGCCGCACCTGTTTCTCCACCGAGCTGACGGTATTACGCTTGCCCCCCAGGCTCACATCCCAGAAGAGGCGAGAGTGCTGTGTGAGTGAGACAAGATCGCCACCGGCGCTGTAATAGGAGCCAAACCAGACGGGAATATGGTCCGGGTCGAGTTCATCGACATCGTTGTCCACGAAGACATTCAGCTCACCCGTGAGTTTGATGTCACCCTGGGTGAGATGGCTCAGGCCAATGCTCACTCCTGCGCCTAAGGTGTGCGAGTTGGCTTCATCCACATAGTAGTCGTGACCGCCGATGCCAAGACGCCAGTCCAGGGCCATGGCTGGTGCACTCAGCAAGGCGCCCGCCAGGGACCAGGCGATGATGGATGAATCTATCTTAAAAGCCATGTTTTCTTCTCCGCGCAGGAAAGCCGAGTTAATCCCTCGACTCAAGATGACAGTTTTGAAAGTTAAGCATAAATTACCTTTTTTGTCAGTTAATTACCGCCACTTCTGCGACAACTGTTATCTAAGCAATCGCCAGGGCTGTCGCCTGGACTATTCCCCTTGGGATTCCCCGATACATAGCCACCAATCCCCAGGTTGACGACGGCTTATTATCAATATTTTTTTGAAAGTATATGTGACTTTCCTCTGTTTTTATCGGTGAAAGAGTCACGTAGAATCAGCCTCACTCTCGACATAAAAAATCGACATAAAGAATCGACTCAACCGATATAAAGAATCGACTCAACCAGAGGATGCTTACCATGCAACAACTCAGTTTCTACACCAATAAGCGCTACACCACTAAGGCATTCGACCCTAGCCGTAAGATCGCTCAGGAGAAGGTCGAGGAGATCAAGCAACTGCTCCGCATGAGCCCCTCTTCGACCAACTCTCAGCCTTGGCATTTCGTGCTCGCCTCGACCGACGAAGGCAAGGCGCAGATTGCCGAGGCCACCAGCGACTTCGCCTTCAATACAGATAAGATCCTCAACGCCTCCCATGTGTTGGTGCTCTGCACTAAGACCAGCATGGATGAGGCCCACCTGCTAAAGGTGCTTGAACAGGAAGATGCCGACGGTCGTTTCGCCGATGAGGAGGCCAAACAGGGTCAGCACAATGGTCGCTCCTTCTTCGCCAACATGCACAGAATAGAGCTAAAAGACAGTCAGCACTGGATGGAGAAACAGGTCTATCTGGCACTGGGCAACCTGCTGCTGGGTGCTAGCCTGCTGGATATCGACGCCACCCCTATCGAGGGCTTCAACGCCACTAAGCTCAATCAGGTGCTGGATCTGCCGGCTAAAGGCTACGCCGCCTCTGTGGTGGTGGCCCTGGGCTATCACAGCGAGGAAGACTTTAACGCCAAGCTGCCTAAGTCGCGCCTGCCTATCGAGACACTCTTCACCGAGATCTAACCGGTTACGCAATTTATCCGGCCGATGGCGATGCATACCCCATGCATCGCCTTGCCCTCTTTCCCCCTTCCTCTTTCCCCTGCAACTCCTGGCCCGACAAGCCGATAAGACTTGCCTTCTATTTGCCCCCTTGTCATAGTAGAAATTATCGCCAGTCACGGATGAGACACTCAGTATGCTCCTTGCCAAATCGAGCCCGACAGCAGCCAGACTAGAGGACGCCTCATCGTCCACCCAATGCTTTGCCATCAAAGGCGATAATCCCCTGATCTGGCCACTACTCACCCTGTTGCAGCGAAGCAATCGTAGCTGGAAGGTACACCACCTGGCCGCCGCCCTGCAGGAGAAAGGCCTGATGCGTGAATTGGACGTCGACCCGCAGAAGGCCCTGTTTAAACAAAACTTCCTGCTGATGAACGCCCTGTTTGAGTTGCAGGCCATGCTGCTGCCCGGCAGCTACCTGCAGGTCAAGGCGATGGAGATACAGATATTTCGCATTCCTCCCAGTAACTTAGATTCCCAGCTGAGTCAGGACGATGCCCTGAGAAGCTATTATCTAGACTGGCAGCACTATGACACCTGCCCGGATATCATTCAGGAGATGCTGGAATCTTTCTGGCAACGCTATGAGGACTATATCGGCACCCGCCACAACGCCCTGCCCAAACGCCAGGCCCTGCAGGTGTTTGAGCTCGACCAAGACGCCACCGACAGAGAGATACGCAAGCAGTGGCGAAAACTGGCGCTGCAGTGGCATCCCGACCGCGACGGCGGCGACGCGGCTGAGTTTAAGCGTGTCTGCGAGGCCTGGCAGACCCTGCGGGAATCTCGCTAGCTAAACCTCATCATCTGCCCTGCCTCTTCTCGGGTAAGCAGATCCCAGAACTTCCGCTCAGGTCACACTCTGACCCCTTTTTCTCCTTGCCGCTTCAGTCATAATTAAGCTTTGGCATTTAGGCTAACCCTATTGTCGATTGACGTTAGCCATTGATTGCACAACGACGCTATCAATATAAGGATCATCATGATTAAACATATCGCACTCGCCCTAACACTCGCCGTGGCACCACTCACCAGTTTTGCCACCCAGTTTGTCGAGGGGCAACACTTCATGACAGTGTCTGACAAGGCCCCCAGCACCAGCCCTAAGCTGACCGAATTTTACTCCTTCTACTGCCACAACTGCTTCAACATGGAGACCCAGTTTCTAGGCGATATCAAGGCCAACTTGGACAAGCGAGTCAGCTTCGACAGCAAGCACGTAGACTTCATGAACTCTGATATCGGCACCGAGGTGATGCGTTCACTGGGCGTGATCCAGGAGCTGGGTGTACAGGACAAGATGGTCCACGCCATGTTTAGCGCCATTCAGGGCGAGCAAGGCGGCCATGGACACAGCCATGATCACGACCATAGTGCCCATGAGAAGCCAAGTATTAATACCCGCGACGACATCAAGAAGGTGTTTGCCGATCAGGGGATCGACATCAGTAAGTATGACGAAATCGCCGACAGCAAGGCGGTCAGCGATAAGCTAGACCTGTGGCGCGCCCAGCAGCGTGAGTTCCGCATCCAGAGCGTACCCACCTTTATCGTTAACGATAAGTATGCGGTCAACCTGAGCCAAATTCGCACCCTGGGCGAGCTGATCGACCTGATCAACTACCTGGCGGTCGAACACAAATAGACTTAGAAAAAAGACATAAAAAAGGCGCCCCAAGGCGCCTTTTTCTTTTCATATTTACCCTAGCCGATAACCACTTGCTGCGCGTCCTGATAGGTTTTCTGTTCGACCCTGGCAAAGGACTTGGTCTGCGCCCGATAGATATGACTAATCAGCTTCAGAGTGGCGAAGGCCAAAAGAATGCTGACCACCTCAGAGAGCTGAGACACCAAGTTAGCGTTGATAAAATCTTGCAACTCCTCGGCTTTATCCGCAAAACGATACACGGCTTGCCCAAGTATATTGCTGACGATCCACAGCAGCCACCACAGGCTCACGCTGGAGTTGAAGTCGTTCAAACTCCAGTTATCGGGATCATGACTCGCCTGCCAGATCTCGTTCATCGCCTGATAGGGCTTCCAGATGCACAAGATGGGAATGAAGTAATAACCAATAGACCAACCCGGTGTGAACCTCATCTCCTCGGCGCCCAGTTGGCGCGCATTGAAGTTGGCTCGATAGATCCACTTGAGGATCATGACCCCAGAAACGATAAAAACCGAAAGATAGAGCAGGCCAACCCCCAGCTGACGTTGATCGTTAGCCTCGCCATCGGCAACCGCCTGCTCCTCAGAGAGATAAGCCCCAGACTCATAATCCATCAGCAGCTGATACTCCAGATAATTGGAGCCGATAGCAATCAATGCAACTAAGATCTGGGCATAAAGCAGATAGCGCACCCATTGCGTTAACCGTCTTGCGTCTTTAAATTTAAAAATATTCCCTGACATTTTGATTTTCCTATTGTTATTAGCGCATCTTCTGGCTTGATAGAGCCGTTATTTGTGAGGTTAGCCCTTTAATTTTTATAGAGAAGCATTAGGTAATGTCGATAACTCTGGACTGCTGAAGGTGTGTAATTGCTAGGAGAGATCCCAGTTGCCTTCCATGAATTGACCCATTCCCTGCTCGCGCCGGCCAAGACAATGATCCCGTGACCAAAGCGATCCCTCCAAGCTATCACACTCATAGTTAGCTGCAAAGACGCCTCTGCTAAGCCTGCGCAACTAAAGCCTAACCTTGAACTGACCAACTCGTTTTCCCCATCTTTTTAGTTACCTAAGTCATATAAACACCACTTAAACGAGTCTTGTTACTTGCTGGTAACACAATCGAGGATTACCATAAAACAATCTCAATTCATCGAGGCGAAGGCATGTCTGCTGCGGAACAATCATCACGGAAAATGAGTTTTTACATCATAGGCTTAATCTTAGTCGTCTGGCTCTATAGCCTGTGGGCCGACAGGGTGACGCCCATGACCAGCGAGGCCAGGGTGCATGCCTACCTGGTGAGAGTCGCTTCCGAGGTCGCCGGTAATATCACAGAGGTAAACGTCAGAGATAACCAGATCGTCGAAGCGGGCGACCCCCTGTTTCAGATCGATCCGCGCAACTATCGCCTCGCCGTGCAGTCGGCTCAGGCAAATCTGTCACTCGCAGGACAGAATATCGGCGCCAGCACCGCGGCAGTCGAGGTGGCTCAGGCCAAGGTGGTCGATGCCATCGCGGCCCGCAACAACGCCAAGGAGCAGGCCGCCCGTGTGAGCGAGTTGGCCGGACAGGGCGTATTAAGCCAGGCGGAGCTGGACAATGCCATCGAGGCTAAAGACAGAACTCAGGCTAACCTGGAGGCGGCCGAGGCCTCTCTGGTGCAGGCCAGACAGGCTCTAGGCCCTAAGGGGCAAGACAATCCACAGATCTTATCGGCCATGGCAAGCCTTGAGCAGGCCCAGCTGGATCTGCAAAGGACTCAGGTCAAGGCCCCCTCTAAGGGCGTAGTGACCAACCTGCAACTCACCCTGGGGCAGCGCGCCAATGTCGGCTCTCCCATGTTGACCTTTATCGATCCTCGCGGCGTGTGGATCTCCGCCCTGGTCAGAGAAAACTCGCTGGAACACATTAAGGTGGGCAACAAGGTCGAGATCGTCCTCGACGCCCTACCGGGCAGGGTACTGGAAGGCAAGGTGGACAGCATAGGCTGGGGCACAGGCGGCAGCAACAATATCGATCAGAATACAGGTTTTCTCACCGCAGATACTAACGGCATCAAGGCTCAGCGCTATCCGGTCAATATCGTCTTCACCGGCACCAAGCCACCCGGCAATATTCGTTATGGCTCACAGGCGACTGTGGCCTTCTACACAGAGCAGAGCAGCATAGGCGAGTTTCTTGCTGGCATCTGGATGCAGATAGTGAGTATCTGGACCTATGTTTCTTAGTCCAGCCAACCCTATCATACGTCTGGTATTAGGCCCGCTGGCGCTGCTGTTTTACCTCTGGCATCAAGCCGCGCCCCTGCCCATACTGGCGCCCATCTTCATGGTGATCTTTCTCACCCTGATGCCCTCGCGTCCGCCCCTGAGCATGATGCTTAAGTTGCTGCTGATCGTCTTGTTTGTCAGCCTGGGACTGGTGTTTATCGGCGGGCTCTTACTGGACTCACCCACTGGCTACCTGCTGTTTTGCTGGTCCTTGCTGTTCTGGAGTTTCTACCGCAGCCACAAAGATGCAAAAGATCTGCTCTCGACCCTGATGTTGATCGTGGTGATCATCATGACCATCATGAGTAAGCAGTTGCAGGCGCCGATCGAGGTACTGCCCTGGCTACTGCTCAAATCGGCCGTGTTGGCACTTGTGCTGACCTATTTAAGTTTCCTGCTGTTTCCCGGCGATGAGCAAGACATACTGCCCGATGAGACCCAGGCAGACGACAGCAGTACCCATATGGGCAGCATATTATTTAAGACCACCGCCATGACCTTAGTGTTGGCGGCCTTGATCGGCATCGGCAGCTCTCAGAGCATGCTGATTGCCATCACGATCGGCAGCATGATTAAACTGGCGGATCCCAAGGATCACAAGAGCTTCAAGCAAAACAGGCTGATCACCACGGCCGTAGGTATTCTCTTCACCTTCCCCGTGATGCTGACCTTCACCTTCGGCCTGCCGACCTGGGTGGTGCTGGGGATGGCGATCTTCTGCGGCCTGCAGCTGGCCTGCTTTGCCATCAGGCGATCCTGCCCCCTCTCTATCTATCAGCTGCTGTTTACCAACTTCGTCGTGCTGGTATATCAGATCATCACTCATATAGGGTCAGATGCCCTCTATGCCCAGCTGGTGCGCCTGTTCTCCATCAGTATCGCCGTCATCATAGGTGGTCTGCTACTCAGCCTGCTGCACCATGAGCCCGTGCCCCTCGACTCATCAAAAGCGCGGACTGAAGGCGCCAAGTCCCCCCAGCCGGACGCCTAAATGACGCCCACAAAAAAAGCGCGGCCATGGCCGCGCTTTTCTATTTTAAATTCACATTAACGTACTCTGTTAAGCCTTAGCGAATTAGCCTACGCTAGCGGCGAATGAAGTCCAGCAGGTGGGAGATGGCAAACAGCGCGTGGATCACCATGAAGACGATGAAACCATGGGCCAGGCTGTGATGATAACTGCGCCAATTGAGCGCCTCACTGCTGCCCTGAGTGAGAAACCACATCAGTCCGGTCACGGACACCGCCACAAACAGCAGCATGCCTATGCCTTCGACCACGCTAAACAGACCGCGGCCACCGGCCAGGGGTAACTTACCGCGCATCAGGCCACACACATCGTTACTCAGCTGAGTAAAGTCGCCCACCAGATAGGGGAAATACTGCCGCCACTGGCCGCGCATCATATTAATAAGCAACATGGTTACGGAGAAGATCCCGGCAAGCAGCCCCAGGTAGACATGCAGAATATCCCAGACCGAGGCGTTGGCCCTCAGGGCGCGCCCCATCATGAGCCAGCCGCTGGTGCCCACCAGAAACAGGGTCAACAGGATGACAAACAGATGCTGATAGGTCTCCAGCACCTCGCGCAGCTTGGTCAGTGTCTTCATCTTGCTCTCCCCTCGAGATGGCTCACGCCATGAACCCCATGATCTGTCTTGTTCCTAAGCCTCGCTAGAGCGCGGCGACCTGCTGAGCATAGTCTTTCACCTTATCCCAATCGGTATACTCTACCTTGGTATCCGGCGCCGTCGGCCCCTTAGTGATCCACATGATGAAGCGTATGATGTTGCGATCCAGGGCATTGTAACCCTGATAATCCAGATTGCCGCCAAACACCGCCAGCAGCTTAGGCTGCCAGGGCGACTTGGCCAGAAACGCCTGCATGTAAGGGTTTGTCTCCGGGGTATTCTTGGCAGGCTTGCGCGCCACCAGGCTCACTGAGAAGAAAGTACTGGCCTTTTCCTGCAACAGTGCGAGGTTCTGGCTAATGAAGTCGTACACCCTGGGGTTATGCTTGCCGTGGCGAATGCTGGCGCCCAGGACTATCTTATCAAAGCCCTCTAGCGGGGGCGGGTTATCTATGCTGGCACAGGTGACGCTATGTTCCAGCGCCTCGAGCTCGCGCTGCATGAAATCGCACAGCTTACGGGTCTGCCCATGCACACTGGAATAGATGATTAATATTTTGCTCACGTAGGCCCCTAAATCGACTTATCTCTTGCTATAGCATCATGATAGGGGAAATCGGGCAATATTTAATTGAAACAGATCACGAGGACTAAGGGCAAAATCCGGCTTAAGTTTACCGACTTCACAAATTGCCCCCTGAATACATTTCATCATAAAAAAGCGCAGCCTAGGCCGCGCTTTTATCCTCATAACACTCCCTTAGAGGGACATGACGAACGCCAGCAGTTGTGCCCGCTCCGCCTGAGTCAGGGCCATGAACTTGTCGGTACTCGCCTGGGCCTCACCGCCGTGCCAGAGGATCGCCTCCTCGACACTCGCCGCACGGCCATCGTGGAGGAAGCCCGCCTGGGGATTGACCGTCTGGGTCAGGCCTATGCCCCATAACGGCCGGGTGCGCCACTCGCTGCCGCTGGCCAGGAAGTCCGGGCGACCGTCGCTCAGGCCTTCGCCCATGTCATGGAGCAACATGTCGCTGAAGGGATAGATAGTCTGCCCCTTCAGCGCCACTATCATAGGCAGGCCGCCGATCTCGCCGCTGCTCTTGGTCACAAACTTGGGCTGATGACAGCCGCTGCAGTTGACCTGCTCGAACAGACGCGCGCCCTCCCTCACCTTGGCGTCATCCACCTGACGCCTGGCCGGTACCGCCAGGGTCTCGGCGTAGAAGACCACATCGTCGCTGAACTCTGCGCTCGCCTCCGGCTCACCGTCGACGCCGCTGCCGGTATCGACGAACCCTGTGCGGGCAAGATAGCTATCATGCATGCTGGTGCCCGCTATGCTCTCCTCGGGAAATAGAGGATTAGTGATCCCTATGTCACCGCGCAGCGCCCCCAGAGACTGCACCCGCACGCTGGGGGTGTTGGCCTTCCAGCCGAAACGCCCCAGAGAGACAGGATGGCTGTCACCCCGCTGCGCCTTAACGGCGTCGAATACCAAGTTTGCCCGCCCCGAGATGCCATCGCCATCGGCATCGTTTTCATCCACCAGCGCCAGGATACTCGCCTCGGGGATCGCCTCCAGCAGCCCAAGCCCAAACACCGGCATGCCATTGCGCCAGCCCATCAGCACATCGCTCTGCAGCAGCTCCGAGGTCACATTGCTGCTGGTCAGGCTCTCACCCGGTGCATCGAAGGGGTTTTCCACCGTAAACAGCGGCTTCTTCAGCGTCACCTCTGTGCCGTCGGGATAGGTCACCTTCTTCTGCTCAAAGGAGAGGTAGACATCGGCCTGACCACCAAAGAGGTTCTGCTGCCAGTCTTCTCTGGCCTTGAGTACGCCGCGGTGAAACAGCTGAGTACCAAAGTTAGGCACGGGGATTGGCGCACAGTAGTTGTTCTCGGTGCTAGGCTCCAGGCAGGCCTGGTCTGGCGCCTTGCTGATACGCAGGAAGATCCCCGCCTCGGAGCCCAGTTTGATGCGCGCTTGCCCTGCAGGCACTATGGGCGTCGAGTTACGGCCGTCGCGCTGATGGCAGGAGTTACAGTCGGCGTTATTGAACACGGGTCCCAGGCCGTCGAGTTCGGGATGCTCCTCGTTTGGCGCCGTGGTAAAGGCGGTCTCAAAGTTCAGATCGCCACTGAGATGCTGGGCGAGCTGGGCCTCACTCAGGTTTACCGCCGGGGTGGAGTAACCATGGCCAGAACTCGAGGCATCGAAGGTGGTGGTGTCGCCGCCAAGGGCAGTCACCTGGGTATAATCTGGATAAACTTTCTCGGGCGCGGGCGCTTCTATCTCATCCCCCGAGCCACCGCAGCCACTTAGCGCCAGGATCTGAGCCAGGGTCAAGGCCGCCAGCAGGGCGGAGGGTTTGGTTAAGCTATTCATCATCTTTTCACACTTTATTAGGGTCGGGCTAAATCGCTCTCTTGCCATTAGCCTTGATTTTTATGGGGTTATATGGGCAATAAAAAGAGAGCCTTAGCTCTCTTTTATGCTGGCCCTATACCTTCCACTCCTTGAGTAGCGGTAGCACCTGATTTTCCAGGCTGGCCTGTAGGGTGGCCAGGGCGTCGACCGCCTTCTGGACACGCGCTCGGCCTGCCTCATCCTTTATCGCCTGACGGAACGGCATATTATCCGTGCCCTCGATGGCGCGGATCTGCAAGATGGCGCTGTCGATCTCTGCCGCGACACGGCTGGCCAGCTCGGCGTCGGCGGCGCGCACGAAATCGATGATTCCCTGCTTGTCGGCCTCGCCGGTGAACTCACCCTGATAGACGTTGCGCACCCCTATGATGTTGTCGCTAAAGTCGGTCAGCGAGTTCCAGGAATATTGCGATTCCACCTTAGAGGTGTCGGCATTGGCCAGTGAACTACCGAAGGGATCGGCGATCTTGCCGTTACCCACCTCATCGACGATACCTATCATCCCCTGGATCAGCTCCTCTAACACGCCGACTTGCGAGCTGTAGAAGGTGTTGCCATCGACGCCCGGTGACTTCAGCAGCTCGCCATAGGCCTTGCCACCCTGGCCGTCATGGCTCACCTGCCAGGCATCGGCCAGCTGCTTGGTGTAGTCACGAAACACCTCGGCCAGTCCCATGAGGTAGTCGCGCTCGCTGGCGGTCAGCTCGTCGATCTGCTTAAGATTGTCGTTAATGCCGTCACCGAAGAGCAGAAACTCCATGGTGTGGAAACCCTGCACGTCATCGTTCCAGCCCTTGATGGTCTCGGCGTCGAAGCCGCTGCTGTTAATCAGCACAGTCTTAAGATCTGTGGTATTCAGCGGCCAGCTATCTAGGTGGGGGTCGATGCCCAGAGAATCTACCGGACCGAAGATGTGTGACTCCCCCTGCTCCCAAGGCTGACGGGCGGCCTTCCAGGCAGACTGCGCCGCTTCAAGGTTTGCCTGAGTCGGCGTCGCCACCAGGGTCTGGGTCGCCTGTAGTAAGGCTTCGCCACGATCGGCTAAGGTGCTGTAACCCTTGACGATCACCTCGTCGCTCAGGTTGATGATCAGGGCGTTCGCATCGAAACTAAAGCCTGTCTCGGGCACCACTACCTTGCCCTCGTCGCTGCCTGAACCGCCACAGGCGGCCAAACCGGAAATGAGTGCCAATGCGATTGCGCCATATTTAAATTGTTTCATCTGTCTCTCCATAAAAATCAAAGTTGTCATCCGTTAGAGCGAGAATTGGTAACCCACGCCCAGGGCAAAGAAATGGGTATCCGGGATGGCGGCCACCGCCACCTGATGCAGGCCGCCCTCGGCCTTGATCACCAGCTCAGGGATGGGCGAGTAGTTGACGCCGACGCTGGTCCAGGTGTTTTCATAGCGCTTGGTGGCCGTGCCGGTTTCCACCTCACTGAGCGGATTGGCGTAATCCAGGTTGGCAAATACCGTCAGCGGCAGGGCGAAGAAGTGGTTGAGATCCAGCCCCGCCTCGACGAAGAAGGACTCGGCCTTGCTGCCCAGCTGGGCAAAGTTACCCGGCTTGAGGCCTGGAGTGGTCTTGTTGGCCTGAGTGATCGCATCGGCGTCATCCAGGGTGCCCTGCAGGTATTGCCCCCGCAAGATCCATGGGCCGTCGACATAGGCACCTGAGAGCGCCAGCAGGCTCACACTACCATCACCCGCCAGCTTGTTGCTCTTGTGGCGATTACCACTGGTATTGCCATAGTAATAGGCGGCGCCCAGCGCCAGCCCTGGCTGCTTGAAGCTGCCGTAATCCAGGTGCAGCACATAGGCCAGATCGTCGGCATTGATATGTTCGAAGCGCTTCTGATGGCCAGAGGCTATCCAGTCATAGGTGCGGAAATACTCTGAGTTGAGGCCACTAACCACCTGGGCCTGATAGTGGAAGTCCCCCAGCTCACCGAAGATGCCGATACCCGTCTCGTTCCACACCGCGGGTAGCAAGGCGGCCTCGCTGCGATGACGCAGCACGGTCAGATACTGGTTAGGCTTGTGCAACACGCTGGAGAGGCCCACCGGCAGATGAATGTTACCGAATTTGACGCCGAAGGCCTTACTCGGGCGATACCTGATCTGCGCCTTCTCGATCATCACTTCGCCGCCGGCCTCGACTTCAGATTCAAACTCGCCAAACTCGTCGAAGCCGTCGTATTCCAGCGCGGCACCTGTGCCGCCATGTTCATACTCTATCTCCACCTCCATGTCCCACTCGTCGTTGAACTGGTAGCCAAATTCGGTGACGATCCGCTCGAGATCCAGGCGGCCGCGACGCTCAGGCGAGGTATCCTGTACGTTATCGAAATACTCGTCGCTGGTGTAGTTCACGCTGCCATAGGATTCAAACTTGAAGCGGCGCCAGGGGCTGTTAGCGGCCTCCTGGCTCACCTGCTGCTGCACCGCCTGGTTCAAGGCTTGCTGGTCATACGGCTTCTCGGTCTGCTGCGCCTTAAGCTGAGCCAGCTCCTGTTTCAGCTGAATAAGCGCCTGCTCCTGGCTGGCGATCGACTCGGCTAAGGTCGCGGTATTGGTGGCGGTATTGGTTGTGTTATTTAGTTGAGTGTTGGCATAGGCATTACCCGCGAGCAAGCCGGCGATAGCCATCCATAAAGTAGTCAGTTTCAGTGTCATCTTCTCTCCATGCTGATTAATCAACATCCCCCATTAAATTGCGGGCACAATATTTCAAATGAGAATTATTTGCATTACAATTTACATTTGTTAATAACAAATCGATGACAAGGCGTGCTAGGGAAGCAAAGATTGAAACCAGTTTGTAGCATCCAGACGATGGGGTAGACTAGTTTCCCCACAGAGACAGGAATTCAATGGAATGTTAAAAAAGAACCCGCAGACCCTCTTACTACTCATGACCTTCGTGATGTCCTTGGTATTTTCTGTGTGGCAGGTGCTGCTGAATAACTTCGTCATCGAGCGGGCCAGCTTTACCGGCGCCGAGATTGGCATATTGCAGAGCTTGCGTGAGGTTCCCGGATTTCTGGCCTTTACCGCCATCTTCATTCTGCTCTTGCTCAGGGAACAGACCTTCGCCTTGGTTTCCTTAGCGCTGCTGACCATAGGGGTGGGCATCACAGGCTTCTTCCCCCAGGTACTGGGGCTCTATCTGACGACAGTATTGATGTCGGTGGGCTTTCACTACTATGAGACCATCAATCAGTCCCTCACCCTGCAATGGGTCGACAAGGGTGAGACCGCGGGATTCTTGGGCAAGGCGCTGGCCTGGCGCTCGGCGGCCGCCCTCACCGGCTACGGCAGCATCTGGATTGTGATGACCTATCTGCATCTGGATTATCAGTGGATGTACGCCATCATAGGCGGACTCGGGCTGCTGATGGTGCTCGCCCTGACCCTCTACTTCCCCCAGTTTCCCCATGGAGAGGTGCAGCACAAGAAGGTGATCCTCAGACGACGCTACTGGCTCTACTATCTGCTCACCTTCTTCTCCGGCGCGCGGCGGCAGATCTTCATGGTGTTTGCCGGCTTCATGATGGTGGAAAAGTTTGGCTATAGCGTCAGTCAGATCACCGCCCTGTTTCTGATCAACTATGTGGTCAACCTGCTGTTCGCCCCCGCCATCGGCCGCTTTATCGGCCGCATCGGCGAGCGCAACGCCCTGATGATAGAGTATGTAGGCCTGATAATGATCTTCACCAGCTACGCCTTCGTGCAGCAGGCCGAGATGGCGGCCGTGCTCTATGTGCTGGATCATCTGCTGTTTGCCATGGCCATCGCCATCAGGACCTATTTTCAGAAGATCGCCGAGCCTAAGGATATCGCCGCCACCATGTCGGTCAGCTTCACCATCAACCATATTGCGGCCGTGGTGATCCCGGCGCTGTTGGGAATGCTCTGGCTCTACTCCAACAAGTGGGTCTTCTTTATCGGTGCAGGCTTCGCCCTCTGCTCCCTGATGCTGGCCCTTAATATTCCGCGCCATCCGGCCCAGGATAAGCACGTCAACTGGCCGGCCAACGCCTGAAGCTAGGGGGTGGGGCTAGGGCCTAGGGCGAAATTCAGATAGAATCTGACAATAGGGCAACCTAAGATAAGACTATTCACAGAAAAGATTATGGCCGAGATCGTTAAGCTATCCAATTCAGGGTCGAACCAACCCGACGTATCTGCCCGCCGCAAGGCCCTGCAGCTTGGGCACCTGATCGGCCTGGGCAGCGACGAGAATTATCGCCCCTCCCAGGCCTCGGTAGCCGAGCGCTCCGACCATCGCCTGCGTAAGCTCGCCAGTCGCTATCAGGCTAACCTGGAAAACGTCTACGCCATCGCCCTCTCCCACACGCCGTCGGACGTCACCGGGGCGGATCTCGATCCCGACTGGATCCATCAGTTCTTTCAGCTGGCAGAACAGATCCACAACCGCAACATGCAGGCGCTGTGGGGACGCATTCTGGCCAATGAGATCACCAGTCCCGGCAGCTTTAGCCTCAGGAGTCTGGCCACACTTAAGCAGCTGACCCACAAAGAGGCGCAGATGTTCGAGAAGGCGCTGGGCATGGCGGTGACATTCAACAACGAATCTAAGCTCAAGCTGGTGATCGGCTTTCGCCACGCCGGCGGCATAGGTCAGCTGTTTCGCAAGACGGATACCACCCAGATCGCCCTGTCGCAATTTGGCCTGCCCTACTCCTCTGTGCTCACCCTGGTGGATGCAGGCCTGTTACACAGGAGCGAATTTGAGACGGGCCAGCTCAACGCCAAGAATCCCATCAGCTTTACCCTGTCGGGCAAGCGGATGACGCTGACGCCTAAGCACGGCCATCTGGTGTTTAGCTATTATCGACTGACACCGACCGGCGACGAGTTGGCGCAGCTGGTGCGCCCCAAGGCAGATGAAGAATACGCCCGCGCGCTGCAGGCACTATTCAAGAAAGACTTTAAAGTAGAATATTAGAAAGTAGATTACTAGAAAGTAGATTACTGACCCAGCGACTGCTTTACCGTCGCATCCAGGGTCTTAGGGCTGGTTTGCGGGTTAAACCAGTGCAGGCTATCGGCCAGGCCAACCACTTCGCCAATAATCATCAGGGCGGGCATCTCCAGCGCCGGGTCCGCCGCCAGTTCGGCCAGCTCACCTAAGGTACCGATGAAACGCTGCTGCGCCGCCGTGGTCGCCTTAGAGACGATGGCCACCGGCGTGTTGGGCGAGCGCCCGGCCGAGATCAGCCCATCTTGGATGCTGCCCGCATTGAGGATCCCCATATAGACCACCAGGGTATTGGCTCTGTTAGCATAGGCCTGCCAGTCCATGGGACGGCTCTCAAGCTTGCAGTGACCCGTGATGAAGGTGACCCCCTGGGCATGATCCCTATGGGTCAAAGGAATACCGGCATAGGCAGAGGTGCCGCTGGCCGCCGTGATGCCTGGCACCACCTCGAACTCAACCCCCGCCTCGACGAGCGTCTCCAGCTCTTCGCCGCCACGGCCAAAGATGAAGGGGTCGCCCCCCTTGAGGCGCACCACATGCTTGCGGGTATAGGCCTTGGTCACCAACAGCTGGTTGATCTCCTCCTGGGCTGCGCTGTGTTTACCGGCGCGCTTACCCACGGCGATCAGCTCGGCGTCCTTGGGCGCAAGCGCCAAGATCTCCTCACTCACCAAGGCATCGAACAAGACCACGTCGGCCTTCTTTAAGATGCGGTAGGCCTTGAGCGTTAATAGCTCAATGTCACCTGGGCCTGCGCCCACAAGCCAGACTTTGCCCTGCGCCTGCTGCCCGGGTAGAGTAATTAGTTCCATATCCGCATCTCATACAATAGTAATGAGGTTAATATAGCGTCATTCTTATTCCTTAAAAAATAGAAATTAATTAGGTTTTATTCCTTTTGGTTATTAACAAGGTTGACCCGTTTTTTAATTAAGCAAATCAAATAGACAGAATTAAAATAGGTGCACGCGGCGGACTCAAATGTTAAAACATAGGCTAGATTTGGAGACGACGCGCTAAGCTTGCGACATGAGAGGAAACAAGGATGCAAACCACCCAATACCTTAAATGGCTTACCCTATTCGGCCTATGCTCACTGCCTGTGACCTGCCTCGGCGCCGAGCCCACGGCAGAGGAGAAAACCAAAGCGGATGGTTCACTGCTCGACCAGCGTGTTGAGGATGAGCTGGCCACCTCTGAGAGGCCCTTCGTGATCACGCCTCACAAGGTCAACTATATTCTGCCCGTGACCTACAACAGCTCTCCAAATATGGCGCCCTTTGCCGACAAGCTAGACGAGCAGAATTCGGAAATCGATAACCTGGAAGCCAAGTTCCAGATAAGCTTTAAGTTTCCTCTGATGTATAACGTCTTCGGCGACAACGGCCACCTGTTTTTCGCCTACACCAACCAGTCCTATTGGCAGGTATACAACAAGGATATCTCGTCGCCGTTTCGCGAAACCAACCATGAACCTGAGATCTTCATGCTGTTCAACAACGACTGGCAGATAGGTCCCCTGACCAACTCCTTCTGGGGGGTGGGCGCCGTGCACCAATCCAACGGCAAGTCAGGTGATCTCTCCCGTAGCTGGAATCGTATCTATGGCACCATGGTGTTCGATAGTGGCCCCTTTGCCCTCGCGGGCAAGGTGTGGTGGCGCATTCCGGAAGATGAGAAAGAGACGCCCGATTCACCCAGAGGGGATGATAATCCGGACATCTTGGATTACATGGGCAACTTCGAACTCATCGGCGTCTATGGAGTTGACAAACATAGATTCTCACTGATGCTGCGCAACAACTTGGAGAGCCCGAATCGCGGCGCCGTCGAGTTTACCTGGAGCTATCCCATCATGGGCAACCTGCGTCTCTACACGCAGTATTTTAACGGCTATGGCGAGAGTCTCATCGACTATAATGCCCATACCCAGCGTATCGGCATCGGCTTCGCGATAAACGACATTCTCTAACGCCTTGGCCTTCGGTCGCCTTAGGGCCTGTTGACCTTTTGAGAACAATTTTTGTTCTAATTGAGCACGTTCAAATCGCGGCATGAGGCTTGAAGTATAGTTATTCTATATAAAAGCCGAGTAACAAAGAGTTGAACGTGCTCAAGACGAACCCTGCAAAATTAACGCGAAAGATAAACAGGCCCTAGGAAGTGGAATGAAATTCGGACACCAGAGCATCATCAATGGCTTCGGCCTCATCATGGCCCTGAGCTGTATTCAGCTGACGGTGATCGCTCTGCGCGAAGAGCCGCCCAAGCCACAGCTCTCGGCGCGGGAGATGCACTCGGATCTTAACTACCTGCAAGAGCATTTGGCGCAATACTCGGCCAGTGGGGCGGCCTCCCCCGAGCGTTTGCTGCAGCTGGAAAACCAGGTTAATCAGGCGAGGAGTCAGTTACCACTCGGCGGTGAACGCCAGCTGTTTGCCCAGCAACTGCTGAAGATACTGACGACGATCGACGATCCCAGCGCCAGGCTCGACGGCGTGACTACCCAGGCCTATCTGCCGATAAAGCTGCGCAAGCTAGAAGATAGATGGCTGGCGCTATCCACTGACAACCGCCCTCTGGACAGCGAAGCGCCCTTCGTCACCCATATCGATGGCCTGCCCATCGCGCTATGGATAGACGCCGCCCGACACTTTCTCCCCCCCAGCCTGGCCGATACCGCCAGTGAACAGGCGAGATACCTTTCGATGATCGCCATGCTCAGACGCGAGATAGGTCTAGTCGCCAGAAAGCACTGCCGCCTCACCCTCAGCGATGAACAGGGCAACGGCCGCCAGCTTAGCCTGACGCTGACCAGCAAGCCGCCCCAGACACTGAGCAACAGTGAATCGGGCGACCAGGCAAGTGTCGATATCCAGGGGGTATTCGACCTCTACGACCTGTCAGGCTTCTCCGCTGACAGCCCCCTGGGTCGACGCCTCAAGCGCTCGCTGACAAGCCCTATTACCATATTGGATCTACGCCGGGCCCATGGGACAGGCGATGCACTGCTGCACCTGCTGGCGCAGGTATTCAGCCCGGATATCAGGCCGCCGCTGCTGGCTGCCTGGCCAGACTCGCTACAGGCGGTGGCCCGCTACAAGAAGGGGCCGAACCTTCGCGGCGACTACCTAAAACCCTTAGGCTTCCTGCCGCCCGCCGACCTGAGTCAGGCAGAGCAATTGCAGCTGGATCTGCTGCGCTCGCAATTGCCCCAAGAAGAGCCGGGCTTCAGCCCCTGGCAGGCCAAGTTTTGGCATCAGGACAGCTTACCCTGGCCGCACCTGCCCCGCGCCAAACGGGGTAAGTTAATGCTACTCATCGGCCCCAACTGCCGCCAGCAGTGCCAGTGGATCGCCCACTTCGCCAAGTCCTGGCCCGACACCTTAGTGGTGGGCGAGCCGACACGGGGCGAGTATGGCAGACAGCAGCAGATCACCCTGCCCAACAGCGCCATTCGGGTAAGTTTCAGTAGCACTCAGGTATATGACGCCACGGGAAAAGCCCTGTCGGGCGTGCCGACCCAGCCCGATATCGAGCAGCCGCTGGATGAGGTCGTCTACTGGGAAAACCTTATCAACCTGTTTGCGCCCGGCGCGAGCGGGCAAACACAACCTATAAATAACCCTAGCAACGCAGAAAGGAACACTCATGAATAAGTTAGTTACCAGACTCCTGCTCGGCCTGAGCCTGATCATTGCCGCGCAGGCCAATGCCACCGACCTCAAGGTGGGCGACAAGGCCCCAGATTTCAGGCTTCAGGCCACCGATGGCCACTATTATCAGCTCAGCGACTACCTAGGCAAACAGACGCTGGTCTTAGCCTGGTATCCCATGGCCAACACCCGAGGCTGCACCTTGGAGTGCAAGTCACTGGTGGAGAAAGGCAGTCTTATCCGCCAATACAAGGCCGTCTACATGATGGCCAGTGTCGATGATCTGGAAGACAACCAGAAATTTGCCAAGGAGCAGAAAGCTGATTTCCCTATGCTCAGCGATCCCACCAAGGAGACCGCCAAGGCCTATGACGTACTCAACCTGGTACGGGTCGCCAGCCGGGTGACCTTCTACATAGGCGAGGATGGCACCATATTGAAAATCGATGAGGACATTCATCCTAAGACGGCCGCCGAAGATATTGCCGCCAACCTCGCTGAGTTAGGCATCGCCAAGGCCGAGTAAGTTAAAAGTTAGCAATAAAAAAGCCCCGTGCGCTCAGGCCTCGGGGCTTTTTATTTGCTATGCTTTTTTGCGACGATGAATGACCCTTAGTCGTTGCGGGTCTCTACCAGGCTGTCGATGACGATCCCCTTAGCATTGATATCCATCTCCACCTTCAGCTGAGTGCGATAGTCTTTCAGCGCCTCCAGCTCCTCAGGAATAGGCTCACCGCTCATGGCCATCAGGTTCATGGCTGGGGTGAACAGCTTGGCGTAATCGGCTGTCATAGAAAACAGACCATTCGCCGTAGGCTTCTCAGCGGTTAGCTTATCGGCGATCGCCTTGCTCTTCTCGCCCGTGTAGATGGTGAGGTGCTGTCCCTTCAGTGCCATCTGCGCCCGCACCCCGAGGGATGGCGGCAGGTGCAGCGCAGCGCCGAGATCGACCGTGCTACCGTCGCTAGGCAGATTGACATTGGCCAGCTCGGGGGCAAACGGCTTCACCATGTTAAACAGGGTGGCCGGGTCGTCCGCCGTCAGGGTCGTGATGGCATCGAGATCCTTAAGGGAGATCTGCTGCGTGTCTTGCTCCAGGGCATAATCGAGCAGCGAGAAGGAGACCCCTTTCACGCCGTTAGCCATACCGGTAAACATACCCAGCATCGCCGGGCTCTGCCCTTCCATCTCCCCCTGCAGCTGTGCCAGCGGCTCACACTGATAGCTTGGGGTGAGCAGATCGTCCCAGATCTTAGAGATGCTAGGCACAAACTGATTCACATCTAGGCCAAGGGCCATAGAGAACACACCCGTATCGATCGTCTTGGTATGGGCCGGAATAAAGCCGCGCATCTGGCTCAGGGCACCGAGGATCACCTGGTTGTTGCTCTCGATAACCGTGCTAAAGCCTATCTTGGCCCGCTTGTTCTTCACCTCAAAATCCGTATAACCGATGATAGTACGTGGCCAGTTGGCGGCGATGCCGGCAAGCTCACTCTGACAGGCCTGAGAGCGTAGCTCAACGAAGGGGTCGTCATGGATAAGCTTAAAGATCTGGGTCAGCTGACGCGCCATCTGGTTACCGTCCAGGGTGGTGATCGCCTTAACTAACTCCTGATGATTGATATAGCTGACGCTGTCCTTTTTAAAGCCGTGTTTCTTGATGATCTCATCGACCGTGCCGGCCTTGGCCAGCGAGTCTTGTACCGGCTTAAGCCCCAGTGCGGTTTCTAGCAATTCAGGCTCAAGAAAGCTGGTTTCCAGGGTCAAGGTCAGCATGCCCTTGTCGATGGCAAACACCAGATCCACTTGTTCGTTCTCGCCCTCGTCGGTGAGACGATAGGCACGGTACTTGACCTCGCCAAGCTGCTTAGCCGTATGCGTCAATCCGCTATCGGCCTCGGCCTTATCCAGCACCGCCCAGAAGTGTTGAGGATTAGCGATATCCAGCTTGATCACCGGCAACACGCCCAGGGTATAGAAATAACTGGTGATTTTCTCGGGCAGGCCAAAGGTATCGACTAGCTGCTGGCCATCTTTCGAGGCGTCGAAGTAACGCTCCAATACACGGAAGATAAACTGGGCCCTGGGATCGTCATCCTCAGACAGCAGTGCCTTCATCTCAGCAGGGTATTGCTTCTGCGCCTCGGGGAGGGCGTCGATATAATCCTTTATGGGAAAAGGCTCAAACTGTGCGGAAAACAGCGGTGTATCGGCTGGCACATAGGCCAATACCTGATTATCTACGGACTTAGGCGCCTGCTGCATCGCCCAGTAGCCCCCTGCGCCTACGGCAAGGATTGCCACCGCCACTAATGCCTTCTTCATTCAATAAACTCCCTGTTAAATCGCGCGGGCAGTCGGGCCTATCCCAAGCTGGCAGCACGTAAGAAAAGAATGGCGTCGATATTACTATATGGATGAATAAAAAGGGAAATAAGATTATCGGGGGGATCCCTGGATAGCCGCAGCGGACTATCCAGGGCCTATGGCTATTAATTAGCATGCGCCAGCAGACCAATCAAACATCTAGCTCTCGCCAAGCGAGTTGGGTTTCGATCTTGTCGGCGGCTCTGCCCGTCGCTTAAAAGAGGAAGAAAAGCGACTGGATCCAAATCGGCTCCGATACAGACAACAATCCAAAACCATCTACGGGAACTTACCACTATAGTTCAAATTTATGACCTGTGCATAACCGTGTGCAAAAGAAGTGCAAAAAAGTACACAAATCAGAAGAAAGTACTAATTAATCAGCACGCTAGAGGCTTTATATCTCATAAAGCCTCCTATTTCACCAATCCTTAGATCTCGTAGTGCAGGCCACACTCACGCTTGAGGCCGTTGAAGCGGGTCTCCTCTTCGGTCATCCCCAGTTCCAATGGGCGACTGGAATGGGTATCCCCCACCGACACGTAGCCCTGCTCCCATAGCGGGTGATAAGGCAGGTCGTGCTCAGTGAGATACTCGTGCACATCCTTGTTGCTCCACTCCAGGATAGGCAGCAGCTTGTAGCGATCGCCATGGATCGCCAAAATCGGCAGTTCCTCGCGAGTGCTGGACTGGGCGCGGCGCAGGCCCGCGAACCAGGTGCCTACCTCTAGCTCCTTGAGCGCCGTCTGCATGGGGACCACCTTGTTGAGACGATTGTATTGCTCCAGGCCATCCAGCCCCTGCTCCCACAGGCGACCGAAACGGGCCTCCTGCCAGGCGCTGGTCATGGGGGCGCGGTACACCTTGAGGTTAAGCTTCAGCCGCTCGGTCAGCTCGTCGATGAACTGATAGGTTTCGGGAAACAGGTAACCCGTGTCTGTGAGGATCACCGGAATGTCCTGCTGTACCTGGGTCACCAGGTGCAGCATCACGGCGCCCTGAATACCGAAACTTGACGAGAGCGCATGGGTGCCCGGCAGATAGGCCAGGCCCCAGATCACCCGCTCGGCGGGCGTGAGTCCGGCCAGGAAGGCGTTGACTCTGGCCAGCTCTGCATCTTGCTCAACCTTAGGCGCGCTCAGTAGAGCCTTTAGCGCCTGGGCAGAGATCACTGAATTATCCATGGAAATCCTTAGCGGCATCGATAACCGCCTTCACCACACCGACACGCACGGTGAAGTTACCAAAGGTTTCGCCAGCTTCTCGCTCTTTGACGTAGCGGGCAAACAGTTCATCCAGTGCCGCCAGTATCTCGGCTTCCTGAATGTTTTCACGGTAGAGTTTGTTCAGGCGTGTCCCCTCGAAACTCGCGCCCAGGTAGAGGTTGTAGCGTCCGGGCGCCTTACCCACCAGGCCAATTTCGGCGGCGAAGGGGCGCGCACACCCGTTAGGACAGCCCGTCATACGGATCACTATCGGCTGCTCCAGGAAGCCATGTTTCTCCTGCAGCGCCTCGACCTTGGTCATGAAGTCTGGGAAGTAACGCTCGGCCTCGGCCATCGCCAGGGCACAGGTTGGCAGCGCCACACAGGCAATGGAGTGACCACGAGTCGGGCTGATCAACTTACCCATGAGGCCATGACTGCGGGCGATCGCCTCGATCTGCGCCTTATCCTCTTCGGCCACACCAGCGATGATGATGTTCTGGTTGGCGGTCATGCGGAAATCACCCTTGTGTACTAGGGCTATCTCACGCAGGCCTGTCTGCAACGGTTGTCCCGGCAGATCCTTGATGCGGCCGCCCTCGATAAACAGGGTCAGGTGCCAGTGGTTATCCACGCCCTTGATCCAGCCATAACGATCGCCGCGATCGCCGATCACCACCTCTCGCTTGGGTTCGAATTTTACGCCGGCGCGCTGTTCCACTTCTGCCTTGAAGGCCTCAAAACCATGTTTGACTATGGTGTACTTAAGGCGCGACTGCTTACGATCTGAGCGGTTACCCCAATCGCGCTGCAGCTTGAGCACGGCCTCGGCAAACTTGAGGCAGTCTTCGGCCTTGATGAAGCCAAAGTCGTCGCCCAAACGCGGGAAGGTCGCGACCTCGCCATGGGTCGAGCCCATGCCACCACCGGCCACCATGTTAAAGCCAACCAGCTCACCGTCTTCGGCCACGGCGATGAAGCCGAGGTCATTGGTGTAGACATCCACGTCGTTGTCGGGCGGTACGGCCACGGCCATCTTAAACTTACGTGGCAGATAGGTCTTGCCATAGACAGGCTCCACCTCTTCGCTCTCGCTCACCGCCACCTTGTCATCGCCCAGCCAGATCTCGGCGTAGGCCTTGGTGCGTGGCAGGTAGTTGTCCGACAGCTTCTTGGCCCAATAGTAGGCCTGCTGATGCAGCTTGGACTCTACCGGGTTAGGGTTACACATGACGTTACGGTTCACGTCGCCACAGGCGGCGATAGAGTCCAGTGCCTCTCTGTCCAGATCCTGGATCAGCGTCTTGAGGTTACGCTTAGGGATGCCGTGATACTGAAAGGTCTGGCGGGTCGTCAGACGAATGCTGTTAGAGCTGGTCAGGGTTGAGGCAATCTTATCCACCCCCAGCCACTGCTTGGGGGTACAGACGCCACCGGCCACACGGGCACGCAGCATGAAGCTGTAGAGGGGCTCTAGCTTCTGCTCCTTACGCTCGTTGCGCAGATCGCGGTCGTCCTGCTGGTAGAAACCATGGAACTTGATCAACTGCTGATCCGCATCGTTAAAGGCACCGGTCAGCGAGGTATCTAACCCCTCTTCTATGGTGCCGCGCAGGTAGTTACTGTCGGTCTTAAGGTACTCGTTTACTGATAATTTCTGATCGCTCATGGCTACTGCCCTATCCTGTTTTTGCACCGGCGCTGCCCATGCAAGTTAATCTGTCGGCGACTGGCGCCCTGTCTCAATTAATAAACGTCTTTCTGATAACGCTTGTCGCTGCGCAGGCTTTCCAGCAAGGCCTCGGCCTGCTCCTCGCTCTTGCCGCCATGTTGCTTAATCACTGTCACCAGGGCCTGATGCACATCCTTGGCCATGCGCTCGGCGTCACCACAGATATAAAGATGCGCACCGCGCTCGATCCACTGCCATAGCGTCTCGCCGCGCTCCAGGATGCGGTGCTGCACATAGATCTTATGAGCCTGATCTCTCGAGAAGGCCGAATCCAGGCGCGTCAGGGTGCCGTCTTTAAGGTATTGCTGCCACTCGGTCTGATAGAGGAAATCCTGCTCGAAGTGCGGATTGCCGAAGAAGAGCCAGCTGTCACCCTGGGCGCCCTGGGCCGCGCGCTCCTGCATGAAGGCGCGAAACGGTGCCACACCTGTGCCTGGGCCAATCATGACCACAGGCGTATCCGGATTTTCCGGCAGGCGGAAGTGATTGTTCGGCTCCACATAAACCTTCACTTCGGCGCCTTCCTGGGCGTTTGCCAGGAAGTGCGACGCGCCGCCAAAGCGGGTGCCCGACTCGCGCTCGTCTTCCACCAGCGCCACGGTCAGGTGTACCTCGCTCTCCACCTCAGACTGGCTAGAGGCGATCGAGTAGAGTCTTGGGGTGATCGGACGCAGCAGCTCCACCAGCTGGAAGGCGCTGATGTCCACAGGATACTTGGCCACCAAGTCGGCCAGCTGATGCTTGAGAATAAATTGACGGGCCTGCTCCCTGTCTTCGCTGATCGCCTGCAGCTCACTATTGCCGCTGAGCTGCGCCCAGTTTTGTACCAGACCAGGATAGAGCTGGGTCAGCTCACGCTTCTCTTTAAGCGCCGCGCTCAGGGTCAGGCTCGCATCCCCTAGAGTGACCTCTGCCTCGCCGTCTAACTTGAGGCCCTCAAGGATCTCAGTGACTAAGGCATCGCTGTTGCTGAACCAGACGCCCAGAGCATCACCGACCTGATAGTTCAGGCCTGACTCGCCGAGATCTATCTCCACATGACGCACGTCGCGATCCGAGTCGCGTCCGGTCAGCTTCTGACTCGCCAAGAGCTCGGCGCTGTAAGGCTTCTGTTTAGTAAAGCTCGACCCCGTCGTCGTGGTGCTCGCGCTGCCGATAGAGACCACGCTCGCGCCTGTGCCCACCAATGGCTTGACCGCGCCCAGCACAGCCTCTTGCCACTGAGTCGCCGCCGACTCGTAATCCACGTCACACTCGGTGAGTGGCACGATAGCCTTGGCACCCAGTGCGCTCAGGCGTTGGTCGAAATCTTTACCCGTCTGGCAGAAGAACTCATAGCTGGAATCTCCCAGCGCCAGTACGGCATAGTTGAGGGTGTCTAGCTTAGGCGCACGCTTAGAGGCCAGGAACTTGTGCAGCTCGATGGCATCGTCCGGCGCCTCACCTTCTCCATGAGTGCTCACCACGGCCAACAGCAGAGTCTCCTGCTTCAGCTGACGCGTCTTGTAGTCGGCCATAGAGACCAGATTGACGCTGTATCCCTGGGCCTGCGCCTTCTCGGCCAGCTCATTGGCGATGCCACGGCCGTTGCCGGTCTGGCTGCCATAGAGAATGGTGATGGTCTGCTGGGGCGCTTGCTGCACCTCGCCGGCCACGCCGCTCAGTTCGGCCGTAGCCGCTAGGTAGCCGCCTACCCAGGCGAGTTGCACGGCATTGAGTTCAGAGGTGAGTTGCTTAAGCTTATCCACCTGTGTCGCAGACAGAGGAGAAGCCAGTGATGAAAGCTCTTTTAACAGCATGGAAGACGGCCCTATAACAGTGTAATTAGCCTAGCTTAGTGGCTTAATAGAAAAGCAAAAAAGAATAAAATCTAATTTTTAATTCATTTTTGGAATATGCAAAGGTTATAATTTGAGCTACAAAAGTGAGAGTGGTGAGCGATATTTGCTTAAGCTGTGCCCTTAACCACAGAATTTGAAATGAAATTTTGTGGACTGACGCAAACTTTTTGCTCCGACCAGTGCACGAGTGCTGATTATGAAAAATTCGCGCTTGTGTCTAAGTCCAGACTCGCCACAATAGCCACCCAATAATTCATAACGACGTCTGTCCCCAACTAAGAGGTTTCTCAGTGAAACTAGGTCTACCTAAAGAGAGCCATGCCGAAGAAAAACGCGTCGCGTTGATCCCGGCCAATGTGACTCGGTTAATCAAAAAAAACCTCCAAATTATCGTGGAGAGCGGAGCGGGTGTCGCTGCAGGCTTTAGCGATCAAGCCTATCAAGAGGCGGGAGCCGTCATTGCCGACAGAGACGAGGCACTCGGCGCCGATATCATCACCCTGGTCAACCTCAAGGGTGAGCAGTTTGAGGAGATCAAGGCCAAGGCCAAACCCCAGCAGCTGTTTATCGGCATGATGGATCCCCTGGCACAACCGGAAAATGCCGCCAGCCTGGCACAGACAGGCACCAGCGCCCTGGCACTGGAACTGGTCCCCAGGATCACCCGTGCCCAGAGCATGGATATCCTCTCCTCAATGGCCACCATCGCCGGTTACAAGGCCGTGCTACTGGCGGCCCACGAGGCGCCGCGCATGTTCCCTATGATGATGACGGCGGCTGGCACCCTCAAGCCGGCCCGCGCCTTCATCATGGGTGTCGGCGTCGCCGGTCTGCAGGCCTGTGCTACCGCCAAGCGTCTGGGCGCCGTGGTGGAAGCCTATGATATTCGCCCCGCCGCCAGGGAGCAGATCCTCTCGGTGGGCGCCAAGCCGGTCGAACTGGATCTTGAAACCGAAAATACCGAGACCAAGGGGGGCTACGCCGCCGAGCAGAGCGACGACTTTATCAAGCGTCAGCAACAGGCGATGGCCAACGTGCTGGCGCAGCAGGATATCGTCATCACCACCGCAGCCATCCCGGGCCGCAAGGCCCCCGTGCTGATCACCAAGGAGATGGTGGATGCCATGAAGCCGGGCACGGTTATCGTAGATCTCGCCGCCGAAACCGGTGGTAACTGCGAGCTGACCCAGCTGGACGAGACTGTGGTCCATAACGGCGTCACCATACTCGGGCCATCGAATGTGCCTGGCAGCGCGGCGACCCACGCCAGCCAGATGTATGGCACCAACATAGAAAACCTGCTCAAGCTAATCGTCGACGATGAGGGCCAGTTACAGCTGGACTTCGACGACGAGATTGTGCGCGACACAGTCGTCACCCATCAGGGTGAGGTGGTTAACGCCAGATTACGCGATCTGTTATCACTGCCGTCACTTGCGGCAACAGAGGAGGCTCAATAATGGAGATCTTATTCTACTGACCCTGTTCGTGGTGGCAGTATTCCTTGGGGTTGAGCTGATCACTAAGGTGCCGCCTACCCTGCATACCCCCCTGATGTCAGGCTCAAACGCCATCTCGGGGATCTCCCTGGTCGGCGCCCTGCTTGCGGCCGGTTCAGGCGCGGGACTCTGGGTCAATGTACTAGGCTTCATCGCCGTGGTACTGGCCACCATAAACGTTGTGGGTGGCTACATGGTCACCAACCGTATGCTTGCCATGTTTAAGAGGAAATAAGCCAACATGAGTATGACGATTATCTATCTCGCCTACCTTGTGGCTGCGAGTCTGTTTATTTTAGGGATCAAGGGGCTGACCAAGCCCCGCACCGCGGTGCGCGGTAACCAGTTATCGGCCCTGGGCATGTTCATCGCCGTGGTGGTAACCCTGCTGGACAAGAGCATCTTAAGCTATGAGTGGATCATTGCCGGTATCCTGCTCGGTGGTGCCATAGGCGCCGTGATGGCCACCAAGATCCAGGTGACCGCCATGCCACAGATGGTGGCGCTGCTCAACGGTTTCGGTGGCGGCGCCTCGCTGTTTATCGCCCTGGCAAGCTTCCTGGATCCCGATTCGGCGACTCATGTGGTCGCGCTTATCTCTATCGGCCTGACTGTGCTTATCGGCTCTGTGACCCTCTCGGGCTCCTTCGTGGCGTTTGCTAAGCTACAGGAGCTTATCTCCGGTAACCCTATCCGGGTGCCGGGTAACAAGTTCATCAACGCCAGCCTGTTGATCGCGGCCCTGATACTGACGGTTGCCGTGGTCACCACGCCGAGTAATCCAACCTTCATCTACGCCTTAGTCGCCGTGTCGCTGCTGCTGGGCCTCTTCCTAGTGGTTCCTATCGGCGGCGCCGATATGCCAGTGGTTATCGCCCTGTTGAACTCCTACTCGGGTATCGCCGCGGCAACCACAGGTTTCATCACGGGCAATACAGTCCTGATCGTCTCGGGTTCACTGGTCGGCGCCTCGGGGATCATCCTGACCCAGATCATGTGTAAGGCGATGAACCGCTCGCTGTTCAACGTGCTCTTTGGTGTGATGGCCGAAGGCGGTGAGACAGTCGATGCCGACGAGGTATACGCCGGCAAGGTAACCTCCTCTTCACCAGAAGAGGTCGCCATGCTACTGGAAACCGCCGAGCGCGTGGTGATTGTCCCGGGTTACGGTCTGGCGATGGCGCAGGCGCAACATGCGGTGCGTGAGTTGGCCTCGATACTGGAGGCGCGCGGCGCCCAGGTCCTCTACGCCATTCACCCTGTTGCAGGCCGTATGCCAGGCCACATGAACGTACTGCTGGCCGAGGCCGAGGTGCCCTACGAGCAGCTGATCGAGATGGATGAGATCAACCCTCAGTTCGAGCAGACGGATGTGGCCATCGTCATTGGTGCCAACGACGTGACCAACCCTATGGCCCGTGAGGACAAAGGCAGCCCTATCTACGGCATGCCTATCCTCAACGTCGACAAGGCGCGCACCGTGGTAGTCGTTAAGCGCTCCCTGAGCCCTGGCTTCGCCGGTCTGCCTAATCCGCTGTTTGCCAAAGATAACGCCCTGATGTTGTTTGGTGACGGTAAGAAGGCGATTGTCGATCTGACTCAGTCCCTGAAAGAAGCGGACTAAGCGTACAACATCTACAAAAAGGTCGTTTAACGGCCTTTTTTATTGCCTAGGGCCTGTTGACCTTTTGAGAACAATTTTTGTTCTAATTGAGCACGTTCAAATCGCGGCATGAGGCTTGAAGTATAGTTATTCTATATAAAAGCCGAGTAACAAAGAGTTGAACGTGCTCAAGACGAACCCTGCGGGCAGCGTCTGTATCATTTTTCTACTGCGTTATCGCTCATTGATGTAGCACACCACATTACAATCGCTCTGCCTTGTATAAAATCGATACAGAATGCTGCAAAAATGAACGCGAAAGATAAGCAGGCCCTAGCTAAAAATGAATTTAGATAAATCTTCTTGATAAATTTGCAGTTTATTTTTTATCTTCTCGACCTTGCTTTTTGGTGAAAAGTTATCCAAATATTTCGGCTATACTTAGCGTGAGAGGCCACACTTTGGCCGGGTGAATCGCTTGCATATTGACTTAACATCTGATTATATAATCATCATGCAACAATGTTAGCGTTTCCTAAAGAGGCTTTGAAAATGCAATCTCAAGTGCTAAATAATGGACTGCTCTCTTTCGAGGATAGGCGCGTTTCTCAGGCTCACACTAACGAACATTGGGACAGGTTGACGACGGCGCAGCGATTCGCCTTCTACACCTTAGCGAAACTTGGTTATCAGCTACTCTTTGTCAGACAAACGTCTACGACGAGTACGGCTATCGCCAAGCAGGAAGATCAACTCGCGACCATAGACGACGATGGTGATATCGACTTTAACCCAGATATCATCCTGCGCGAACGCCGTCCACCTCGAAAGCAATAAGTTAAAAAAGGAGCCTCTGGCTCCTTTTTTATTTTCCCAAACGTTCCGGTTATACCAATCACAGTAAATATGTGATCAGAAATAGCGCAGGAAAAACGCTTGAGAACAAAGCAGGATTTTTAGATAAGTAGTTATTCTACAATTAAAAATATTAATACAGTTATCGAGCGTTTTAACAAGCTAGCATGATCAATTATTTATTACGATTGGTATTACTCCCCCTGCATCGCCTGTTCGGTCAACCAGCGCTCGGCGGCCTGTTCCCCCATCAAGTGGTTCAGGGTTGGCCGGATGATGACGCCCATCTCGGGTCTGCGCCAGAACATGTAATGGGGCAGCTTAGCCTGAGTGGCCGCGCCGAATACTCTGTGGAGCAGGCTGGCAAACTCGTCCAAAGTCTCCTGATCATATTGGACAAGCACAGGATAGATGGCGTCAATAAGACTATCGAAATCCGCAAATGCCCCTAACGCCTGCCAGCTATATCGAGTGAACAGCTGAGAGAGCATGGGCGTCGACCAGTGAGAGATCGCCTTCACGTTCTCAAACACCTCTAGGTTGCGTCTGTGATACTGCTGCCAGGCCAAGGTTTCCGGCTGGCCCGCCTTGGCAAGCGACCAGAGCAGATAGAAATCTGCCAGCCACTCGTGTTGGTAAGGCGTTAACTTATCGGCTTGCAAGTAAGTGGAGCGCGAACGGCTCACCGCCAGGTGCCCCAGCTCGTGAGCCAGGGTCATCTGCTTGGCCTGCGCTATCGGCAGGGCATAGACCTGGCCGTTCCACAGCGCCGAATAAGATTTGGGAATGCGCGCCTCGGCCAGCAACACCAGGCCAGTAACACTTAAGTTGGTAACACCTGGATCGCCCAGGGGCCTGACCATGGCACCGCGGCGGCCCATCTGACTCACCAGCGTTTGAGAATTGAGGGGTAATTGCGCCCTGGCCTCAGGGGGTAACTGGGCCAGGCACTCTTGAATGTGAGACGTTTGACATACCAGCGCCTGACCTTGGGGCATGGGCGCCCAGAACCAGGCACTGGCGATCAGTAACGTCCCTGCGATCACTGCTTGGCCATAATATTTTCGATGATGGCCGTAGTAGAGACGCCATCTTCGAAGCCTAGCACCTCGACGCTGCCACCGGCGGCGATCACCTCTTTGCCACCGGCGATCTCTTCTACCTTGTAGTCACCGCCCTTCACCAGCTTGGTGGGTAGCAGCCTGGAGATGATGCGCTGCGGCGTATCTTCGCTGAAGGGCACCACCCAGTCTACCGAGGCAAGACCCGCCAGTACCGCCATACGACGTTCCAGCTTGTTGACCGGACGGCCGTCACCCTTGAGGCGCTTCACCGATTCGTCATCGTTGACCGCTACGATAAGCCTGTCACCCAACGCTCTCGCCTGCTGCAGGTAACTCACATGGCCGGCGTGCAGGATGTCGAAACAGCCATTGGTCATCACCACGCGCTCGCCCTTCAGCTTGGCCTGCTCCAGGGCATAGGCCAGCTGATCTTCACTCACCACCCCATAGCCGCTCTCGCCATGGCTCAGGTTAAGCGCCGCGATAAGTTCGATACGGCTCACGGTTGAGGTACCCAGTTTACCAACCACGATACCCGCCGCCGTGTTGGCCAGGGCGCAGGCCACAGGCAAGTCGCAACCTACCGCCAGCGAAGTCGCCAATGCCGAGATCACAGTGTCACCGGCGCCGGTAACGTCATAGACCTCACGGGCAACGGTTGGAATGTGCAGCTCAGGGCCATCTTGGGTGATAAGCGTCATCCCCTTCTCGGAGCGAGTCACCAATAATGCCTCGAAATTGAAATCGCGCATCAGCTGCTTGGCCTTGGCCACCAGATCCGCCTCATCGGCCACGGCACCGACCACCTGCTCAAACTCACTCATGTTAGGGGTAAGCAGGCTGGCACCGCGATAACGGGAAAAATCACTGCCCTTAGGATCCACCAGCACCTTGACCCCTTTGGCCTTGGCCTTGGCGATGAAATCCTGAGGCGTAGCTATGGCTCCCTTGGCATAATCTGACAAGACCACCACGGTCACCTTATCCAGTTCTTTCTCGGCACTTTCCAGCAAGGCCTGACTCTGCTCGGCCGGATAGGCCTCCTCGAAGTCGAGGCGAATCAACTGCTGGTTGCGGGATAAGACGCGCAACTTGGTAATGGTTGGCAGATGAGCCACTCTGTGCCACTTAGGCGCAACGCCCATGGCCTCAACCCCTTGAGTCAGGGCGGCGGCGGTTTCATCCTCACCCACTATGCCCGCCAGGCTCACCTGACCGCCCAAGGCGGCGATGTTCAGGGCAACGTTTGCCGCCCCGCCGGGTCTGTCTTCGATCTGATTCACTCTTACCACAGGCACAGGCGCCTCGGGCGAAATGCGCCCCGTAGGGCCGCTCCAGTATCTGTCTAACATCACATCACCGACGACCAGAACGTTTGCTTTTTCGAAAGCTGGCAGAGAAATCTTCATATGGCACTTATCTTTTTGCGAAAATTAATCCCTGATTATACCTAATTTTCCCAAAAAATTGAGTTAGAATAAGCAGTAATTTTTGTAAACCCCATAAGGTCAACCGTGGTCGAAAACGCTCAATTCTCCGCTCAATTTTTCCATCCCAAATACTGGCTCATCTGGTTAGGCGTCGGCTTGATGCGCCTGACCCAGCTGCTGCCGCTCAGGGCCCAGATGAAACTGGGCCAAGGCATAGGCCGCTTGGCCATGGCGATCGCCGGCAGCCGCGTCAACACTGCCAAACGCAACATCGAACTCTGCTTTCCCGAGATGAGCCCGGCCGAGCAGCAGGCCTTGTTGACCCAAAATTTCGAAGAGACAGGCAAGGCTATCTTCGACATCGCCAACGCCTGGTGGTGGAGCGATGAACGCATTCAGCGCCATATGACGATTAAAGGCCAAGAAAATGTGGAACAGACACTGGCGGCGGGTCAGGGAGTGATCCTCTTTGCGGTGCACTGCCTGCCACTGGAGATGGGCGCACGCATCTTTGGTCAGTTTCAGCCGGGTATAGGCGTCTACCGTCCCCACAATAATCCGCTGATGGAATACCTCCAGGTCAAGGGACGCCTGCGCTCCAACAAGGGACTGGTGCCTAAACGGGATCTCAGGCAGATGGTGCGCAGCCTGCGCAATCCAGATGTGATCTGGTATACCGCGGACCAGGATTTTGGCCGTTCAAGCGCCGTCTTTATCCCCTTCTTCGCCGTACAGGAAGCCGCAACCATCACGGGTGCCACCACCCTGGCCAAGCTGGGTAAGGCCAAGGTATTGCCCTTCGTGGTGGTACGTAACCAGGATGACAAGGGATACACCATAGAGATCCAGCCACCGCTGGAGGATTTCCCTGGGGAGAACGAGCTCGAAGATGCCAAGCGAGGCAACCGCATAGTAGAGTCCATCATCGGCCGCAGCCCGGCGCAGTATATGTGGCTGCATAGACGCTTCAAGACGCGTCCCAATAAGGATGACCCGTCGCTCTATCGCTAGAGGCCTGTAGACTTTCATCTCGCCACTGAAGGATTTCGTCATATCGCCTATGGCTTAAGCATTGCCGCTGAGGGCTCAGGCATTACCGCTGAAGGCTCAATCCCTAACGGTAAACGCCAGATAAAGCCAGCCATTGAGGCTGGCTTTTTTGTCACCAAGCATCACCCCACCAAGCAAACAAGTATCAAATCGACACAGACGAAACACACTCTGTCCTTTTGACACGCAGTGTCATTTTTACACTTTAGTGTAAGTGTCATTATGACAATTTAATAAGACACCAATATAAGGTTAATCGATAAGAATCAACAACTTAAAAAATTGGCACACTAGATGCTGTTACAGGGTACTCCACACCTACAATATATTGCGCTGAGAGGCTCTATGAACAAACAACGGCTAACGGCGATAGCACTCTTGATAGTACTTATCGCTTCATTCTCTGTCCTGCTAAGCATAGGCAGTGACATCTATCGCGAAAAACCTCCGATTCCCACTGCCTTTACCGATGTTCAGGGTCAGCCCCTGTTCACTCAAAATGATATCGAACGCGGCCAACTGGTTTGGCGTTCTATGGGCGGACACCAGCTGGGCTCCATCTGGGGTCACGGCTCCTACGTCGCCCCGGACTGGACCGCAGACTGGCTACACCGTGAGGCTCAGGCCTGGTTAGATATCACCGCCAAGGCGCAATATGGCAGAAGCTTTAACGAACTGGACTCTATCAAGAAAGCAGGGCTCGAGCAGTCTCTGCGTGACGATCTTCGCCACAACAGCCTGACCACCTCGGCCAATGGTGAGATTCACATCAGCCTATCTGACACCCGCGTCAAGGCGATTGAAGAAGTTTCGGATCACTATCTGTCTCTCTTCGGTGACGATCCTAAGCTTGCTACTCTGCGTGAACAATACGCGATGAAAGAAGGCACAGTACCCGACCTAGAGCGTCGCCAGCAGTTAAACGCCTTCCTATTCTGGGGTGCCTGGGCCGCCATCACCGAACGTGAAGGTCAAGAGTACACCTACACCAACAACTGGCCATTCGACCCTCAGCTGGGTAACACCCCAACCTCTGACAACATCGTCTGGTCTATCCTGAGTATCGTGACCCTGATCGCAGGTGTCGGAGCCCTGGTTTGGCACCATGCGGCTGGCAAGCATGAAGAGCTGCCAACACCCGCCAAAGAAGATCCTCTGTTCCTCAAGAAGCCAACGGCCTCACAGAAAGCCGTGGGTAAATACTTCGTTACTGCGGTCGGTCTCTTCCTGCTACAGGTCCTCCTGGGGGGCATCACGGCTCACTACGCGGTAGAAGGCCAGAACTTCTACGGTATTCCGTTATCCGAGATCCTGCCTTACTCAGTGACACGTACCTGGCACACCCAGCTAGCAGTATTCTGGATCGCCACCGCCTGGCTTGGCACAGGCCTCTATATCGCACCTGCACTATCGGGTTACGAGCCTAAGTTCCAACGCCTTGGCGTCAACGTCCTCTGGGTTGCCCTGGTAGTCGTAGTACTGGGCTCAATGGCCGGTGAATGGATAGGTGTACAACAGTACTTCGACCTGGACACTAACTTCCTCTTCGGTCATCAAGGATACGAATATATCGATCTCGGCCGCGTCTGGCAGGTACTGCTACTCGCTGGTCTATTAATCTGGCTAACCCTGGTCACCGCCGCCATCCGCCCAGCCCTTAAGGTACAAGGTGAGATGCGCCCTGTGATCTGGGTACTGTACGCCTCTTGTGTTGCCATCGGCCTCTTCTATGGTGCTGGCCTCTTCATGGGCAAGCACACCAACCTGGCTATCGCCGAATACTGGCGCTGGTGGGTAGTTCACCTATGGGTAGAAGGCTTCTTCGAGACCTTCGCGACCTCTGTTATCGCCCTGATGCTGGTACGTCTAGGCCTAATCCGTGCTCGTAGCGCCAACGGCGCCGTACTGTTCGCCACTGTTATCTTCCTCACCGGTGGCCTTATCGGTACCCTGCACCACCTCTACTTCACTGGTACACCTACGGGTGTTATCGCCTGGGGCGCCATCTTCTCAGCACTGGAAGTAGTACCGCTAGCACTGATCGGCTTCGAAGCTATCGAGAGCTACCGTATGCGTAACGCCAGCCCCTGGATGATTCGCTACAAGTGGGCCATCATGTTCTTCGTTGCAACAGCCTTCTGGAACTTAGTGGGTGCCGGCGTATTGGGCTTCCTGATCAACCCACCAATCTCGCTATACTTCATCCAGGGTCTTAACACTACTGCGACCCACGGCCACGCTGCCTTCATGGGGGTATACGGTATGCTGGGTGTTGGTCTGATGCTCTTCTGTCTGCGCGGTCTCACCGGTCAGATCCAATGGAGCGACAAGCTGCTTAAGGGTGCTTTCTGGAGCCTGAACATAGGTCTGGCGGCCATGGTCTTCATGTCACTGCTACCTGTCGGTCTGACTCAGTTCTTCGCCGTCATCGAAAATGGCTACTGGTTCGCCCGTTCACCAGAAGTGATCCACAGCCCATTGGTTGAGACACTGGTTTGGATGCGTGTCCCTGGTGACGTCATCTTCGGTGCAGGAGGTCTGTTCCTTGGTGCCTTCCTGTTCGACATCATCAAGAAGGCCATCGGTGCCAAGGGTACACAACCCGTTGCCGATTCAACACTATCGGCTAACGCATAAGGCCTGACATCACTCGACAAAGGGGTCATAGCGACCCCTTTTTACCCTCAAAGCAAGTGTAAAAATGACAATAAACATTAGTGTTAAATTGACATATACTAAGATCTAAAACCACCGCAGCATGCCAGTAGAGAAGGATACAGCCTGGCATAGGTGCTACATTTCGGAGACCCCATGGCACTAAGTCAAACCCAACTGACGCGGATGGCGTTAGATATCACCTCGGGATTGTCCAATCATGACAGGTTCTCGCGCCTGCTCGACACCATCAGGGAAAGTATGCAGTGCGACGCCGCGGCGCTGCTGGAATTTAAGGGTCAGCAGTTTACCCCATTAGCCATCAACGGCCTGAGTCCCGATGTACTTGGGCGCCGTTTCGTCCTCCACGAGCACCCCAGACTGGAGGCGATCGCCCGTGCCGGTGACGTGGTGCGCTTTCCCGCCGACAGCGATCTACCCGATCCCTACGACGGCCTGATCCCCAATCAGGGCGATAACCTCACGGTGCACGCCTGTATCGGCCTGCCGCTGCTGGCCGACGGCAGCCTGATCGGCGCCGTGACCATAGATGGCTTCGATCCCGATCAATTTAAGTCCTTCACCAATGAACAACTCAGAGGGATCAGCGCCATCGCTTCGGCCTCCCTCAACAACGCCCTTTTGATCGACAAGCTGGAGAAACAGGCGCTGCAGGCCCAGTGGGACAAGGACGACGGCACCACTCAGAATAAGGAAGGCACCAAAGAGATCATTGGTCAGTCCCAGGTGATGAACAACCTTAAGCAGGAGATCGCCGTGGTGGCACCGACGGATCTCAACGTGCTGATCATGGGCGAGACGGGCACGGGTAAAGAGTTGATCGCCCATGAGATCCATCAGGGGTCCATGCGCGCCGCCCAGCCCCTGGTCTACCTCAACTGCGCCGCCCTGCCAGAATCTGTGGCCGAGAGTGAGCTGTTTGGCCACGTCAAAGGGGCCTTTACCGGCGCCGTCAGCAACCGCAGCGGTAAGTTCGAGATGGCCGACAAGGGCTCGCTGTTTCTCGATGAGATAGGCGAACTGCCGCTGACATTGCAGGCCAAGCTGCTCAGGGTATTACAGTATGGCGATCTGCAACGCGTCGGTGACGATCGCAGCCTCAAGGTGGACGTGCGCATCATTGCCGCCACCAATAAAAACCTCAAAAACGAGGTGTTAGCCGGACGTTTTCGTGCCGACCTCTACCACAGACTCAGCGTCTTCCCCTTAGTCGCCCCGCCGCTGCGAGAAAGGGAACAGGACATCACCCTGCTGAGCGGCTTCTTCGTCGAGCGCTGTCGTCAGCAACTAGGACTGCAGACCTTAAGGCTCAGCCCAGCCAGTCTGGCGATGCTCGAGGGCTACCAATGGCCAGGCAACGTCAGGGAACTGGAACACAGCATCTACCGTGCGGCCATTCTTGCAAGGGCTCAGTCGTCCGGCAGTAACGGCCTTATCAATCCCGAGCATTTTGAGTTCGCCAACTCGGCGCCGCGCAGCGTCCAGAGCAGCGGCAAAACCGTTGCGCCACAATTTAGTGGCAGCCTCAAGCAGGCGACCGAAGCCTTTCAGGCCGACTACATACGCCAATCCCTCACTCAGCACGATAACAACTGGGCCGCAACCGCCAGAGAGCTCGAGGTCGATTCGGGGAATTTACACCGTCTGGCAAAACGGATAGGGTTAAAGTAAGTCAATTTCAGAAAATACAATAAGATGCCAAGCCAGACACGCCGCTATTCCCTGCTCGTTGCTCTGCTGAGCCTACTAGGCTTTAACGCCATCGCCAGTGAGCCAAGCCTGGAGACACTGGCGGCGCCTCTCTATCAATTGGAACAAAAGCTTAGCCGGCATGAGCTCGATAACGGCCTGAGCCTCTATCTGTTGCCGCTACCCAATAAGCAGAGTGTCGCCATCTCCAGCCAATTTGCGGTAGGCTCGCGCAACGAGTCCGAGGGCGAATCGGGTTACGCCCATCTGTTCGAACACATGCTGTTTAAGGGCAGCGAAAATGCTCCCGGCGACAGCTATGGCCAGACCATGAGCGCCCATAGCGGCTACTTCAACGCTAGTACCTTCTTCGATGCCACCAACTACTATGTCAATCTTCCCAGCCAGGCGTTAGCGCTGGCGCTCTGGCTCGAATCGGATCGCTTCATCCGCCCCAGACTCAGCGAAGAGACGGTGCGCAATCAGCAACAAACCGTGCTCGAAGAGATGGCTACCACCATAGACAACCAGCCCTATATTCGCCCGGCCATGACCTTTCTGCTCAACCAGGTAAAGGACAGCCCCTATGGCCACGCGGTGATCGGCTCAGTTGACGATGTATCGGCGGCCACACCCGCCAGCCTGAGCCGTTTCCACCATGACTTCTACCGCCCAGATGCCATGCAGCTGGCTATCGTCGGCGACCTGCCGTCACAAACCTTGAGCTGGGTGGAGCAGTACTTCGGGAGCTGGCAGAAACCCAGTCGTCCGTTGGCGCACTTCTCCCCCCTGGCCGTCGAGCGACAGCCGGTCCGAGGCGAGATAGTCGATAGCCGCGGCCCCTGGCCGGGGCTCTTGCTGGCCTGGCACACGGTCGGCACCTTAGCTCCCGACGCGGCGGCGATGACACTGGTCGAGGATTACCTGCTGCAAAACCGCACCAGCATGCTGGAGAAACTGCATCTCAAGACACCAGAAACCCTGCTGCACTACTCCGTTCCCCTGTCGATGCAACATCTCGGCGTCATGAACCTGGTTCTGGTCCCCAGAGCCAAGGTCTCTCTCGACGATCTCAGCCAGCGCATCACAGAGATGGTCGACCGACTCGCAACTCAGGGGGTCACATCGACTGAACTTGAACGGCTCAAGCGTCGCTGGCTGCTGGCCCAGCTGAGTAAACTCGACAACGACGTCAGCCTGGCTAACCTGCTCAGCGCCAGCCAACAGAGGGATAAGCTCAACCCCCTTACCGCCCCCTGGGAGCGAATTGCAGCCGTGACTCAGGAGGATATCAAGCGAGTCACCCAGCAATATCTCAGCCCGGGCTATGTTCGCCTGGATCTGCTTCCCCCCTGGTACATACGTTGGGGTAAGGCGATATTAGAGTGGCTCCCCGACGGCATGTCCGACTCATTGGAGGAGAAGGTACTATGAGACAGATGAGCCTACTCCTGATCCTCGGCTGCAGCCTCTTAAGCGGTGGCTGCCAGCAGACCCGGCTAAGCTTTACACAGGTAGAAGCCCCTAAGGTACCGAGTTTCAACGCACCGACCAATGCCCCAGCGCTGGCAAGGCGCGAGTTTACACCTTTGGCGCCCCCCGAGGCTATCTCGCTGTCAAACAAGGTGAGCCTGCATAGACTCCCCGGCATGCCCTCACAGTTGGTCGGCATACACCTGCTGGCCGTCAGCCCGGATGCGCCCTATGAAAACCTCGATATTCTGCATACGGCGCTGCAGCAGCATAGCGTCAAGCTGGCCAATCACCACGACATGCCCTGTCTCGAAAGCCTGACCATACACCCCAGCATCCATGGCCTAAGGCTCAGCCTCAAATGCCCGGCATCTGAGCTAGTGCAGGCGGTGGACATCCTGGTGCAGAGCTGGTCACCCGAGGCCTATGGCGAGCTGGATCTGGCCAAACTCAGACGCCAGCTGGCCCTGGATAAACATATCAGGGCCTTTAACGGCAGCGAGGTAGAACAGGTCTGGGCCGACAAGATCTTAGGTAGCGCACATCCCTATAATAAGGCCTTGAATAACAGGGCGCTGCAACAGAGCCTGGATGCGCCTCAGCTGCTCGCCCTGCTCAGGCAGACCAAGGCCCAGAGCCGCTGGCACCTGCTGCTGGAGGGAGGTCCCGACATAGATGGCAACCTAAGGCAGAAGCTTGCCGCCAGCCTGAGCCAACTGGGCCAGCAGCAAGCGGATGAGGCCAGCTTCGTCGATACTTTTAGCCCCTACGGCAAGCAGCTGTTTGTGATCGACGCCCCCGGTACCGTGCAGACTCAGGTACGGATCGGCTATCACCTGCCACTCACACAAGATGACCAGGCCGACTCGGCGTTTGCCTGTGAGGCCCTCAGTCGCTGGCTCGGCCGTAGCTTCTCGGGGCGTCTCTACTTCGATCTCAGGGAGCAAAGGGGCCTCACCTATGGTATCTATGGCCGCTGTTTCAACAATCCTATGGCAAGGATCCTCAAATACTTTGGCGCCACCCAACAGCAGCATACGGGCGCCTTCATTCGTGGCATCTTAGATCACCTGGCGCTGGCGGCCGATGCTCCGCCCTCGGCGGCCGAGCTCGCCGCACTGAAGACCTCTCAGTTCAGTCGACTCGCCCTGCGTCAGGATGATCCCGGCCAACGTATCGAGGACTACAGTCAGGCCATTGCGCGCCAAGCCAACGCCGACTCGCTATCCGATCGACTCTTGCGCTGGCAACAGATGACACCCGAATCGCTACAAGCCATGGCAAAGCAACACTTTGGCCAAGTACCTGTTATCGTCATCCGCGGAGACTTTGAACGCATCAGGCCTGATCTCGAGGAAAAGCTACCCGACTGGCAACTCAAGCTCACCTCGGTGGACTAATCTCACCGCAAAGATGGGGCGTAAGAATCACGCCCCATCGCTGTTCACTTCCCCCACCTAGCCACAATATCCTTTGGGGTTCCTGCCCAAAAGGATATAAACCCTAAGTCGTCGCCCCTTGATATTAATTCCTTCTTATATAGAATACGTAAAAATAAACGAGCGTTTAATAATTTAGTAATAATAAAGTCTTACGCTCAGACAAATAAACAAACCCTATTAGTAACAAAGTAGTACATTATAAATCTCATAAGGACGTGAAATGTATAATGGTGAAATATTTACCCTGAGTCAGTCGCCAAAAAATATTCAGCTGTTAAAGCATGTTTCTGGATTACTCAATTTAAAAGTTAATACCAGCGCAAACTCGCTCACGGCCTGGCACACCCCACAACAAATCCCCAAAATTCTATTTCATTTTCTTAAAGACGTTCACGGCGAGCTAGGTCAGATAGACTCGGGGCTCTTATCGGCGGGCAAGCATATTGCCATCTGCGAAAGCCTCTCGATGGAAGATGAATTAACACTAATAAAACATGGATTTAGCGGTGCAACCAAGGCGTGCAGCCCGGCGCACGCCATAGTGCAGATGCTCGACAATGTGCTGGAGGGTAACCTGTTTTTTAGCCTGAGCGCCCTGTCGCACTATATTCAGACCCAGCAGCAACCCGCTAAAGCCTCCGAGCGACATGCGCTGTTTCAGGGGATCACCAAGAAGGAAAAAGAGGTGCTCTCTTTTATTTGCAAGGGCCTAAGCAACTCGGAAGCCGCAAATAAAATGAACGTTTCAATCAATACCATCAAGATGCATTTACAAAACATTTACAAAAAAACCGATTGCAAGAGTCGAGGACAGCTCCTGGTTAAATATAACCAAATCTAATACGGAAAATAATAACAACGGGTAGGTTTGCCACAACAATATTATTCCTAGGGATAATTGAGACACTAGGGTATGACGATAAAATAGCCGAGTCTTAATTATATATTCTCAAGGAGAAAAGAGATGTTAAAGAAAAAGCAACGCGGTCAAGGCATGACCGAATATATCATCATTGTCGCACTGATCGCCGTATCTGCCATCGGGGTATACAGCTTCTTCGGCCAAACCATTCGTAATCAGGTTGCAGGCTTGTCGGCAGAGATGTCTGGACAGGATTCGGCAGCACAGATTACCAATGCAAAAGGTTCTGCTACCGACGCAAACAATGTGGCTAGCAAGGACTACAACCTAGGCAACTATAACGACGCTGCCAACAAGAGTGCTTCGGGTAACTAAGCCCTTTTCAATGCTAGCGGCCTCCAGCCGCTAGCATTGATGTCATTCATAAAAGGAATTTATGGTGAAGAGAACAAACATAAAAGGTCAGGGCATGACCGAATATATCATCATAGTCGCCTTAATCGCCGTCTCGGCAATTGGTGTCTACAGCTTCTTCGGACAGACGGTGCGCAACCAGGTTGCCGGTCTATCAGCCGAAATATCAGGACAAGACTCAGCCACTCAAATAGGGGCAGCCAAAGGCTCGGCATCGAGCGCCAATCAAGTCGCCGATAAAGATTACAACCTAGGTAATTACAACGACGGAGCCAATAAGGCCAGCGGCAGTACCGGCTCAGGCGGTGGCTCAGGTAGCGGCGTAGATTAACTCCTCCCTTTCCTCGAACACTAGCCAAGAGACTCCTATGCATCCGAATTCCATGCGCTCCAGACAGCGAGGACAGGCCATGGCATTGTCTTTAATGCTGATGTCGCTCGCACTCATGTCTGTGCTCTACAGTTTTAACACGGCCAAGGTCAACCTCAACGCGACCAAGCTGCAAAATACCGCCGACAACACGGCCTACAGCGTTGCCACCTTTGCCGCCAGGGACTTCAACTTCAAGGCCTATACCAACCGCGCCTCGGTCGCGAACCAGGTCGCCATCGCCCAGATGGTAGGGCTCTCCTCCTGGTTTAACATGACAGACAGATTCGCCCAGAATGCCTGTTACAGCCTCTGCTGGGTACCTTATGTCGGCGCCGTGGTTCGCGGCATAGAACAGGCGGTGGGCACCATCAATCAGGTGGCACAACCTGTGTTTGAAGGGTTGATCTACGCCGAAGACGCCATCCTCTGGACCCTGAGTAGCTCACAACAGGTGATCCACTACGCGGGCATGGCCTCCAGCATCGAATCGGCTGGCAAGGTGGTCAAGGCCAACGATAGCGAAGCCAGGCTGGATCTGGCGCAAAACCCGCTACTGTTTCTCGATGTGAAAGATACCTGGATATCATTCCAGAAGCGCCATAGTCGCGGCTCCAACAGAAAGGAAACCCAGTTTAAAGATTTTATCGGCGTAACCCTGGCCTCCAGAGATCCTTTCAGCGCAAAGCGAACCTACAAGTTGGGCGGCATCTGGTCGATGACCCTCTTTCCCATACGTTGGAAAACCCAAAAAACCGGTGGCAGCGATCTCATTAGCTACAAAAATGGTCAGGCGGAGTCCTGGACCTCGATGGATACCATCAGTTTTCACCTCTCTAAGTTTCGTTGTAGCTGGTCAGGATGCCGCTGGCGCGGATACAGGGAAACACCACTGGGCTGGGGCTCAACCAGCTCGGATGATCGCGCCAATATCGCCCGGGTCGGCAATCGTCACTCATGGGGCAGTAGTCGCAGCATCAATCGCACCGCATCCCGATACGCAGGTTACGCCCAGGAAACCCGTGGCGACTACAATGGGGTGCGCCCCTTCTTTGGCCTCTCAAGCAGCGCCAACAAGAAGAGTCAGACAGATAATATCGCCGTGGTGGTTTCTAAGGAGCGTAACAAGGTCGGCACATCGAGCAGCACCAAGCTGGTGGGTGATGGCCTCAATCCGGCAAAAGACTTGGAGATGCTCGGCAATCGCATGACGGCACTGGCAACGGCGCAGGCCTACTACTCTCGCCCCAGAGATCTGATGCAGATCACCTCCTCCTGGGCCAGACGAGATGGTCGCCACGAGTATGGCAACCTCTACAACCCCTTCTGGCAGACCCGTCTCACCGACTCCACCAATGGCGAGCGCAGCAGCGTGCTGGCCTTGACGAGGATGCTCTAATGGCCAAGAAACAACAGGGCCAGGCATTGGTCGAAAGTGTGGTCGGACTCAGCCTGGTGATTATCCCCCTGCTGGTCGTCTTCCCGCTACTGTCAAAGGTTTCTTCAGCCCAGCACAGGGCGGATCAGGCCGCGCACTATAACGCCTGGGAGCGCACCGTCTGGAAAGAGGGACGACCGGACAGAATGCCCAGCCGCAGTGGCCTCTATGTGGCCATCCGCTCGGATGACCAGCAGATGCAATACCTGCCCTGGCGCTTCTACCAGCAAGATGGTCGCAAGATAGCGAGCCGCCATCAGGAAAAGTGGAGCTGGGACAACAGGGTCCACCCACTGCTCAAGTATCCCCTAAAGCGCGACGGCACAAACACTCTGCTGCTCAAGAATCTGCAGGAGTCGGCCAAGGATGAGCAGGAACTGGCAAGGTTAACCGGCAGCCAACAGGGCACAGGCACGCCCGGCACCTACGGCAAGACCGTCGAGCAAGCCGTGGGCATGCTCTCTTTCACCGGCTTTAAACTGCCCAGAGATCAGTTCTATCGTACCCAGATCAGGACAGATCTGGAAAACCTCAACATGAGCCCTTTTGACGAGCTGGATCTGAGTGTTCACGGCCAAAGTGCCCTGCTCGCCTCGGGATGGAACGCCGCCGGCCCCTACCATGTGAGGAACCGGGTTAGACGCTTGGTGCTGACCAACTATATGGACGTTGGCGTGATCCGCACCGCCCAGAACCTCATCGGCATCATCCCCTTCGGCAAAGAGATCAAGTCCAACTCGCTGAAGCTGGGTTTCGTCGAGCCCGATGTGCTCCCCGCTAATCGCCTATGTACCTATGGCACCAAGAACTGTGGAGGCTGATCCCATGAAATCCCTTTTCCCCCTTATCCTCGTACTGTTCGCAGGCCTCTCACACGCAAGCGACTGGCCAGAAATAGATTTTCCCGACACCGCCAAGGTAGAGATAGTCGCCGACGAGATGCGCTACAACGGCTACCCCATGAAGACCTGGGTGGTCAAAGACACCCAGACCCAGGCTCAGCTGGCGGCCTTCTTTACTAAGGCCTGGCAGAAGGAGAGCGAACGCTTCGACTCGCGCCCCTTTAACGGCGACCTGGTGATCAACAGCCTGCAGCCTCCCTACCTGCTGACCGCCCGCATCAGCCAGCAGTTTGATGGCGTCACCGCCTTTGTCGGCATCACTAAGAACATGGAAGAAAATGAGCTGGCTAAGGTGAGACGCAACAGCTTCCCCCAGCCAAGTGGCGCGACCCTGCTGTCGGATATCGCCTCGACCGATCTCTACAAGCAGGGGCGCACTATCGTACTGAGCAGCTCTCGTAGCCTGGCCAGTAACTATCACTACTACCGCCGCCACTACCAGCAGCGAGGCTGGGTAGAAGAAACCGCCATACTCGATACCCAATCGGGTAAGGCCGCCCTGCAGATGAGCCAGGGAACCAATAGTGTCGACATCAGCTTCGACACCCGTAATTCGCAAGTTTACATAGTTGCCAATCAAGTGAAACAAGGATGATGAACCCATGCAGTTAAGCAACGCCCGCTGTCGGGGCCAGGCCAGCGTCGAATACCTGGTGGTATGCGGCGCCTTAGTCGCCGCTCTGCTCACCCCCGTCAGCAATGATAACAATGTGCTGGATCTGTGCGCCGATGCCCTCACCGAGTGGTATACGGCGTTTGCCTATACGAAATCGCTCTCGATACTCCCCAACTAACTTCAGGTTTGACGATGAAATTAAAATCAATTGACTTCAATTGGGTGCTGCTAGTTATTGCCTTGATATTAGGTGGTATTTCGGCGTGGGCGACCAAGAATTACTTTATAGCCAAAGAGCAGGAACTCAGAGATGAGTTAACCAAGGACAACATCGCCATGGCCGACGTGATCGTCGCCACCCAGCAATTGCAAAAGGGCGACATCATCTCCCAGGCCAACATGTCGGTACGTCAGATCCGCGCCGATACTCTGCCGCTGGATGCCATACACCCCAGCCGCTTCGGCGAGGTCTCAGGTCAGATGTTGCTGCAACCCATGGCTCCGGGCCGCCCCTTGATTGAGACCTATCTGCCCGGCATGCGGGTGGCACAGTTCTCCGACATTCTCAAAGAGGGTCAACGCGCCGTCACCATAGATATCGATGAACTTAACTCGAATGCCGGCATGCTGGTGCCCTCGGATCATGTCGACCTGCTGCTGGCCTTCAAAGAAGAGGGCCGCGATGGCGAGCGAAAGAGACTTCAGCTACTGCTGGAAGATGTCACCGTACTGGCCACCGGCAGACGCAGCATAGATGTCAATCCCGAGCTGGTCGACACCCTGTACGACAATCCTAACGCCTATAACACAGTGACCCTGGCGCTATCGGTCAACGACGCGGCCCGCGTCTCCCTGGCAAAAGAGAAAGGCAAGTTCGTCACCCTGCTGAGAAACCAGAAGGAGTCGAGCGCGCTGGAGTTTATCTCTATGCATGAAGGCCAGCTGTTTAACCGCGAAGAGAAAAACCACGAGCTTGCCGTCGAGGTGATCACCGGCGGTAACGGCATCAAGACCAGTACCCAAACCTACCCGCTTCCCAAAGAGATGCTAGAGCAACTCAGTCAACTGAAAGATAAAGCCGTACTATGAAAACATTGAAAATTGTCGCATTTTTTTGGATATGCCTGCTGCTGCCCGCCTCGAGCATGGCGCACAACAACCGCCCGATGAAGCTCTATGTCGGCGCCGTCGAACTCTACAAGGCCGCCAATGTCGAGCGCATCGTCGTGGGTAACGGCAAGGTGCTCAGCGCCAAGGTCGTCGACAATAAGGGGGTCTTGCTGATTGGCGAAGCCCCGGGCAATACCGACCTGCAGCTGTGGCAGAAAGATGGCAAGCTGATCAAGCTCAGCCTCACCGTCACCCCAGACAACAGCCTGCGTACCACCGCCATGGTCAAGAAGATGCTGAGCGCCTTCCCGTCGCTCACCGTATCGGAAAGCGATGGCCTGATCATAGTACAGGGCGAGGCCGACCTAGCGCAAAAGGAGCAGCTGGAGAAGATCCTCGAAGGTGGCCCTAACATCGTCTCTCTGGTGAAATACCTCAAGTTTGCCAAGACCATGTCCCCCATGGTGAAGATGCAGGTCAAGATCGTCGAGTTTAACAAGTCGACCCTCAACAACGTCGGCATCAAATGGGAGACCTCCATGGCCGGACCGGCCTATGGTGTGGCCAAGGGGTTCACCGCCAATCCTATCTTCAACGTCGCCTCCCCCGGGCAATATACCGAGGCCATCACAGAAGCCATAACCAGCAACATTGGCGTGCTGGATACCCGCGGCTGGAGCTCGCTGGGTATCGTCTCGGGCATCGGCAGCCAGATCCAGTTGCTGTCAGAAAAGGGCGACGCCCGCCTGCTGGCGCAGCCCAATCTGACCACCCGCAGCGGCGAGTCGGCCAGCTTCCTGGCCGGTGGCGAGTTCCCCATACGTAGCGTCAGCGGCCTGGGCGCCGTGGATGTCGAATACAAAGAATACGGTATCAAGCTGGATATCGAGCCTGTGGTCGATGATCAACAAAACATCGTCAGCCGGGTGATGGCCGAGGTCAGCTCCATCGACCCTTCGGTGGCCGTCGATGGTGTGCCTGGCATGCTCACCCGCCGCACCGAGTCGGTTATCAACGTGAAAAACAACGAAACCATAGTGATCTCGGGCCTGGTCAACAGCGAGATGTCTAAGATAGTCAACAAGTTCCCTCTGCTGGGCGATATCCCCATTCTGGGTGAGCTCTTTAAGTCGCGCGACTTTAAAGACGACAAGACAGAACTGGTTATCTTCGTCACGCCCGTGGTGGTCTATCCGGGGCAGCAAGAGCATGACACTCAGCTCAATCGTGGCCTGGAGATGGCAGAAGAAGCCACCAAGCTCGAAGCTTTCTACATCTTGGACTAGGAGCAGCGCATGTTTAATATCTTAGTCAGCACCACTAAGGGCACCAAGGTTGGCGAGTTTCAGTGTATCCATCGCGAATGTCGCGTGGGCAAAGATCCCGACCAACTCATCGTCCTTCGAGGCTTTAAGATCTCCAAGCATCACGCCACCTTACGGCAAAATGAGGATGGCATCTTCATCGTCGATAACAAGAGCCGCACCGGCGTACGCGTGAACGATGAGAAGCATCAGGAGTTCGGTCCCCTCAGTCTCAACGACAAGATCCAGGTGGGTGATTACCAGCTCAGGGTACAGAGCAGCGATCCACAATTTCAGGCCAGCGTCCCCGCTGAGACGCCACCGCCAGCGGCTCCCGTCGCAGCCGCCCCTGTAGCAAGCATGCCCGTGGCAGCATCGGTCGAGGCAACACCTCAGATAGTGTCGGAGCAGAGCGCCCAGATCCAAAGGCGCAACGAGTGGCGCCGCAAGGTTCATACCGAGCTACTCAAGCAGATGGACCTGCGCCGGGTCAATGTGAACGAGATGAGCGATACCGAGCTGCGCGCCCAGAGCGAGGTGCTACTCAAGCAGATCATCGACAACTTCAAGCTACCCGAAGATATCGAGATCTCGGCAATCACCAAAGAGGTACTGGACGAGACCATTGGTCTGGGGCCACTCGAAGGCTTGATTGCAGACCCGGATGTCACCGAGATCATGGTCAACAGCCATGATCAGATCTTCTATGAGAAGGCGGGTAACCTCTACCTGTCGGATATCGCCTTCTCCGACGATCAGGCGGTGCTGGGCGCCATCGAACGTATCGTGACCCCCATAGGCAGACGTATCGATGAAAGCTCGCCCATGGTGGATGCCCGCCTCAAGGATGGCTCCCGTGTCAATGCGGTGATCCCGCCCCTGGCGCTCAAGGGCCCCTGCATCACCATACGTAAATTTATGCAGCGACGCCTGAGCTGTGACGATCTGGTGGCCTTCGGCTCCATGAGCCCGGCCATGGCGGAGTTCCTCGAAATCGCCGTGAAACAGAAACGCAACGTGGTCATCTCGGGGGGCACAGGCTCGGGTAAGACCACCCTGTTGAACGTACTGTCTAACTTCATCCCAGATAACGAGCGTATCGTCACGGTGGAAGACGCCGCCGAACTTCAGCTCTATCAACCCAACCTGGTTTCCCTCGAGGCCCGTCCCCCCAATCAGGAGGGCAAGGGTGCCATCGAGATCCGCGATCTAGTGAAGAACTGTCTGCGGATGCGCCCCGATCGCGTGGTGATTGGTGAGTGTCGTGGCGGTGAGGCGCTGGACATGCTGCAGGCGATGAACACGGGTCACGACGGCTCGCTCACCACGGCACACTCCAACTCCCCCAGAGACTGTATCTCACGTTTGGAGGTGATGGTGATGATGGCGGGCATGGATCTGCCGGTAACGGCGATTCGCGAACAGATCACCTCGGCGGTCAACATCATAGTGCAGCAGTCGCGCTTCTGTGACGGCTCGCGCCGGGTCACCAGTATCTGTGAGGTGACAGGCATCGAGGGCGCCGTTGTGCAGCTCTCGGAGATCTTCAAGTTCCAGCAAACCGGCTTCGACGAGCAGGGTAAGGTACAGGGCTACTACACGGCTACCGGTACCCTGCCCGAGTTCTATGAACAGCTGCGCAAGCAAGGAATCGCCGTGCGTCTGGATATCTTCGACAAGGATAGCCGCTATGAGTAGTCCGTTAATCGCCGCCCTGCTGGCGTTTGCCTCGGTCACCATGCTGGTATGGGCGCTAAAGCACCTGTCGACACGATTCGCCAAGCGCTATCAGGAAACCTTTACCAGCTCGGCCCGCACCAACCTGTTCGATATGTTCCTGTTTATCGAGCCTAGGCAGCTGTTTGTCATCAACATGCTGACCCTGTTGGCGGTGCCTTTCGTGGTGCGGTTATTCTTCGGCTCTTGGGTGCTGGGGATATTGGTGAGTATCGTGCTGGCCCTGCTGCCGCGCTTTGCCTATCAGTTCCTGCATAAGCGCCGTCGCCGTAAGTTTGTCCACCAGCTGCCCGACGCACTCAACATGGTCGCCTCCTCGATGCAGTCTGGTGCCAACGTCAGCAACGCCATCGAATTTATGGCCGAGGAGATGGAGGCGCCGATCAAGCAGGAGTTTCAACTCTTCCTGCGTGAGCAGCGCCTGGGGGTGGAGTTCAACACCGCGCTGGACAACATGTTTAAACGCATCCCGGAAGAGGAGTTTCAGCTGGTAACCGCTGGCATGCAGATCTCTCGCGAGGTCGGCGGCAACCTGGCCGAGGTGCTGCTGCGACTCTCTGCCACCCTGCGTAAGAAGATAGAGATGGAAGGCAAGATCGATGCGTTGACCTCTCAGGGCAAGATGCAAGGGATAGTGATGACACTGCTACCCGTGTTTATCGGCGTGGTGCTCTACCACATGGAGCCTTCCGCCATGGGCCGTATTTTCACAGAACCCATGGGCTGGGCCCTGATCGCCCTGGTCATCATCATGCTCTCCAGTGGTTACCTGTCGATCCGTAAGATCGTCGCGATAGACGTATAGGAAAAATCATGGTCAATCTTATTGTCGCCTGCTTCGTGGTCTCCCTGGTTTTCCTGACCATCAGCTGCGCCCGTATCTACCTCAGGGTCCCTAAGGAAAACCGTGAGTTTATGGATCCCCTGTCGCCGGGTCTTAAGCTTATCTGGCCCTTGGTGCGCCTGCTGGCCTTCTATGTCAGTGAAAACCTGAGCGTAGACTATCTGGAGCGGGTCTCCAAGAAACTCCAGGTCTCGGGCCTGTCTTACATCATGACCGCGGAGCAATACTTTGCCATCCGTATCCTAAGCACCCTGTTTAGCCTGGGGCTGACGCTTATCTGTAGTGCCATGCTAGACACCTATGTGCCTCAGTACCTACTGCTGGCCGCCGTGCTGGGTTACTTTCTGCCTGTGATGACCCTTAACGATCTGCGGAAGAAACGCCAGGGATTGATCGTCAAGAGCCTGCCCGTGTACCTGGATTACCTCACCATGTCCATCGAGGCGGGCCTGAACATGACGGGTGCACTCAGCCAGGCGGTCGAGCGTGGCCCCGCCGGCCCGCTGCGTATCGAATTTGAGAAGGTGATCCGCGACATGCGCGCCGGCATGTCACGTGCCCAGGCGTTTCGTAACATGGCGGATCGTGTGCAGGTGACCGAGGTCAACAGCCTGGTCAGCGCCCTGGCGCAGGCGGAAAGAACCGGCGCCAGCCTGGGGCAGACGCTGAGGATCCAGTCGGATCAACGCCGAATCGAGCGTTTTCAACGCGCCGAGAAGAAGGCGTTGGAGGCGCCGGTCAAGTTGGTCTTCCCGCTGATCGTCTTCATCTTTCCCGTGACCTTTATGATCTTGGCCTTCCCGATTGCCATGAAGTTTATGTACGAGCTCTAACATGAAGAAAACCAAACTCAAAATTCCCAGCGGTCAGGCGATCAGCGAAGTGTTCGTGGCCGATACCCCCTGGCTCAGACTCAGGGGGCTCCTGGGCCGCAGGCCACTGTCGAATGAGCAGGGCATGCTGATCGCTCCCTGCAGTTCGGTACACACCATAGGCATGGGCTATTCGCTGGATATCGTCTACCTCAATAAACACAACAAGGTGCTCAAAGTCACCCGAGACCTCAAGCCCTGGCGCAGCAGCGCCTGTCGCGGCGCCACCCAGGTGCTGGAGCTGGCGGCAGGCAACTCTACCCACAAACAGATAAAACCCGGAGATATTTTGACATGGGCAAACTAATACGCCTCTCGCTAATCGTCGCCATCACGGCATTGCTCGGCGCCTGCTCATCGACGCCTAAGAAGCCGGAGCACAAGGGTAACGAGCAGATCATGGCGATTCAGTCTCAGGCGGAGCACGCCTACAAGCTGGCCATGCTGGATCAGGCAGAGAGCCTCTACCTGGAGGTGCTAAAGAGCGTGCCTAACTATGCGCCCGCCTGGTTTCGCCTGGGCAACATCTATACCCGCACCAACCGTCATGAGGCCGCCATCGCCGCCTATCGACGCTGCATTGAGTTAGAGCCGAATAACCAGAAGGCCTGGTATAACATGGGACTGGTACGTATCAAGCAGTCGACCAATGTACTCAACACCGCCAGCAGCCAGGGCGATGCCGACTCAGCCGTGGGCCGTCAGATCAGGGCGCTACTCGACGCCCTTAACCAGCTGCAGAGCCAGCCACAAAGCACGGCGCAGGCAGGCCTATGATAAAGGCACGCTCAAAGCAGCGAGGTCAGAGCATGTTTGAGTTCAGCCTCGCCCTGCCCTTTCTCATGCCCATCATACTGGTGGCCATGATGCTGATTGTGCAGTGGGCCTTTATCTATACCAGCAAGAGCACCCTGGATGCGGCCACGGTTTCCGCCGTCCGAGCCGGTACGCTACACCATGGCAGTATCGATGAGATCCGCAAAGGGCTGGCCCAGGGGATGATGCCGTTGTTTGCCCATGGCACAGGCATGACCGACACGGTTCAGGCCTATGCCAAGGCGAGAATCGCCACCCTGGTACAAAGTCAGATAAGAATACTCAGCCCAGACAGGGAAACCTTCGACCAGTTCAAGGTACGCAGTAAGTATGACACTGGCTATCGCTACGAGATCCCCAACAACAACCTGATGTTTCGTAATCCAGCCCCTAAGAATGTCGGCAATAACCGACAGCTGAATGTGCAGGACGCCAATCTGCTGCAGATAGAGGTGCGCTGGTGCCAAAAGCTGATCGTGCCCTTTGCCAATTACCTCATCAAGGAGATAGTCACCTCGCCGTTTTACAACCCGAGTCAAGACCAACTTGCTTGCAACCTATTGGGGCTGGCAACCGGAGATACCTATCTGGCGCTCACGGCACAGGGGCTGATGCGCATGCAGACTCCGTTTCGAATGTAAGCCCGACGAAATACCTAAACCGAATATTCAATACCAAACAGACAATCTGGACCTTGTAAAATCATAGGGATATATAAGATGAAATACACGTCTCGCCTGACCAAGCAACATTGGCTGGCACTCATGCTGACCTCAACCCTGGCAATAACGGGTTGTAACGGCGAACTCGAAGAGGGAGAAGGCCCAAACGCTGAGATACCGACGGATCCTGTCGATCCCGTCGACCCCACCAACCCCACAGAACCAACGGATCCCACAGACCCAACCGAGCCTCCTCAGGTAGGCACCTGGGAAAACAAGGATGAAGATGGCGACGGCGTGGTGGATGAATTGGATGATTATCCGTTTGATGCCAGCAAGCATGCTTATCCTCTGTTTGTAGAACAAGAGCCAAATGACAATCCTGCGGTAGCCACCCCAATCGAAATCGATCTCGGCGTCAGGGTACAAGGTGTCATTGACTCAGAGTTTGATAAAGGCGACCTGTTTAAATTCCATGTCGATAAGCCGCAATCTTACACAGCCTATTTCACTTCACCTTCGGCAAGGTTTAAACCTCAGGTTTATGTTTCAGATGCCAATGGTTTGGTTATTAATGACATTCAACTATATCGATACACTCGAGCAAATACCTATGTAGTGAACTTTCCCGTCTATACACCAGGTACTTATCAGCTCAGTATCATAGATGAGAACTATGCTGGCGGTAGCGACCTCACCTATCAAGTGACTATGTTTAACGATCAGGATATCGACGGATTCGACGATACGAAAGAGCCCGCCTTAGGCGCAGATATCAATGAAAATGATCAAGATAAAGACAAAATCATTGACGGTATCGAATTCAGTATGGCCTTGGAGAGTCTAGGACTAGATACAGACAGGGACGGCATTCCCAATTGGTTAGATACCGACTCAGACGGCGATAGTTTCAACGATTCCATCGAAGGCATGGAAGATTTGGACAATGACGGCGCCCCCAACTTCCTTGAGCGCGATGCCGACGGTAACGGTATTGATGATCAACTAGAAAGTGGCAATAGCAATGATCCCACTAACACGGATAACGATACATTCATTGATCACTTAGACAACGACGACGACAACGACGATATCTTCGACAAGAATGACGCTCAGCGTTTAATCCCGGCCAATATTGTCTCCTGGACCAAGCCAGGCGATCTCTTTATCGAATCTCTGCACACCCTCTTCCAGCAGAATAAGATCAAAAACTATCTCAGAGCCGGGGATGAATTCGAACTCACCGTCGAAGGAGTGTCTAGTGCGTCTGAAAACACGCTGTTAGTGGTGAACATAAATGGCAGAATTTACAACCTATTTCCAAAGCAGGTCGAACACACATCGCAAAGAAGCCACCTAAGGTTTTTACTTCCCCAGGATATGGGTAAGGGCGCGCTCTCGATTGTTATCGGCACAAATAAATCAGACCCATTTCCAATTGAAATTGGCGACGCTGAACTGCCACTACTCATGAGTTCTAACCCTAGAAGCCTCAAACCAGGCCAACAGATAACACTTAGTGGTGACAACTTTGATGAAGACACCAGCGTTTTCTTCAACAACCAACCTGTCAATGCCCAGTTCGTCGATGAAAACACTGTTCGAACCACATTGCCAGAGACATTGAGTGGTGGTAGCTACTCTGTCAGCAATGCTCACGGACAGAGTAACCCCATCACCTTCATCATCACACAAGAGATAGCCGTTAACGTCCTCGAACCTTCAGCCAAACCTTTGGCTGCGATAGGGGGGATCTATCCCGAGATGGCCAAGGCGCTTAATGGTAATAGCTTCGAATGGGAGAAAATGGGGAGTGAGGCGGAAGTCATCTTCTCTTATACCCAGGGTGCCGACGGCCAACTCGAAGCCTACCTGAGTACAGTCTATTCCATGAACCAAGACAGTATCTCATTGAGCTTCGAATCGACAGCCTTGGCAAGCTTGGTACTTCATATGAACTATTACTATGAGGCAAAAGGTGTCGGCACAGAGAAGTTCATGCAAATAGTGCAGACAACACAGGCATACCAAGCTTACCTGGCAGAGGCCAAAGCGGCACTAGCCAAAGATTCGAGCTTCTTCGGCTATAAGGCGAGAAAAGCTGAGACTTACGATCTACTCAACCGGTTTGAGTCCAAAATCAAGGCAGAGCTAACCTCAAAGCGTTTGCTGAAATCCTCGTTATCGCCATCCAAGGCTAGGTTTACCCCTCTAGATGACGGTGCCGCGGGCTCGAGTACCAACCAGGCACTATCGGCTATTGAACCCAGCATAGTCTCCTATCCAGAGACTAATGGCACTTGGCAAGCCTTCGACATGTCGATGGCGGCCACAACCTTCGCCGAAAACAGTACAGAGATAATGAATAACTGTGGCGAAGGGGTCGATCCCAAGTGGTACCAAGTATTGAATGCCGATGGCTGTGTTGAAATTAGAAATCGCAGTCAGCTCTACCTAAGCGCCAGAATCTATCCTATCGATTCCAAAACAGGAGAGATAAAAACAGATCTAGCCTCTCTCAACAAACCGATTGCCGACCATATCACTACCCCTTGGGATTCGGGCATGATGGGGCCGCAATCTGGTACCTGGTTAGGCATTTCGCTCTGGTCGAGTGATTCCCTTATCGACAAGTGCGTCTATACAGATTGCCTATACCAGATCATCACACCTGGCGTTGATGGCATTTTCGGCCCCAGCCCATTCAGCTTCAGGGGACAAGAGGCCTACGATAAGCGAGCTCAAGATGCCCGTAAGATGTTGGCGATCAGGACCATCATAGATAATGTCGTCATTCGGTTTTACTCCATATTATTCGATGCGGCGGGCATAGACCTCAACGACAGCAAATACAAGAAACAGGCAACAGCCCTGGCAATCGTCAAGGCCGTTTATCAATACCTGCCAGCCATCAGCACAGAGATCGACAAACTAATGGCCAAGGATAAGCCAAGTTTTGACGACTGGCAGACCCTTGCGGCTAATCTAGGGAAGGAGTTATACAGCAAAGAGATCAAGGCGGTGATCTCAGATCCAACCAATCGTGCCTCCTACGGCCCAGTCACCATGGCACTTCTGACTGCATTAGAGGTTGACGAGAAATACTTCATCAACAAAATGCTGCAAAAGGTCGCCCAAAAATTTATTCCCGGCTGGGGGACTATTACCTCGGTATATGAAGCCAGTAAGCTTGCGGACTCTATGGTCGATATGGCCAAAACCATAGACGATCTGGTCGATGTACCCACCAAGCTCGACTATATAGTTACCTGGGGACTAAAGGCCTCAGATATCACGCCAAGAGCCATTGAGAAGACCCAAGAAACTAAGCGATTTACCATAGTCGGAAGTGGCATGGCCGTCGTTAAAGGGGTATTTGGTGATACCAAACCAGAAGTGAAAGTCTTCGATCTGGGCAAGGGTGAGAAGCAGCTCGACACCAGTTTCGTAAGCGTCAATAAACTGGGCACTGAACTGACCTTTGACCTTAATGACATAAGCCAAATCGAGAATGCTGTAGGCCCCTTAAAGGTTGAGGTTCACCACAGAGATGAGGTGGCCGAGGTACCTTATGAAATTCTTATCGGCACAGATCTCACGATCACTAACATAACGCCTAACAAGGCTTCTCCCGGCACTGAGTTAGAGATAAGTGGCATTGGTTTTAGTAAACAACCAATGGGCAATATCGTCACCTTTAGCGGTGCGAATGGGGAACGTATTAGAGCTGCGGTAAAGTCTGCCACCACAGATACCCTAGTGATTATCGTGCCTAATGGTGCGGTGACTGGGTATATCACCGTGGAGGTCGCCAATATATTGAGTAATCAATACCCATTCGTTGGACCAAGCCAGCTACTGATCACCTTTGGTGACAATGGTAACTTTAACGACGATGTGTTTAAATTATCGGTCAATAACAAGGTGATGTATGACAACAACCAACCTCAACGCAAGGTGGGCCCACTAAACGTCTCACTTGAGGAAGGTGAACATACTGTCCAGTTGACGGGTATTCGCGCCGACGACGGCATTGCCACCTACTACATTGAATTTGCTGGTGATGTTGTCAATATCAGCGGTGATGCGTTAACGGGTAGAGACTTATGTCCAAATACACATAAGACCTATCAAGTCACCATCGCCAGCGGCGCTGACAGCTCAGGGCAATCGGCTTCGTTAAAAGCACAGATACAGCCAATGATATTGCAACCCGAGTATGCCAATATGGCAGCCGAGACACCAACAGAGTGTCCCAAGGCCAACCAATAAAGGACAAAATGGCCCCTAGGGGCCATTTTTTTATCCCTGATAAAATCATGTTAAAACCACTCGCGGTATTGATAACTTTGGTTAGCTACCGCGGCGCTCCACAAGGCGACAGTCACGACATGATTAATTTACTCAAATAGCAGCATTCACAGGCTCACTTGGCATAAAAGGAACCCGATAAGCATGGAAAAGCTAGCCCTTGACGACACCCCTTGGTTCGGCACCACTGATTTCAAGGGAAAAAATCATCTAAGCCGAGATAGCGACATACGCCTAAAATCATCCAGGCTGCTCTATCCGCTGCCCTTGCCGTTAGAAATACTCTTTTTCATTGGCCCACTGACATTGGCCATTCTGCCCTTTATCAATCCTAGCCTTATGCTTCCAGAGGCCTGGCTGATGCTAAATATCGGCGCCATCATAAGTTATCTGCTTCTCAAGAAACTGTTTATCAATGGTATTTATGGTCGGGCGACAGCCCATGTTTGCCAGATTAACGCTGAAAGGGTCTGTATTCCCGGCAGTCGCCTTATCGATATCAAAGCGGGCCCTGTGGAAATTCAGCGACGAGACATTAAGGAGATAGACGTGCGTTTTTGGCCCAGCACGCGCGACCTACGCACCACCTACGATGTCAGCGAACTCATCATCATGCTGCAATCGGGCCAATCAATCTGTTTGAAGAGCCTCTACTTCCCGATTAAGCCGCTACTCTACCTGCTAGTCTATTTCGACTACCCCATCGCAACGCAAAAACGTCGACACTCTTTGACCATCGTCGCTCGTAGCCTGTTTGTCGCCTTTCCCATCGCTGCGCTTGTGGCGGTAACTGGCTTGCTGTTTAAAGAGTATTTTCTGTAAGCCCATCAACTTAACAAGGAGCAAACCGGATGAACAAACCATGGACGGCAATAGCATTATTGGGAACCATAGCGGGAACATTAGCGGGAACGCTAATATCAACCGATCTCCAGGCCTCAACCGAGCAGGATTACAGTCATGACCCTTTGGCTCAGCGCTGCATTAAGATGCTGGATATCTACGCTGCTGAGGACTTCGACGCCTATATTGCCGAGTTTCCCGAGCCCTGGCTAGGCATCTTCGGTGAGAAGACCTTGAGAAAACAGCTCGCCGACAGACATGGTAAATATGTTAAAGAGTACCAAGCTAAGCCTGACACCATAAAAATCAAGGCAATAACGCCTGCCAAGGTTGCCAAGATAGAGCAAGAGAAGTTAGGGGCGCTAGAGGCCAAGGAGATCGACCTCTATATCGCCAGAGACAAAGGCATCAGTAGCTCGACGGCTTGCAAATACCTGCGCATAGGTGACAGCTGGTATTTCCGCTCGTTACGGCTATAGCCTCGAATTAACATCTATTATCTGAGACATTCCCAGCATCTTCTTGGGCAACTTGATTGTCCTTTTTGAGCTATTACGCGGCAATCTGAGCATTGATGCTCGACATAAATGGGAAGAAAAAGGACTTTCAAACGCGATGAACTCACTCGATCACCTGCTGGAAAATCTAAAATGGTTCGATACCGTCTTCTTGAGCCAATACCTTGGCCTCGACAAGCAGAGCGAGAAGAAGCTCTCCATCTCGTTTAACTTCTTTGCCCTGCCGCTTAAGAAAGAGTTCCTGCTCGCCACCAGTCTGCTCCCCTTCATCCTATTGGCACTGTTCATCCCCTCTGTCGACCCCAGGTTCGATTTTTTTACGCTTCCCGATATTGACCATAATAGGCCTGCTGGTTTACGCCATTATCCGTAAACGCCAAGTCAAGGCGCACCTGGGGATAGAAACCGATAGTCAGGCAAATCAGCAGATCATCATAAGCCAATCTGGCATCACCTTGCCCCCCTTTCTCAGCAGCAACTCTGGGTCGTCGCAAAGCATAGACCGAGAAGAGATAACCCAGCTGCGGTTCGACTGGCACAGCTACCACAACAGCAATCAAAAAGAACGTAAGCGCGCCCATAGCCTCGTCATCAGGCTGAAACAGGGGAAAAGCTACCGTTTATCCAGCATGGCCTATCCCCTCAGAAGCCTGCTCTATCTGGCCATCTTCTTCGATTACCCTATCGTCATGCAGGAAACTAAGCCCCCCAAGGAGCGACTGGTTAGCTTTCTCCTCGCCCTGGGGGCGAGTGTCTTGCTACTGAACCTATGGATGATTTTCATCAGCCCTTAACTTGACGCTGAAAGCGCTTAGGTGATGCATAACGATGATTTTTTTGCCGATTAAACCGCCAAAATACACCCGAAAGAATAATGTTTCCGGCCGATATTTTGCGATAGGATCGCTACGAATAGACCTAAAGGCTTATTTTAAGTGATTGTGAATACAGCATATTGGGACGACTTTCGCTCAAATTAGCATGCAATCACACAGGACGAATTTTCCATTCTTCTAAAGGACTAACTCGATGAAAATTGCTTCACTCTCAGCTCTATCCCTAGCCCTGTTGTTAACCGCCTGCGCCTCAGATCCCGGCCCACGCATGGCACTGGAGAAAACCGTCGAAGTCGATGGCACCATGCTTAAGTTTAACGGCAGCTACCACGACAAGAAGAACATCTTGATCCTCAGCGTCAACGGCGATCCTATCATGCAGGGTCGATTCGCTCCTTACACCCCAACCCAAAACCTTAAGGCTAACTACAAAGACTTTGCCGTACGAAGCCACTGCTACTTCGGCTCTGTACTGGGTAATCAGGGCGGTGCCTTCGGCGCCATCGCAGGCATAGTGCAATCTTCTAAGAGCAGCACAGCCGATAAGTGCGAGCTCTATGTCAACGAAAAGCTAGTAGACAACCTCTATTTCTAAAGCTGATCGCCCTGGCATAGGCAGGATTGTCTATGCCAAGGCGGCTCAATCGCAAGATTGACGCCCCTCAACGCTCGCCATCTGATAAGGCTAAGTCGTGTTATTTGATCAAGCCCTTAGGCTCCCCAAAAGCATCTCCAATTTCAGCAGCAAGGTACTGCGAGCACTGGCGCTGACCTCGGCGCTTAGCTTAGTTTCAATTAGCGGCGTCGCCGCTGCCGATACCGGCGCAGACACCGACAGAGATGCCATCAAACAGTTTCAACGGGGAACGATACCGCTGACCGAACGCGCCCATCAGTTGAGTCGCAGACACAGCCAGCAGATGGAGAGCTTCTCTAACAAGCTTGACCAATACCAGGACGCCAGGCCGCTGCTGCAAGATGCCTTAATCGGTGATAGGCGCTCACGGCGAGTAAGATGTTAACCCTGACCAACGAGTATCTGCCTCGCTATCGCGCCTTCCTCGCCCGAATCGATAAGCACTCCAGCTGTTATCAGCCCAAACGACTCGAACAATTCCAGCAGACACGAGATGAGGTACAAGACTATCTCAATCAACTGCAAGGCCTAATCAGCTCGCAGAATCAGGCTCAAGGTCAGGGAGAAGCCTACGCGGCCCTGATGGCGATAAATATCGGTCAAAGCAGAGCGGCCGTGCTGGTCAACCTGCTGGAGACCAGCAAACTCTGCTTTGTTATCCAGGCCATGCCGGAAGTTGCCCAGGATATCTTGAGGCTCGAAGGCCTCATGGCCGAGGGGCTACCCGAAATGCTAGAGGCGGCCAACCTATCGGCATCCGAGCCTGAAGGGCTAGCGCATTCAGAATCTAGCCTTAACGACATTAGCGCGGCTGAATCAAGTATTGACGCATCAGACCTTAACGGGACTGTTATTGAGAGCGCGGATGCGAGCCGCACCGATTATAATGCGGCAGGCCCAGCCACTTCTGGCTCAACATCTGCCAACAGTGACAAGCTTAACCAGCAAGACGAGGCGCTCGATGCCTGTATCGCACAGCAGGTCTCGCAACTGGGGCTAACATCGGCCCAGACGCTTACTGTGTTGAGCTGCCGCCTTTCCAGCACCTCCGTCAGCCTAAAGCGGCTGAGTAAGCTATCTAACCTGGAGCTCCTGAGCCTACAGGGCGGCGTGCTGGCCGACCTATCGGCGCTGGCAAGCCTTAACCATCTCAGCATGCTGAGCATAGAGCAGAGTCAAATCATCAGCTTTGGCGACCTCAAGTCGCTTAAGAGCAACCTTAGCTTCAGCGAAGTCGATAGCCAAGACTGGCAGGCTCTGGCAGACGCCCAGGCCGAGTCGATCGCCATCATGTCGCCGACCCGCTGCGAGGCCTTGAAGCCACTCGCAAATCAGCCAAATGTTGCCTTGCTCTACAAAGGCCTATCGCCACAGGCCATGGCCGACCTGATGCAGCGCCAGGCATCTATGCAGGGGCTCACCATAATGACAGATTGCCCCGCGCCTTAGGTGGGGAGCGTAATATGCACAGAATAGATATTGATAAAGCAGACTTTTCAAAAACTTAAAGGGAATTAAGATGAAACCCCAAACTCTCGCCTGCACACTCGCCCTATGCAGCGGTCTAGGCCTCAGCGGCCTGGCCCTGGCCAATGACCTCCCCTTTCAGCCACTGCCGGAAGGTAAACTTTATAAGCAAGAAGATCGCCACTACACTCCCTTCGACCTGGTGATTGGCGTCGACAAAAACACTTACCAGACGCAGACGGTTGCCGGTCAACTGAAACGAGTCAATTACAAGTTGCCAAGCAGCTATCTGCCCTCCCACGCCGTCAACAACTATAAGGCACAGATCGAAAAACTCGGCGGCACAATACTGTTCGAGTGCCAGGAGCAAGCCTGTGGCGATGATCTCAAACTCTCAAAACAGATAGCGCCGCTCAGCGACATTCCCAAGAAGACACCCGCGCTGCTCACCGCCAAGCTACCGCTTGCCAAGAAACAGCTATATCTTTCCGTCTATGGCGCTAATTGGCACAAGGGCGCCGGCCTGCAGCTGGATATCGTCGAGGTAATTGACGAGCCGCTGGATCTGCTTGCCACCAACCAGGCTTACCTGACAAGCGAGGTCACCCAGACCGAGTTTAAGGACAGAGGCAACAAGGATACCCAGGGCTCGAAGGATCATCCGATGATAGCCAGGCTTCCCGGTGCCTTCATCCAAAAATATCAGCAGCAGGGCTATGCCCAGACCTTGGTATTTGACGGTGTCGAACAGGGCCAGCACAAGCTCAAGACCCTAGAGGGCAAGGTCACCGACATCGGCTATAAACTCCCAAGGGGCTACTCGGAGTATGAGGTCGACGCTAACTATAAGGCGGCGCTGGAAAAGCTTGGCTTTGTGCGCGGCTATAACTGCCAGGGCTTAGCCTGTGGTAAGACAGATCTCATCAAACGTCGCATCAACACCCTGATCCATATCGGTTTCGATGAAAACCAATATTACAGCCTATATCGACTCGACCGCCCCGAGGGCGCTGTGCACGCCATGGTCTTTATCACGGGTTTTGGCAGCGGACTATGGAGCGAGATAAAGGTGGTAGAAGAAACCAAACTCGTCGACGACAGAGTAGTCATCGATCTCGAGGGGCTCAAGGATAAGATCGCCCAGCAGGGCCATGTGGCGCTGGACGGCCTGTTGTTCAAATTCGACAGCGATCAGATGCTGCCCGAGGCCGAGGAAGTGATCACCACCCTGGCCACCTATCTCAAGAGCCATCCTAAGCAGCGCTTCTATGTGGTGGGTCACACGGACGATCAGGGCAAGCAGGGTTACAACAAGGGGCTATCGGAGCAGCGCGCCAAGGCGGTAGTCGCCACCCTCACCCAATCCCAAGGCATAGACAAGGCCCAGCTTAGCCCCATGGGCGTGGGGGAATATGTGCCTGTGGCCAACAACCTGAACGAGGCTGGCAGAAAGCGCAATCGCCGTGTAGAACTGGTACTGCGATCAGACCTGCAATAGTCCATCAAACGGCGCCCCCTGTGGGCGCTGTTTAATTAATATCTTCTTGATATAATAACCACCCATTCACTTTCTGGGTCCTCTCATGTCGCGCTCTCCCCTCCATGGCTTCAAACAACAAATCGCCCAGGAGAAATTTGTCGACGATCCCGCTCAGCATAGCGCCATCATGGCGCTAGAAGCCCTATACCATGCCTTGCACAGCCAGCCCCCCAAAGCTCAGGAATCCATTCGCGGGCTCTATCTCTGGGGCGATGTCGGTCGTGGCAAGACCATGTTGATGGACCTCTTCTGTCAGAGCCTACCCCAGGGAATGGCTCTCAGGCTGCATTTTCACCGCTTCATGGCCAGGATCCACCGGGAGCTCAATGCCGAGAAAGGTCATCGAGATCCCCTCAAACGCATCGCCACCCGGCTACGCCAGGAGTGTCGCGTCATCTGCTTCGATGAGTTCTTCGTCAGCGACATCGGCGATGCCATGATACTGTCCGGCCTGTTTGAGGCCCTGTTTCAGCAGGGGCTCACCCTGGTCGCCACCTCCAACACTCCCATCGCCCGCCTGTATGAGAATGGACTGGCAAGAGACAGATTTCTGCCCTGTATCGCCCTGCTTGAGGCCCACACCCAGGCCCTGCATCTGGATGGCGGCATGGACCATCGTCTGCGCCATCTCGATAGGGTGCAGACCTATTTTGAGCCGGAACAGGGGGAGTTTGACAGGCGCTTCGATGAGCTGGAAGCCGGCGATGTGAGCACTTCGCCCCTGACCATATTAGGCCGTGAAATCACCGTTATTCGCCGCGGCACATCGACCCTATGGCTCGACTTCGACGCCATTTGCGGCGGCCCGCGATCACAGCTCGACTATATCGCCATCGCCAGCCAGTTCGATACCCTGCTACTGAGCGACGTGCCGCCACTGGGGGGCACGCCCCGCAGCTGGATCCGCGCCAGAGGTACAGAAGATGGCGCCGCGGCGGTGGCCGCAGGCGACCGCCAGCTCAACTACGCCCCAAATGACGATCCGGCCAGGCGCTTTATCGCCCTGGTGGATGAGCTGTACGATCAGGGCGTCAAACTCTACCTCGAGGCCAGCTTGCCGCTGGAGCAACTCTATACACCGGGCGCCCTGGCCTTCGAGTTCAAACGCACCATCAGTCGCCTCGTCGAGATGCAATCGCGCCAATATCTGACCGCAAGCCACTCTCCGGGCGGGGCCTAACCCATGGAGACTCAGATGCAGGCGAGTCTGGATATTGGCTGGCTGCCGCTGGCGCTCTTCATGCTGGTGCTGCTTGTGCCTCTGGGGATCTGCCTGCTGTTTCGTCTCAAGCTGGGTAAGACCATGCTGCTGGCCGCCGCCCGCATGACGCTGCAGCTCATCTTGGTGGGTATCTATCTCAAGTTTCTGTTCAACCTGGAGAGCCTGTGGATCAATCTGCTCTGGCTGTTTGTCATGTTGCTTGTGGGGGCCAGCGCCATCTTAGGCGGTGCCAAACTCCCAAAGACAAGATTACTACTGCCCCTGCTCTTTAGCCTCAGCATCAGCCTGCTTCCCCTGCTGGCGCTACTCCTGCTCGCCCTGCTACGGCCTACACCTGTCTACCAGGCACAATATCTTATCCCCCTGGCGGGCATGTTACTGGGTAACAGCCTGTCGGGTAACATATTGGCGCTACAACGGCTGTTTAATGCCTTCGACGAACAGCAGGAGACATATCAGGGGCGGCTCGCCCTAGGTGCAACGCCCTGGCAGGCGGCGCTCCCTTTCGTGCAGAGCGCCCTGCAACAAGCCATGGCCCCCAGCATAGCCGCCATGAGCACCATGGGACTGGTGACCCTGCCGGGTATGATGACGGGGCAGATCCTCGGCGGTAGCGATCCCTTGATAGCGGTGAAATATCAGGTGGTTATCATGCTGGCCATCTTGGTGATGTTAAGCCTGAGCGTAGCAATCGCCCTCAGTCTGGCGGTGCGCCAATGCCTGAACAAAAGCGGTAAGTTGCTGATAAAACGTAACTGTGTATCCAAAAACACGCGTTAATTCACCCTAACGATATTTAGCCAATATATTTTCGTACTGTGTCTTGCCATTGGCCTCTATGGTGGCCTTCACCTTGTCTATCCCCTGCTGCAGACGGTGGCGCATTTCGGGGTCACTGTCACGGCTAAAGGCATAGTAGAGTTCGCTCACCTTGAGGGTATAGACCACCTCAAACTCGTCGATATCCACGCCCTCGCCTTTCATCAGGTAGCGCCCCACCGCCTCCTCATAGGCCCAGAGATCTACCCTCTCCCGTCTGAGCATATGCACCAGAGAAGTTGCCTCATGGGCACGACGCAACTGCTCACGCGCTACACCGGCGGCCAGCAGGGCCTGCTCACCGATATCCTGGGCGATCACCCCTATGGTGTAGCCATTGAGCTGATCTTCGTCGGTAATATTGATGCCGCGATCGGTACGGGCAAAGATAACCACTCGGGTCGCCGAGATGGGGCCAACCCAGTCGAACAGCGGCTCGCGATAGGGGGTGCGGGTGGTGGAGAAGAGTACGGTATTTCTGCCGGTGCGGGTCAGCTTATAGCCCCTGGCCCAGGGCACCAACTGAATACGACGGAGATCGAACTGACCGTCGACCCGCTGAGCGGCTGCACTCAGCAGATCCACGGCGATCCCCTTGAGCTGATGGGACTCGCGGTAATTATAGGGCGGGTAAGACTCGGTGAAATAGCTAAGCTGTGACAGCTTATCTAAGGCCAATAGCGAACCATTGCAGCTAAAAAATGCCACAAGGGCAAAGATCAACGCCCGACATACTGCCACATGCCCACCTCATGAGTCTTAGACCTAATTTGAGTGTAGCAGAAAGGCTATTGGCCGCTATTGAGCACCTGTTCATAGATCGCCAGCACCCGCTGCACATGCAGATCCACGCTCTCCTGGGGCAGTTGCCCCGGCGCCTGTTGCAGCGTCAGCCTGTGGCTCTCGTCACGCAGATAGCAGTAGGCCTGGGTCAGGTGCTGGGCGCTCAGATGAGGCAGCAACTCAAGCTCAGACAACACCTCGAAGATACGTACATTATCGGACCAGATCGCCAGCTCGGGATGCTCATGGGTGTTGGCCAACACCAGATACTGGGCGATAAACTCGATATCGGCGATGCCGCCCGGGCTCTGTTTGAGATCGAAACAGCCCTGCTCAACCTTAAGCAGGTGATCGCGCATCTTCTGGCGCATCTCGCGCACCTCTTTCGCAAGCTGTTCTTTATCTCGCTCCATGGCGAGCACGTCGGCCCTCAGCTCGCTGAAACGCGCGGCCAGACGATTGTCGCCAAACAGGAAACGCGCCCGCACCAAGGCCTGATGCTCCCAGGTCCAGGCTTCTTCGCGCTGGTAACTGCCAAAATACTCTATCTCACTCACCAAGAGGCCGGAAGCGCCGGATGGGCGCAGGCGCATATCCACCTCGTACAGCTCGCCGGATGTGGTACGGGTCGAGAACAGGTGCAATATCCGCTGTGCCAGCTTGAGGTAGAAGTGACCTATGTCGATAGGACGATCGCCGTTGGTCTGCTGCACGTCGGGGAACTTGTCACGGGTATAGTTGTGCAGAAACACCAGGTCCAGATCCGAACCATATCCCAGCTCTAAGCCACCGGCCTTGCCATAGCCTATCACCGCAAAGCCCGTCTCCTCGGGGGCCAGATAGGGCGGCACGCCGTGTCGCTTGCTCACCTGTTGCCAGGCCTGAAGCACCACCTGTTCGATGATCGCCTCGGCGAGGAAGGTCAGATGGTCACTCACCTGCATCACAGGCAACACACCGGTGACATCGGCGGCGGCGATCTTAAGCTGCTGCGACAGCTTAAACTGGCGAAGCGCCTCCATCTGCTGTTCCATATCCTCCTCGGGCACCCGCAGCAGGTATTGACGCAGCTCGCTAGGGTAATCATCCAAGGATGTGGTGTCGTACAGCTGCGCAGGATCGATCAGCTCATCCAGCAGCATGGGAAACTTGGCCAGCTGCTCGCCAATCCAGGGACTGGCCAGACACAGGCTCACCAGCTGCTGGCGGGCACCTGGATTTTCAAACAAGAGTTCGAGATAGGTAGTGCGGGTCAAGATCTGATCCACCACCTTAGTCACTGGGATAAGGGCCTTGGTCGGCGTCGGCAGCTGCATGAATTCCTGCAACAGCCAGGGCATTAATTTATCTAGGGTTTCTCGCCCGCGCGGGCCTATGGTGCGCTTGGCGACGGTGTCACGCCAGCTCTTCAGGGCAGGCCAGAGCTCCTCATCCTCCACGCCGTGCTCTCTCAGCAGAGACTCGGCGTCTTCATCATCAATCAGGCTCCACAGCTGGGCGGTCCACTGCTCGGCCACCTCGTCGCTCTCCTGGCCGCCTACCGTCTCCTTGAAGTAGCGATGTATCTTGGCCATCGCCGACTCGATATGAGTGCGCAGCTCGGCCTCACCCGCCATGCCCAGGGCAAAGCAGAGACGTTGCCAGTCCAGCAGGTGTTGTGGCAGAGTCTGGGTCTGCTGATCGCCTATGGCCTGCAGCAGGTTTTCCACCCGGCGCAGCATGAGATAGCTCTGTTTAAGCTCGTCCACCGCCAGGTATTCCAGCTGCCCCAGCTTATAGAGGGTATCTATGGCGCCAAACAGGCTCTGCTGGCGTAGCGCCGGCTCGCGGCCGCCGCGGATCAGCTGAAAGCTCTGCACCACGAACTCCACCTCGCGAATGCCACCCGCCCCCAGCTTGATGTTATCGGTCAGGCGACGGCGTCTCACCTCCTGGGTGATCAGCTGCTTCATCTTACGCAGGGACTCGATGGCGGAAAAATCGATATAGCGGCGATAGACGAAGGGACGCAGCATGTCATGCAGCTCATCGCTGTAGGCGCTCCATGGGCCTAACGCGCGGGCCTTCACCATGGCGTAGCGTTCCCAGTCGCGCCCCTGCTCCTGATAATAGTCTTCCAGGCCGCTGTAGCTGACCACCAAGGGGCCGCTCTCGCCGTAGGGGCGCAGACGCATATCCACCCGGTAGACGAAACCATCCACAGTCACCTGATTAAGCAGGTTGACCAGGCGCTGCCCCATGCGGATGAAAAACTGCTGGTTGTCCTGACTGCGACGCCCGCCCTGGGTCTCGCCGTGTTCGGGGAAGGTGAAGATGAGGTCGATATCCGAGGAGAAGTTAAGCTCGCGGCCACCCAGCTTGCCCATGCCCAAGATCATCAGGGGCTGCGGGTTGCCCTCGCCGTCACAGGGCGTCCCATACTGCTGACACATCTGCTCGTAGAGCCAGTCGCGAGCGGCGATAATCAACGCCTCGGCCAGGGCCGAGAGGTCCAGCAGCGAGTCGTTGAGTTCGGCGTAGCCCAGAAAATCCCGCCAGGCGAGACGCACCATCTGCCGATTACGGTAGCGGCGCAGTATCGCCTTGACCTGCTCCTCATCCTTGGCGCCGGCCAGGATGGAGTGTAGCTCGCCGCTGAAACTGTCGCGGGCCAGGTTGGTGAGTTGCCCCTCGAACAGAGAGACTATCCAGTTGGGGTGTCGGCATAGCTGCTCGGCAACAAAGTCGCTGAGACCGAAGATGGCTTTCAGCTCCCGAGTCTGCTCCGGGCTGAGCTGCTCGGAGATATCTGGCCAGGCCTCGGCGAGGCGCTGCCAATGCTGCTCGGCAACCTGATTGACTTCATGGGGTAACGCTTGCTCGCTCATGTTTTCCATCGCCAGAAAAATCCTTCAGCCTTAAACGGTCGACATATTATGTCATCAATGCTATAGATAAGATGTTAATGCAACCAAGCGGTAATCATCTTGGCATAAAGTTGTCATCAATATTACTCACTAAGTAAAGATAACTTTTTATCCTGCACTACAGGTTACTATAACCCAGCTTATCGCTATATTATGCAAAGAAGTCGCAGACTGATCACTCATTTATCGGTCTCAATCTAACTAAATTTATGGAGAAAACATGGCAGTGATGCTAATGCGTGTTCTCGCACTGACCCTGGTGTTCGCCCTAGCGGGATGCGGCGACGACAGGCCAGAGAAGATCGCCAAGTTTCAACAGTTGGCTCAATCCAGGGTCGACACCCTAGGCCAGATGCTGGACAACGGTGAGGTGCGTAACGCCAACCTACTCAAGCAATATAGCGATATCCTCGCCTCAACCAAGCCAGACGTCGCCCCACTGTTGCAGGAGCTGGCTAAAGACGCCGGCAGCCAGGGCCCCATGTACACCTCGCTTAAGAGGCGTTTGCAGGAGCTGGGCAACGAAAACAACTTTGTCGATCTCGACCAGCAGCTTGCCGAGGCGGAAAACCTCTACCAGGCCGCCGACCCCAGTCTGTTTAACGACATGCTGTCGGATCCGGTCAACGTAGTGGCCGACATGTCAGACGGCGCCCTGAGTCGGGTGAATGCCATCAGCCGCGAGGCGGATATTCTCGCCAATGGCGGCGAAGACTTTGGTGCCGGCAGCCAACTTGTGGGTAACCCCGCCTACGGTAGCTGGCAGACGGGCAGCAACGGCATGTCGTTCTGGGCTTGGTACGGCATGTACTCCATGTTTTCCAACCTGGTACGCGGCCCTATCTACTACGACCGCTGGTCGAGCCGCCGTAACTACAGCTACTACAACGATGTGGGTCGCTATCGCTACACCTCGCCCAAGCAGGCCCGCGCCCAGAACCAGACCTTCGAGCGCACCAAGAAGCAGTTCAGCCGTCAGGGCAAGCGTTTCGACAGCCCCTACGCCAAGTCGCGTTCAGGCTCTACCAGCCTGTCGCGTCAGAGCGCCTCGACGCCTAAGACCAGCACCACGGGACGGGCAAGCGGCGGCAGCAAGTTCCGCTCTAACTACTCTAAGAACAGTAACTTCAGAAACTCTAGCAGTCGTACGACGCGCAGTGTTCGTCGGGGCAAATAAAGGATATTAAGATGACATTTTTTCAACACTACGGTCTGACCCAGGAACTGGCAATCATCTTGGCCATAGATCTGACTATCGCCATCATCTTGCTCACGGCCATGCGTTACCTGCAGGGCTGGACCGTCAAGGTCAACAGCACCCAGGAACTCTCAGAGCGGGATAACTTCGCCTTCGGCATCAGCACCGCCGGTGCCGTGGCAGGCCTGGGCATAGTGCTCACCGGCGCCATCACGGGCGAGGCGGCAGAGTCTTACCTGGTTGAGGCCATCGGCATGAGCGCCTACGGCATCTTCGGCCTTATTCTGATCAAACTCGGCCGCTTCCTGCACGACAAGGTGGCGCTGAACGAGATAGACAAGAACGCCATGATCTTAAAGGGCAACATCTCTGTGGCCATAGTGGATGCCACCGCCGCCATCGCGACCGCCATCATCATACGCTCTGTGCTGCTGTGGGCCGAAGATCTGACCCTGGACACCTTTATCGCCATCTTCAGCGCATTTGCCATCTCACAGCTGATGCTAGTGCTGCTGACCCGTCTGCGCGAGCGCAGCTATGCCAAGCGCCACGACGACAGCTCGATGCAGGATGCCTTAGCCAAGGGCCATATCGCCGTGGCGATTCGTCACAGTGGCTATATGCTGGCCATGGCGCTGAGCTTTAACGCCGCCAGCCACTTCATCGTCTTCATGCCGACCGCCTATGTGACTAACATTTTCGGCTGGCTGATCTTCTCGGTGATCATGCTGATCGCCCTCTCCCTGCTATTGGCGCTGGTGAAGAAGCTGGTGCTGGCCAAGATCAACCTGAAGGAAGAGGTCGAGCAGCAACACAACATAGGCATAGCCACAGTCGAGCTGGCCATCAGCGTGGCCATCGCCCTGATCCTCACTAGCCTGATGGCCTAAGACGCTCACCCTAAATGCAATCGACACACACCACAACGCCTGCCCCCGCGGGCGTTAAATCCTTAAGCTGGCTCGACGATCTCCTGCTACTGGGGATCATGGCGGTACTGGCCGCCTGCGGCCTCATCTACGAATACCTGCTGTCCCATTATGCCGGGCGTATCCTGGGGGCTCTGGAAGCCGCCATCTACACAATGATCGGCCTGATGATCGTCTCCATGGGCATAGGCGCCTTCGCGGCGCGCAAGATCCGCTGCGCCTTTACCGGCTTTGCCATGCTGGAACTCTGCGTCGCCCTGTGCGGTGCCCTGGCGATTCTGATCACCGCCGCCGTCATCGGCTTCGGCCAGCAGCTGCCCCTCATCATCGCCAGCACCATAGGGCTGCCGCCGGATCAGCTCCCCCAGGGCGGCTTTATCGGCACCTTGCAGAAGCTGAGCGAATACCTGCCCTACGCCTGGGGCGTGTTACTCGGCCTGATGATCGGCATGGAGATCCCCCTGATTGCCAGGGTGCGTCAGTCTCTGTGCGATGAGCACCTGATGCATAACGCCGGCACCATCTATGGCGCCGACTACATAGGTGCCGGTGTGGGCGCCGCCATCTGGGTGATATTTATGTTGGCCCTGGATATCCAGCTGGCCGCGGCGCTGACCGCCAGCTTCAACCTGCTGGCAGGCTTCCTGTTTATCTGGCGTTTCTGGTCGAAGATCCGTTTCAACCGCCTGCTGTTGCTTGGTCACCTCATCGCCACGGGTGTACTGCTGGTGCTGGCCATTCATGGCCCCAAATGGGATCAGGCCTTCAATAATTTGCTCTACAAGGACAAGGTGGTCTACGCCAAGGCGACCCGTTTTCAGCAGCTCACCTTCACCGAGCGGCTACGGGGAAATCACCTGGCGCCCGTGTACTCTCTGTATATCAACGGCCGATTACAGTTCTCCAGCCAGGATGAGCATATCTACCACGCCTTTCTGGTACACCCAACCCTGGCCGCCAGTGCCCGCCACGACAAGGTGTTAATCATAGGCGGTGGCGACGGGCTGGGCTTAAGACAGGTGCTCAAGTGGCAACCCAAGCAGGTGACCCTGATGGATCTCGATGCGGATCTGGTGAGGCTCTTCAAGGAGGGCTACCCAGAGATGCCCGAGCGTCTGGCGCGCGCCTTACTCAAGCTCAATGGTGATGCCTTTAACGACGAGCGGGTCGAGCTCTTGATAGACGATGCCTTCAACGGCGCCGACAGGCTGATAAGACGGGGCGAGCGGTATGATGCCATCATAGTGGATCTACCCGACCCCAGTCATCCGGATCTCAACAAGCTCTATTCGGATCTCTTCTATCGCAAGCTCAAGGAGCTACTGAGCAGCGACGGGGCGATCTCTGTGCAGTCGACCTCCCCCTACCACGCCGCCAAGGCCTTCATCTCGGTCGGCAAGACGCTGCAGGCTGCGGGCTTTCAGGTTGAGCAGTATCACCATAACGTGCCCAGTTTCGGCGAATGGGGCTGGAGCATAGGCACCCTTAGGGGGCAAGATGCCAGGCAGCGACTGTCGAACCTGGATCAACTGCCGGTCGACGACCCCTGGCTCACGCCTGGGCTTATCAGGGCGGCATTTGAATTTCCTAAAAATTATTATGAACATGCAGACCAGGTGAAGGTCAACGATATAGGCTCAATGCATCTGTATCACTACCATCAACGCGCCTGGTCAGAGGATGAAAACCTGACGCTCGACTGAAGGTAAAATGGAACACAAAAATAGCGCTTGACATATTATGTCGCAGTGCTATCTTTAATCGCAGACATAATATGTCAAAGAGGATAAATATGAACATTCACAACATTGCCAACCACCTCAATGCACTTGGCGACAACAGCCACACCGGCTTTCAGTTCGACTGCTATCCCATAGATGGCGACGTCGAAGTACTACAAGTCAACGTTGTGGGGCGCGAAGAGATCCCTGTGTTTGTATCGGTAACGGACAACCAAATCCTGTGCATCAGCTACCTGTGGGGCGAAGACGAAGTTAAGCAAGAACGTCGCAGCGAGATGTTTGAAACCATGCTCGAACTCAACATCCCTATGCCACTGTCCTCCTTTGCTAAGGTCGACGACAAGTATGTGGTCTATGGTGCCCTGTCTGTGCAATCGAGCATGTTAGAGATAGAGCAAGAGCTGTCAGTACTGTCAGACAACTGTCTGGAAGTGATCGACGAGCTGGCCGATTTCTTAAAGTAACCGCTAACCAATTTAGTCATGTAATGGTCCACGCAGAAGGCGGCGCCATTACCCCAAGAGGAGTCATATTATGGGCATACTGAACAAGATCCTCACCGCCTTTCGCGGTGGTGCCACCGAAGTTGGCCAGAGCATAGTCGACGCCAACTCGACACGCATCTTCGAACAAGAGATCCGTGACGCAGAGAAACACCTGACCAAGGCCAAGCGCGAGCTGACCGACGTCATGGCCAAAGAGATGCAAGCCAGCCGCGAGGTGGATCGCCTCAAGCGCGCCATCGCCGAGCACGAAGGCTATGCGACCCAGGCGCTGGAGAAGGAAAACGAAGCCCTGGCCCTGGAAGTGGCCGAGAAGATCGCCCAGCTTGAGCAGGAGCTTGCCGAGCACCAGAGCGCCAACGACAACTTTAGCGCCCACGCCGCCCGTCTGAAAGACCTGGTACGCAAGACAGAGCGTCAGCTAGCCGACTATCAGCGTCAGCTCAGCATGGTCAAGACCACGGAAAGCGTGCAGAAGGCCACGGCGACCATTACCGATTCCTTCGCCAGCAGCAACTCTAAACTGCTGAACGCCAAGGACTCTTTGGAACGCATCAAGGCGCGTCAGCAGCAGTTCGACGACCGCCTCAAGGCCGCCGAAACTCTGGCCGACGAGAACAGCGACAAGTCGCTACAGGCCAAACTGGCCGAGGCCGGTATCGGCGAGCAGAAGTCCAATGCCAACGCGGTACTGGATCGCCTCAAGGCACGTAAGTAAGTCATAGGCGACTAGCGAAATCAAAGCACCTTGCGGCCCAGCCCAAGGTGCTTTTATGCCAATCACGGTAAGCGTTCTTCAATGGCGCAGGAAAACGCTTGCTAACAAGGCAGGGTTTTTCGATAAGCGGTTATCGAAGGTTTTAACAAGCCAGCATGAGCAGTGATTTACTAGCCATTATTCTTCTCGAGGGTAGTTCATGGGATTCTTAAAAGGATTGTTTGGTAAGAAAGAGGCGCCCAAGCGCCAACTCAACCATCCTAATCATCTACAAAAAGGCGACATCATCAGCCTGGATGACAGCTTCGCCCTGCCCGAGCAACTGCGCGGTCAGCAGCTGAGAGTCGAGGGGATCAACACCTACGAATATCAACGCAAACAGCAGTGTGAGTGGGTACTCAAGGGCCACGGCAACGACAGCCTCTGCCTGTCTCTGGATGAAGACGACGAAACCTATCTGGCCTTCTCCATCAAGATCCCCCGCAGTCAGGTGGAGCAGCTGTTCGATCTGGACGCCTTTAGCGAGATCTTCGAAGAGGATAGCCACGCCGAACTCGAGGTTAAAGAGACCCCTGCCGCCCTCATGGGATGGCTGGGTGAGCGCTATCATCAGGTCAATTTCGCCCAGTTTGGCTATTTCCACCGCGCCGATTATCGCGGCATGCGTCCGCCCCAAGACGAAGGGATGACCTCGGGCGAGCCGTTCGAGAGCTATCTGCTAGTGGATGAAGAGGAAAACCGCGCCGTCGAGGTCGAGGTGTATGAAGGAGGCGACACTGATGTCAGCCTCACCCTCTACCGTCCCCTGAGCGATATTCGCCAATATTGGCCGGGACAGCTATAAACAACACAGGGCGGTGTTGCCGCCCACTTTGTGAGATCCACAGCACCTTAAGGCAAGCTAATGAGCAAGAATAAGAAGCTGCTTCCCGAACAGTGGCAGCAGAATCAGAAAGCCGCCAAGGCCACCCAGGTCGCCTTCGACCTGGACGAGAAGTTTCAATACTCCATCCGCAAGGCGGCGTTAGATGCCGGGGTGAGCCCCTCGGATCAGATCCGCAGCATACTTGGGCTGGCCACCACCAAGCGTCCTAAGCGCCCGCGCCTCACCGTCTCCCTCAGCCCGGAAGATTATCAGCAACTGGCCGAAAAATATGGCCTGTCCGCCGATGAGCAGCTGGAAATAAAACGCCGCGTGTTGGATGACCTGGTTCATTTTGTCGACGAAAACGAATAAGATCATGGGCTGTATACTATTTTAGGGCGACTCACAGGGAAATTCGGCTTGAGCGCCGCAGCCAAAAAGGAATCGATATCATGATCGATAGAAAGCGCTGGCTTCTGCCCATCAACCAAAACCCCACTCCCTTCGAGCTGGCAATGATGCTGCTCTCCCTGCTGTCGGTCATCGTGGTACTCATGTTGACCTTCGCCAAGCTGGATGACGAGACCCGCCGGCTGCTCTTCTTCGTCGACACCAGCATCTGCATCATCTTCATCAGCTACTTCTTTGTTAACCTATTTCGCGCCGAAGACAAGCGCGACTACTTCAGGCATCACTGGATCGATCTGGTGGCCAGCATCCCCGCCATCGAGGCATTGAGGCTAGCCCGTTTCTTCCAGATCCTGCGGGTGATCCGCCTGATCCGCATGACACGTTCTATCCTGATCCCCCTGATGCGCCAGCGTCAGGAGACCACGCTGGCCAGCCTGTTAGTGGCCATGGTGACCATACTCACCCTGGCCTCAGTAATGATCCTCCTGGTAGAGAGCGGCGAACCCAACGCCAATATCAACACAGCCGAAAACGCTATCTGGTGGGCGCTGGTGACTATCTCCACCGTGGGCTATGGCGACTATTATCCTGTCACCACAGTGGGGCACTTCATCGGCGGCCTGGTGATCATCTGTGGCGTAAGCTTCTTCGGGGTGATCTCGGGTTACATGGCGTCCATCTTCATCGCCCCCGACAGCAAGCAGCGACAGGAGGCCCAGAGCCAACAGATGCGTGATGAGTTAGAGATGGTACTGCAGCGAATGGAGAAGAATCAGGAGACACTGCTGTCAGAAATTGCGACGCTAAAGCAGCAGTTAAATGAGAAAAATAAGTAACGTATGACTCAGGGCTATTGCGCCGAGTCATACGTTGAGTGATGTCCCTGTTGGAGTAATGTCCCTGCTGGACAGTTATCGCCAGTAGGGCTGTACCTTAAGCGCCGAGCGGCGCGAATGCTCCATGGCAAACAGCAGGCTCTGCTCCTTGCTATCCAGCCAGTCGGCTATCTCCAGCCCCTGGGTAGTCGCGGTTTCCCTCAGGCAACGATAGGCCCCCAGGGTACGTATGCCTAACACAAGATCTTGCCAGGGCGCGCGAAACTGATCCCGCGACTTGTGCTTGTACAGCTCCCCATAGGCCACCCCGACCAGTATGCTCTCATCCAGTGCCTTGGCAAAAGACTGATAATCTTCGCTGCTCAGCTCGGCATTGGAAGGCATGAGATCGACGATTCGCTGCCAGGAGGCTTCCTGTAATTGATCCGCGAAGGCCTGCAGACTCTGCTGCTCACCGATATACACCTGTCCGGCATTGACCGCCATCAGCAGACTCACCAGACGCACCTGCAACTGACCATAGGTCACATCCGCCAGCATGGCATCTATCTGCCGCGCCATATCGAGCCCTGCCAGCTGCTGGCGCACCGCCGCCAGCAGAGGCTCTGACTCACTCAGATTACCCAACAGGGCGCCATCGCCATCCAGTAGCTCACACAGGCTCAGCCCCTTGTCGACGAAGCTTAGCTGAGACTCTATGACAGCGAAGGCCTCGAGCAGGGGCTCATCCAACAGGGCAAACTGCGCCAGCGTGCAGCGCAGCAGGCGAATACAGGCGCGCAGACGGTAGCCCAGTAGGGGAAGCTGGCGCGCCGCCTGACGGGATTCCAGTAACATCTCCTCCAGCAGCTGCCAGCGATCTAGGCCGGTTTCCAGCAGGGTCACCAGGGCCTGTTTCGGAGTGCCCTTCTGTGGCAAGGCGATAAAGGCCAGGGTATCTAGCTGCAGGGGGCTGGCCATAGCCGCCAGACGATAGCCCCGCTGCGCCTTGCTGGCTCGCCCGAGCCGCGCCGGGATCTGCTCTGTCACCCGCTCGGCCAATGCCAACAGAGCCTGGGCATCGCCCGCCAGCAACTCAAACTCCAGCTCGCAGATGGGCTCGCACTGGCCGTTGGCGCTTATGCTGCCGATATCCAGCGCCACCTCGACCAGGCTCTCGTCGAGATAGATATGCCAGCTCATGCGGGTAAAGTCGGTATCGAACAGCGACACCAACTCGGCCTGCACCGCGCCGATATCGGCGCCTGCTGGCCAGATATCACTCGGGAAAAGCGACAAATTAACCTTTGCTTGATCGATATCAATATTGTACTCGGGACGGGAGTGCACCCCGCCCACCACGGTGCCAGCCGTCTTGATGGTCTGCTCAAATTGACCGTCGCGGCCACGAATACGCAGCCCCATGTCCCAGCGTCTGAGCTGCAGATCTTGAGTATCGTAGTAACTGTTGCTTAGATGAACCGCGCCTTTTGCATCGCTATGGGGTAGACTGTTAAGCAGTGATACCAAGGCTTCGCGTTTGTTTTCGGGGAAAAATAGTTTTAGCTCTATCTCGGCTTCCATTCGCCAGCTGCTCACTTTTTTAATCTAGAATTCGGAACTGTAATGAAGGTGTCATTATACTTTAATGAAAATTTCACAATGTCATATTAATGTCATAATCGGCCATTAGTATCTCGCATTGCAGTTTATATATAACTCGTTAGAATAAAAACTGTCAGTTTTTATATAAAAACGCAGTTTCAATACGTGGACGCTTGGGTTAACATGCGCCCGCATTTTCCAACAGTGGAATAACCTAAATAGGTACACGGCAATGCCAGTAAACTCTATTTTGGGCGTGTTTGCAAAATCGCCAATTAAACCATTACAAGATCATATCGATAAGGTGCACGATTGTGCCTCGATTCTTGTACCATTTTTTGACGCTACTGTCGCAGGTGACTGGGACAAAGCGGTTCAACTCCGTAAGCAAATCAGCCAAGCAGAACGTGAAGCAGACGAACTCAAGCGTGAAATCCGCTTAACGCTTCCCGGCGGCCTGTTTATGCCAGTTGAAAGAACTGACTTACTGGAGCTACTTACCCAGCAAGATAAGATCGCCAACAAGGCGAAAGACATTTCGGGTCGTATCATCGGCCGTCAACTACTTGTCCCAGAAGCAATTCAAGATACCTTCAGTGCCTACCTGACCCGCTGCCTAGATGCAGTAGCACAGGCTAAGCAAGCCATCAACGAACTCGATGACCTGCTCGAAACAGGTTTCAGAGGCCGTGAAGTCGATCTTGTCGCTAAAATGATCGTTGAACTCGACAAAATTGAAGAGGACACAGACGATCTTCAAATCAAAATCCGTCGTCAGCTGTTTAGCATCGAAAATGATCTAAACCCTGTGGATGTGATGTTCCTCTATAAGATAATTGAGTGGGTTGGAGACTTGGCAGATCTTGCCGAGCGTGTCGGTTCCCGCCTAGAGCTAATGTTAGCTCGCGTCTAAAAACAAAGTTATCAAGGTATCAACATGGTTGATGTATTAATCACCAATGGCCCGTGGCTGATCGCCATTGCGGCTGCATTTGGATTTTTAATGGCGTGGGGTATTGGCGCAAACGATGTCGCTAATGCTATGGGAACCTCAGTAGGTTCAAACGCGATCACCATTAAACAAGCGATCATCATCGCGATGATCTTCGAATTTGCCGGCGCGTACCTCGCAGGCGGGGAAGTGACCAGCACGATCCGTAAGGGGATCATAGATTCGGCCTATTTCGTCGACTCACCTGAGCTGCTGGTATACGGCATGATCTCGGCACTACTGGCTGCCGGTATCTGGCTGGTTGTGGCGTCAGCACTGGGCTGGCCGGTATCGACCACTCACTCTATCGTTGGCGCCATCGTAGGTTTCGCTGCCGTAGGTGTGAGCGCCGATTCTGTCGCCTGGAGCAAGGTATTGGGTATCGTGGGCTCATGGGTCATCACCCCGGCGATCTCAGGCTTTATCGCCTTTACCATCTTCCAAAGCGTGCAGAAGTTGATCTTCAACACTGACAACCCGCTGGAAAACGCCAAGCGTTATGTGCCTTTCTACATGGCACTGGCAGGTTTCGTCATGTCGCTGGTGACCATCAAGAAGGGTCTGAAGCACGTGGGTCTGCACTTTAGCAACGTCGAAGCCTACTCACTGGCTATCTTCATCGCTATCCTGGTTGGCATAGGCGGCATGATTGCCATCAAACGTCTAAAGATGAGCCAGAGCGCCGATCGTCAAACGCAGTTTGGCAACGTGGAAAAGGTATTCGCTATTCTGATGGTTGTGACCGCTTGTTGTATGGCGTTCGCCCACGGTTCTAACGATGTCGCTAACGCTATTGGCCCGCTAGCCGCCGTGGTCTCTGTGGTAAATAGCGGTGGCGAGATCGCCAGCAAGGCTGAACTGGTTTGGTGGATCCTACCTCTGGGTGCCTTCGGTATCGTCATGGGTCTGGCTATCTTCGGTAAGCGCGTAATGCAGACTATCGGTAAGAACATCACTCACCTGACACCGAGCCGTGGTTTTGCCGCCGAGCTGGCTGCCGCCTCTACCGTGGTTATCGCCTCGGGTACTGGCCTGCCAATCTCGACCACGCAGACACTGGTCGGTGCCGTGCTAGGTGTGGGTATGGCCCGTGGTATCGCCGCCATCAACATCGGCGTGGTCCGCAACATCGTGGTCTCTTGGGTCGTAACCCTGCCTGCGGGCGCGGGTCTGTCGATCATCTTCTTCTTCATGATCAAGGGTATCTTTAGCTAAGCTAAGCCCTATGGATGAGAAAAGTAAAAGGAAGCCTCAGGGCTTCCTTTTTTGTTTCCATTTACGCTGACTTTTAACCGCTCCATTTTGGCTTATCTTTTCTGTGCAACTTGTCTGCCACACTTACCCACTACAAAGATTAATTCCTGGTAACACTTCCCATGTTGCACTTGCAAATAGGTGGCTAAATCCCTAGCATGTGCCAATATTTCGCTGAAGAGAACTCAAAGTGTTAAGACTCCTATCTATTCTCGCCATGATGCTAGTGTCATCGACCCTGATGGCGGCAGAGCAGACACGTTATATCTCAGATAACGTCTACACCTTCATTCACGGGGGCCCGGGCACCCAATACCGTATTCTGGGCAGCGTCGAAGCCGGTCAGCCGGTGACCTACCTGGGTGAGATGCAAAACGACTACGCCAAGGTAGTCGACCACAAGGGCCGCGAAGGCTGGGTCGACAGCAAGATGCTGGACTCAGGCAAGAGCTTCCGCGTACAGCTACCCGAAGTGCAGGCCGAACTCGCCAAGGTAAAGGCCGATCTTGAGAGCATCACCAACGAGAGCGACAGCAGCGCTCAGTTGATCCGTCAGCTACGCTCACAGCTGGCCAACGCCGAAGAGTCCCTGGCCAAGGCCTCGAGCGAGCGCGACAGTGCCACCCGCGAACTGACTCGTCTGAAAAATGATGAGCGCTTCGAGCTGATGAAACAGGGCGGCATGATCGCCGGTATCGGTGTGCTGATCGGGGTTATCCTGGTCTATCTGCCGCGTCCACGTCGTCGCCAGAAGAACCGCTGGTAATTCCCGCGACACAAGCGCGAGCGAATAGCATGAGCCAGGGCCGAGTCCCTGGCTTTTTTATGCCTGAAACGCCGATAAAGTCCCCATTATATTGACCAAGGTCTCAGGCCCGCAGGCCCGATAAACAGTGGCGTTGCGCGCCTTCTGGCCGGACGAGATCAAACAAAGGTCACATTCACCCACACAAGAGTGTCCCTCATCACATTTTGGATGTATAATCGGCGCGCGAAAGGCGCCAGATTGTATACAAAAATAATACTAAACGCCTGAAAACTTACCTTTTGTTCAAGCCAAAACTGTCCCTATTTAGGTCCAGGTGGAAGTGATTACTATGTTCAAAGCAAGTGAAGTTCTGACTGGTCGTTACGACTCAGCTACCCTAGATGAGCTATTTACAGCGATCACCAACAACTATATTGTCGACGAAGAGCAATACCTCTCTGAACTGATTAAGCTTGTTCCCTCGAGCGACGAAGAGATTCAACGTATTACCAAGCGTGCCCATGACCTGGTACACAAGGTGCGTCAATACGACAAGAAGGGACTCATGGTCGGTATCGACGCCTTCCTGCAACAGTACAGCCTGGAGACCCAAGAGGGGATCATCCTCATGTGTCTGGCCGAAGCCCTGCTGCGTATCCCTGACGCCGCCACCGCCGATGCACTGATCGACGATAAGCTCTCCGGCGCCAAGTGGGACGAGCACCTGAGCAAGAGTGACTCGACCCTGGTCAATGCCTCTACCTGGGGCCTGATGCTTACGGGTAAGATCATCTCCCTGGACAAGAACATAGATGGCAAGCCAAGCAGCCTGCTGAACCGTCTGGTCAACCGCCTGGGTGAGCCAGTGATCCGTCAGGCCATGCTCGCCGCGATGAAGATCATGGGTAAGCAGTTCGTCCTTGGCCGCACTGTGCAAGAGGCGCTGAAGAACAGTACCGACAAGCGCAAGCTGGGCTACACCCACAGCTACGACATGCTGGGCGAAGCGGCCCTGACCATGAAAGACGCGCAGAAATACTACCAGGATTACTCCAATGCCATCGCGGCACTGGGCGCTCAGCAGTACGATGAGAGCGAGGCGCCACGCCCAACCATCTCTATCAAGCTGTCTGCGCTACACCCTCGCTATGAGGTGGCCAACGAAGACAGAACCATGACCGAGCTGTATGACACCCTGGTCAAGCTGGTCTCTCAAGCCCGCAGCCTCAACGTGGGCGTCTCTATCGATGCCGAAGAGGTTGACCGTCTCGAGCTGTCACTCAAGCTGTTCCAGAAGTTGTATAACTCTGACGCCGCCAAGGGCTGGGGCCTGCTAGGCATAGTGGTTCAGGCCTACTCTAAGCGTGCCCTGCCTGTGCTGTGCTGGATCACCCGCCTGGCCAAAGATCAGGGCGATGAGATCCCTGTGCGTCTGGTAAAGGGGGCCTACTGGGACAGCGAGCTCAAATGGGCTCAGGTCGCCGGCGAAGGCGGCTACCCGCTATTTACCCGCAAGGCGGGCACAGACGTGTCTTACCTGGCCTGTGCACGCTACCTGCTGTCTGATGCCACCCGCGGCGCCATCTACCCGCAGTTTGCCAGCCACAACGCCCAGACCGTTGCCGCCATCACCGACATGGCAGGCGACCGCCTGTATGAGTTCCAGCGCCTGCACGGCATGGGCGAAGAGCTGTACGACACCCTGCTGGCCGAGAGCGGCGTCAGCACGGTTCGTATCTACGCCCCTGTGGGTGCCCATAAAGATCTGCTACCTTACCTGGTGCGTCGCCTGCTGGAAAACGGCGCCAACACCTCGTTCGTGCACAAGCTGGTCGACCCTAAGACACCGATCGAATCTTTGGTTGTCCACCCATTGACGACCCTACAAAGCTATAAAACCCTAGCCAACAATAAAATCGTTCAGCCGATCGACATCTTCGGCGCCGAGCGTAAAAACTCCAAGGGAATCAACATGAACATCATCTCAGAATCTGAGCCTTTCTTCGCCGCGCTGGACAAGTTTAAAGACCAGCAGTGGTCTGCCGGCCCTATCGTCGATGGCGAAACCCTCAGCGGTGACACCATTGAGGTCAAGAGCCCATACGACACCACACAGATTGTCGGCAAGGTTGCCTTCGCCAACAACCAGGCGATCGAACAGGCCCTGGCCAGTGCCCACAACGCCTTCGGCAGCTGGTGCTCGACTCCGGTAGAAGTGCGTGCCAACGCGCTGCAGAAGCTGGCGGATCTGCTGGAAGAGAACCGCGAAGAGCTGATCGCTCTGTGTACCCGAGAAGCGGGCAAGAGCATTCAAGACGGCATCGACGAGGTGCGCGAGGCGGTCGACTTCTGTCGTTACTACGCGGTGCAAGCCAAGAAGATGATGGGCAAGCCAGAGCTACTGCCTGGCCCAACGGGTGAGCTGAACGAGCTGTTCCTGCAGGGACGTGGCGTATTCGTCTGTATCAGCCCATGGAACTTCCCGCTGGCAATCTTCCTCGGTCAGGTCACTGCGGCGCTGGCGGCGGGTAACACTGTCGTTGCCAAGCCTGCCGAGCAGACCTCTATCGTGGGTTACCGCGCGGTGCAGCTGGCCCATGAAGCCGGTATTCCTAAGGAAGCCCTGCAGTTCCTGCCTGGCACGGGTGCGACTGTTGGCGCGACCATCACGGCCGATGAGCGTATCGGCGGCGTCTGCTTTACCGGCTCTACCGTGACCGCTAAGCGCATCAACCTGACCCTGGCCCAGCGCGACGGCGCCATCATCCCGCTGATCGCCGAGACGGGTGGTCAGAACGCCATGGTGGTGGACTCAACCTCACAGCCTGAGCAGGTGGTTAACGACGTAGTGTCTTCTTCGTTCACCAGTGCAGGTCAACGCTGTTCGGCGCTGCGCGTGCTCTACCTACAGGAAGATATCGCCGATCGCGTGATCGACGTGATGAAGGGCGCCATGGACGAGCTGACCATAGGCAACCCAGGTTCGGTGAAGACGGATGTCGGCCCGGTTATCGACGCCACCGCCAAGGCGAACCTGAACGCCCACATCGACCATATCAAGCAGGTGGGTCGTCTGATCAACCAGCTAGAGTTGCCGGCAGGCACCGAAAATGGTCACTTCGTGGCACCGACCGCGGTAGAGATAGACTCTATCAAGGTACTGGAGAAGGAACACTTCGGTCCTATCCTGCACGTTATCCGCTACAAGGCGGCCGATCTGCCTAAGGTGATCGACGACATCAACTCTACCGGTTTCGGTCTGACCCTGGGGATCCACAGCCGTAACGAAGGTCACGCGCTAGAAGTGGCCGACAAGGTGAACGTAGGTAACGTCTACATCAACCGTAACCAGATCGGCGCCGTGGTTGGCGTGCAGCCGTTCGGCGGCCAGGGCCTGTCGGGCACGGGTCCTAAGGCCGGTGGTCCACACTACCTGACCCGTTTCGTGACCGAGAAGACACGTACCAACAACATCACCGCCATCGGCGGTAACGCTACCCTACTCTCTCTGGGAGACAGCGACGAATAATCTCGTCAGTCTGAGCGTTCGACAAAAAAAGCCAGTGGATCTCCACTGGCTTTTTTATTATCCGTCACAAGGGCTAAAAGAACTAAGGACTAAGAATTAAGAGACAACTAGCTCAATACCCGGTTCAGGCTGGCATAGTGAGCATCCTGGGCCAGCAGATTTTGGTGTGTACCACTGGTGCGGATCTTACCCGCCTCCATCAGGTGGATGCTGTCCATCTTATCCATGGCCGTCAGACGGTGGCTGATCATCACCATGGTCTTATCCCTGGCAAAGTCCAGCAGCAGCGCCATGATCTCCCGCTCGGTGCGTTGATCCAGCCCCTCGGTAGGCTCGTCGAGCAGCAGTAGGGGCGCATCGCGCAGCAACGCCCTGGCCACGCCGATACGGCGGCGCTCACCGCCGGAGAGCTGCCTGCCCCCCTCGCCTATCCAGTTATCCAGCGGCTTGTCGCCCTGAGTTAAAGCCCCCAGCCCGACGCGCTCCAGCACGGCGATAAGCTTGGCATCATTAGCCTCACGCCATGCCTTGCGTTCGCTGCGGCTCCCCTGTGACGGCGCCTGCTCAAATTGCGCCAGGGTCAGGTTGTCGCGCAATGTGCCGGCAAACAGATAGATGCGCTGGCTCACGACCGTCATGGCCTGGCGCAGCGCCTGTTCGCTGTAATCTTCGATTGGGCGGCCATCGAGCAAGAGAGCCCCCGCATCGGGCGTCCACTCCCGGGTAATGAGCGACAGCAGGCTCGACTTGCCGCAGCCCGTCTGCCCCAGCAGCGCCAGCTTCTCGCCCGGCTTCAGCGTCAGGCTCAGGCCATCGAGCACCTTCTGACCTGGCTGATAACCAAAGCTCACATCCGTGATGACCAGCTCGCCGCGACTCACCGCCAGCTGACTATCGTCACCAAAGGTGATGCTCGGGCGACGCTCGGTAATATCGCTCACCCGCTCGGCCGCCTGCACGCAGGCCGACAGGTGCTGAAAGGCGCCTGCCAGCGGCATCAGCATCTCAATACAGGCCAGCGTCATAAACACCACCAGCGCCAGCAGCGGCCCGGGCGGCACGCTATCGCCCACTCCATCGGCGGCGAGGTAACAGAGCAGTACCAAGGCCAGGCCATGGCTCAGAATCAATAGCGCCTGGCTCAGGGCCGTCACCGCCGTCATGGTGGCCTGACTGGCAAACAGCCGTGCCTGGGCATTGTCTAGCTCGGCCCTAAAGGCCTTCTCGGCGCTAAACAGGGTCAGCTCCGCCTGCCCCTGCAGATATTCCAGCAGCAGCACCCGATACTGACGTCGGCTCTCCAGCTGGGCGATGCCCGGTCTGTGTCCCAGGCGATAAAACACCAGGGGCAGCACAAACCAGAGGCTCAAGAGCACGCCGCACAGGGTCAGCGCCAGCTCGCTATCGAACCAGGCGAGGAAGCCATACAGGGCGGCAATCATCAACAGCGAGGCGAGCAGCGGCGTTATCAGCCTCAGATAGAGATGGTCCAGAGTGTCTATGTCGCTCACCAGACGATTGAGCAGATCGCCACCGCGCAGATGGCTCAGATCCTTGGCGCTCAATGGCATCAGCTTGCCCCAGGCCCAGGTGCGCAGCTGCGTCAGCAGGCGGAAGGTGGCCTCGTGGGTGGCCAAACGCTCGCCATAACGGCTGGCGGTGCGGGCGATAGAGAGGAAACGCACCCCACCGGCCGGGGTAAAATAGTTAAAGGCCTGGGCGGTCACCACGCTCAGGCCGGCGACCGCTGTGGCAGACAGGAACCAGCCCGACAGCGACAGCAGGCCTATTCCCGCCGCCAGGGTGGTCAGGCTCAGCACCAGCCCCACCAGCATCATCAGCCACTGGCGTCTAAACAGCTTGATAAAGGGCAGCAGATGTTTCATTACGCCTCCTCCCGCCGATGACACAGGTCGCGAAACAGTCCGGGCTGGTCCATCAGGGTGCGATAATCCCCCTGCTGCACCAGCCTGCCGCCGTCCAGCACCCAGATCTTATCCACGTCCTCGAGGGCATCCAGACGATGGGTCACCAGCACACTGGTGGCCCCCTGACGCGCATCCTTCAGCGCCTGCATCACGGCTGCCTCGCTGTGGCTGTCCAGGCTGGCGGTCGGCTCGTCGAGCACGAACAATTTAGCCGATTGCCCCAAGGCCCTCGCCAGGCAGAGACGCTGGGCCTGACCCACGGAGACACCGCTGCTCTGCTCGCCGATGGGATGCGCCAGCCCTAGAGGCTGTGTCCTGACAAACTCGCCTATGTGCGCCCTGTCCAGCAGGCTAAAGATATGCTCATCGCTCAATGGCTTACCCATGGCGACGTTGTCGCGTATGCTGCCGTGAAACAGCTGTGGCTCCTGCCCAAGCCAGGCCAGATGAGTACGATAGCTGCCCCGCTCCAGGCTGCTTAACTCCTGGCCATTGACCAGCACGCTGCCGCGATAATCAAGGAAGCCCAGTAACATGTTGAGCAGGCTGGTCTTGCCCGCACCGCTCGGCCCGACGATGGCGAGCTGCTCGCCACTGGTCAGCTCGGCCGTTAACGGCCCCAGTAGCACCTGACCGTCCGGGCTTAATACCTCCACCTCTTGTAACTTGATGCTAAGTGGCGCCTCGCTGCTAAAGGGCACGCGACTCGCCTCAACGGGCTTATCCTCTTGATGGTTCAATAGCGCCATCAAGGCCTCGGCAGCGCCTATGGCCTGCGCCTTGGCATGATAGTGAGTGCCCATGTCCCGCAGGGGCTGATAGAACTCGGGCGCCAGGATCAGCACAAACAGACCGATAAATAACGTCATGCCGGCGCCGTAGTGACCGAAGTCGAGGTGATCGAGAAAGCTGAATCCGAAATAGACCGCCAGCACGGCGATAGACACGGCGGCGAAGAACTCAAGCACCGCCGAGCTTAAAAACGCCATGCGCAGCACCGCCATGGTGCGGCTGCGAAACTCCTCCGAGGCGGTCTCGATCGCGCTTTGTTCCCGCTCACCCACGTTAAACAGCCGCAGGGTGCTCATGCCCCTCAGCCTGTCCATGAAGTGACCGCTCAGGCGCGACAGGGCGCCGAAGTTCTTACGGTTGGCATCGGCGGCGCCCATGCCCACCAGGATCATAAACAGGGGGATCAGCGGCGCGGTGCCCAGCAAGATGATGCCCGCCGCCCAGTTTATGGGAAACACCACGGCCAATATCGTCAGGGGAATAAAGCCCGCCAGCATCATCTGCGGCAGGTATTTAGCATAGAAATCGTGAAGGTCTTCCACCTGTTCTAGCACTATGCTGGCCCAGCTCCCCGCCGGACGCCCCTTGATAAAGACAGGTCCCAGCTCCACCAGCTTGTCGAGCACACTCTGGCGAATATGGCTGCGCAGCAACATCCCCGCCCTGAAGCTGATCCGCTCGCGGCCATAGGCCAACAGTGCGCGCAGCACGATCACCGCCACCAAGGCGATAAACTCATTTGTAAACGCCGCTCGCGGCAGATTTTCGATGATCAGACCATGGAGCATGCTCGCCAGCAGATAGGCCTGAGCCACCAGGGCGAAGCCGGTCAGCACACCAAATAACACGGTCAGGTTCAGGTAGACGCCACAGGCCGATTTCTGGCTCTTGAGCCAGCGTCCCAGGGCTTTTTCGAGAGTCTTGTCCATTGAGCTCCGCACAATTTAAGGCAAGGGATACGAGTCGATGGCCTGAGTATCGCAGGCTCTCCCCCAGGAATAAACCAATGGGTGGGGATTTGTTAGTAGGCTCACAAAAATTGAGCTAGATCAAAAAAACCGGGAACTCAGTTTTTATCGAGTTTTGATTTTGGGGTGGGATTCATGGAGATGTTGCCTTTTCTAGGCGAGGATTATCGACCCATTTCAAGTAACCCAATAATATGTGTAAATTTAACAGCAAAGAACTTTGGTACTTGTAGACCTCTTTGAAGGTCGCACCTTCATGGCAACCTATCACCTGCGGTGGGCTCATGTGCAAACATGTTTTTGGCACGCCGCAAGCACGTCCCTGTGGGCTCTACGAAATCATCCCTGATTTCGAAGGCCAAAAACGTGTTTACACCAGTATCTATCGTCTCTTCGATTTAGCGTTACTGGACAGCCTAGCTCTAAAACATTTTTGGACAGAAACGCGTTAGAGTATTTAATCAGTAACGCCTTTGTAACCGGCTAATAATAGTTGGCTAAAATTTTGTGAGGTACGAACAAAGCCAACTGTTATTTGTCCGCGTTTACAACCTTGTTAGCTTTCGAGTAGTACTCACTAAAAACTCTTTTGCCATTTTTACTTTTAAAAAAATAGTAAGATGAGAACGGTATCAATAGAAAATGAAACAAGGCCGACCACCACACTAAATCACTATTATCTGGAATGAGAAAGATCCTAATCAGTATGGATGCCAAGAATAAACTCGATATCGTGATTAGACTAGTTCTAGCCCAATCATCATTCCAGATATGAGTAATTAACTTAATGTTTTTATAACTAAAAGCTGCCGTTATCCCCAAAAGAAGAAGTAAGGTTTCATACCTTCCATTTACAGCATGGATAGCGGCAAAAAAAGGGATAAAAAAGTAAATAAACAATGAATTCGAGTATTGCTCTTTTGCTTTCCTTTTCTTAAAGCCCTCAGGACTCGTGTGTTTTTCAATGTCTTCACTCCCTGCATTCGCAGGACAGCCGCAAAATTCACACTTATCCAAATTTGGCTCATTGCCTGCCTCACAGGCCTGACATGTCCATCTGTATCCTACCATCGTTCTCCATACTCGAAAGAAAGCTAACGCCTATCAGCGATAATGTACCTATATGATTCACCACCGAATATACATTGCGTCATTTTTTGTAACCAGCTGAAACTTATAGCAATGACAAACTTGCATTACAAGGAGAAAGTGAGCCGTTCCAAAGCGAGAAAGCTTGTTCTTAGAACCTTAAAAATACCGTTAAATCGAAGAGACGTTAGATACCCAGTGTAGATACGACTGTGACCTTCGGTTTCAGGGATGAAACCGTAGAGCGGCCAGGGACGGCGCACAGCGTGTCACAGGCGTATCTGCACATCCCCCGCCGGGCAGGCGTTAGGTAGCGATGAAGGTACGACCTTCAACTCACTTAATAATTGAGCATGTCGCCAGATGCCAACCAAGCAAACTATAGAAATGCCAAACCTTCATTCTAAGGGCAGCACACTTTAGAGCAAAGATAACCCGGCCTTTAGATTCGCTGCTCGCACCAAATGCAGCCAAATCGAAGAGACCTTGGATACGAGTGTAAGCACGCTTTTGGCTCTCGGCGGCATGGCCAAAAATGTTCCCTACATTTTTTGGCATTCCTTACATCCATGTAGGTCAGTACCGCCGTGAAGCCCACATGGAAGTGCTCAAACAACATCCCTGTTTAACAGCCAGTTCGGCATCCATGCCTCTCCTTCGTGAGCTAGAAGCTGCGCTTCACTCACCGTGCCAAAAGAGTGCTTGCACATCCCCCGCCGGGCAGGCGTTAGTAGCCATGAAGGGTCGACCTTCAAACTCACTCAACAGGTAAACATGCCACCAAACGCTACTCGTGCCAAATAGAAGAGATGAAATAACCGGGTGCAGATGTATCTGCACGAAAGCCCACGGCAGGTGATAAATAACAATAGTGGCTAACGCTACGACAAAGTAGCTAAATCCCGATGCAGCCAGCAACAAGGTTAATTTGCCGATGCTGCCAGCAACAAGGCTAATTTGCCGATTAGCCCCAACCCGCTAACTTCCCCTCTCACAACCCCCAACCACTTTGGGTAAAGTGATCCTCACCACGCATCCTTCCTGCCAGGGCATATCGGCACTGTCACAGCAGTTGCCTATGCTAAACTCCCCCTTGTGCTGGCGCATCACGTCGCAGCAGATGGCGAGCCCGAGTCCCAGGCCGTCGTCCTTGGTGGAGTAGAAAGAGGCCATCAGATCCTGGGCCTTGCCCTTGAGACCGGGGCCATTATCCACCAGGCTGATACTCGCCTGGCGCTCACCATATTCTAGGGTGAGCAGCAGACGCTTGTCCCGCTCGGGCGGCATCTCGCTCATGGCATCCAGGCTGTTCTTGATAAGATTAACCAGCACCTGACTCAGCCCGACCTCGTCCCCAAGCAGCGAATAGGGTTCGCCCCGCACCTCCCGGGTGAGCACTATGCCCTGCTGCTGAAACTCGCGGCGAAACAGCGCGAGGGTGTTGGCGACTACCTCGTCGAGCGCCAGCTCCTCATATTGGGATTTGCGCCGCTTGAGCAGGCCGCGGATACGATGCACCACGGCGCCGGCCCGAGCCGACTGGGCGTTGATCTTGGCCAGCAGCTCATACAGATCTGAGTCGGCATCGCCGTGGCGGTTGAGCTGCATCATGCCACCCTCGCTGTACTGGGTGATGGCGGCGATGGGCTGGTTTAGCTCATGGGCCAGCCCCGAGCCTATCTCGCCGAGGATCGCCGCACTCTTCATCCGCTCCACCTGCAGCGCCTTGTCTTTGAGCTGCCGCTCGGTATCTATTAGAAAGTCGCTCTTCTGCCTGAACTTATACTCCAGCCAGAGATGATAGACGGTGGACACCAGAAACAGCATTAGCAGCGTCAGGCCCCACTCCTTATTCTTCTCCATCCATTTCAGCACCGTATAGTGCAGCGGCGGCGCCGGCGCCTTGAGTTGCAGCTCCTTAAACAGCTTGATCACCTTGAGCTGGCTGATGGGCGCGGTCCAGCCGAGGGTCTTGGCCTGAATGGCGGCGGGATGATCCGGCTCCAGGGCATAGAGCGCCTGGGTGATCTTCTGGGTAATAGTGGGCGGCACTATGTCGGCGGCGGCAAAGGACCAGTTGGGATAGAGCTGAGTGCTCACCAGGCAGTCGTATCCGGGTGGCAAGGTGGGATGGATCACCCTGAAATCTTCCTTCTTCACCAGGCCGTCCTGCACCATCTCCTCCAGGGTGCAGAAGGGGGTGATGGCCGCATCGACCGTGCCGTCACGCACCTGATAGACGATGGGCTCCAGCGGAAAGCCCAGGAACCGCAGCGAGCCAAAGTAGTTTTCCGGGTTATAGCCCATCTTATGCAGCAGGCCGATAGCAGCCTGATAGCCCCCCAAGGCCTGGGGATCGCTGGCGACTAAGTGTTTACCCTCGAGATCTTTGAGGGTATAGATCTCACTGTCGGCGCGCACAATAATGGTGGAGCCGATGGCGAAGGTCGCCCCGCCATGCATATGGCTCTTCATGGTCGCCAACCAGGAAAGCGGAAAGTTGCTGCTGAGGTTAAGGTATTGTCCTGGGTTGGTGACGATAAACTGGATCTCATGGGCCAGCAGCTGACGGCTCATCTCGTCGAAATCTACCGGCACCACCTCGAAGTGGGTGCCGGGCACCTGCTCCGACAGATAATCCATCATGGGTTGCCAGCGCTCTATTCCCTTCTGTACCCCGTGGTTGGCCAGCACCCCGACCCTGAGATAGATAAGATCCGTGCGATCTTGCTTAACCTCTTCGGCGCTGGCACTCAGGCTAAGTAACAGCCAGGGCACAAACAGGCTCAGCCATGCTGTGCGCAGACAAGATAGTAACCATTTACCTAAGTGCCTTTTCATCGATCGCCCAATCACCAAATCCAAGCCCTACTCTAGGCAAGAAGGGGGCGATTTGATGTGAGGCGGTGCAAACTCCCCGTCTGCCCTCCATCAGATAATTATCATTTAGTGATCTGCCTCAAAGGCCCGGGCGCCTGCTTTGCCTGCCCAGGTTGCAAGGGGTAGGCTAACCATAATTGACTCCGGAGGCTCCATGTCGCAAAACTTGCCCCTCTATCTGGTGGACGATGACGAAGCCGTCCTCGACTCCCTCAGCTTTATGCTGCAACAGTTTGGCTACCGGCTCACCACCTTCGTCTCGGGCATGCGCTTCTTAGCTGAGGTGGATCTGAGCCAGCCGGGCTGCGTCATCCTCGACAGCCGTATGCCGGCCATCAGCGGCCAGGCGCTGCAACAGGAGTTATTGGCCCAGCAGAGCCCACTGGGGATCATCTTTCTCACCGGCCACGGCGACCTGCCCATGGCGGTCAACGCCTTTCGTCTGGGCGCCTGCGACTTCTTTCAAAAGCCGGTATCGGGCCAGGCGCTGGCGACGGCCATCGACAAGAGCATGGCTCACAGCCAGAAAGCCTTCGAGGCGTTGCAGCTCAGCCAGAATCTGGCGACCCTGAGCGAGCGCGAGCATCAGGTGCTGGAGCTGCTTATCCAGGGCAAGACCAATAAACAGCTCTCCGAGGCGCTGTTTCTGTCGCTGCGTACCATAGAGGTGCACAGATCCAACGTGATGAAGAAGCTCAAGGTGCATAACCTGGCCGAGCTGGCCAAATACAGCCAGATTTAACAACAAACCTGCAATAAAAACAGATAACTAGAGCGAATTAAGACCTGCCTTTGTTGCGGGGCCACCCCGTCCCACCAGGCCTAAACCTAGAGCCTTAGCCCCTAAAATCCTTCACGATCCCCTGTGAATCGAGGTCACATTTTTTTCACATCTTAGACCAAAAAAACTGCGCCAGATCACGCCTGCCCCGCCTATGTGGTTTACCACAATACCCCTGATTTCTATGGGGGTTAACAATGGACTCAGACCTCCTGCGGGAGGGAACAAAAACCAATAACAGTGTGTGATTTCATCTGCCGATGCAGATGAAGGAGGAAACCATGATAGAGCTTGATAGACGAACGTTTATTAAGGGAGCCGGTGCAGGGGGAGCAAGCTGTGCACTGGCAACATTATTGCCCGGCTCGCTGGCAGCGCTGGAGCAGAAGCCCCTGCAGGGAGTGGGCAAGGAAGTCGCCAGCATATGTGAGATGTGCTCGACACGTTGCCCCATCTCGGCGCGAGTGGTCGATGGCAAGAATGTGTTTATCCAAGGCAACAGCGCCGCCAAGTCCTTCGGCGGCAAGGTCTGCGCCCGCGGCGGCGCCGGCCACAGCCTGCTGTACGATCCCCAGCGTATCGTGAAACCGCTACGCCGGGTGGGCGAGCGCGGCGAAGGCAAGTGGGAAGAGATCGCTGGCAAGAGGCCTACAAGACCATCGCCAACAAGCTCAACACCATCAAGCAACAACATGGCCCCGAGGCCGTGGCCTTCTCCTCCAAGTCCGGCTCATTGTCGGGACACCTGTTCCATCTGGGTAAGGCCTTTGGCTCACCCAACACCTTCACCCACGCCTCCACCTGCCCCGGCGGCTATGTGATCGCCGCCAAGGCGATGTTTGGCACTAAGGTGAAGCGCGACTTAGGCAACTCCAAGTACATCATCAACTTCGGTCACAATCTCTATGAAGGGATCAACATGTCCGAGACCCGTGGCCTGATGAAGGCGCAGATGAGCAAGGGCGCCAAGTTGGTGGTGTTCGAGCCGCGCTTCTCAGTAGTCGCCGACAAGGCCGACGAGTGGTTTGCCATACGTCCGGGCACGGATGTCACCGTCGCCCTGGCCCTGTGTCACGTACTGATCTACGACAACCTCTACGATCAGGCCTTCATCGAGCGTCACGTAGAGGGCTTCGAAGCCTTCGCCAAGGAAGTCAAAGCCTATACCCCAGAATGGGCCGAGGGGATCAGCGACGTACCCGCCAAGGACATCCGCCGCATCGCCCATGAGTTCGCCGCCAAGGCGCCCCATGCCGTAGTGGATTTTGGTCACCGCGCCACCTTCACCCCGGAAGAGTTCGAGATGCGCCGCGCCCTGTTTGCCGCCAACGTGTTGATCGGCAACATAGAGCGCAAGGGCGGCCTCTACCTGGGTAAGAAGGCCAAGACCTACAACAAGTTTGCCGGTGACAAGGTCGCCCCAGGCCTGGGCAAGCCAGGCGTCGAAGGCATGCCTAAGCCCCAGGCCAAACGTATCGACCAGGTGGATGAGCAGTACGCCATGATGTGGTCATCCGGCGGTATCTATCAAACCATTCTCGATGCCACCCTAGACGCCAAGCCTTACCAGCTGCACGCCTGGGTGATGAGCCGCACCAACCCGATGCAGACCATGACCGACAGGGCCAAGGTCGTCGAGACCCTGAAGAAACTGGACTTTGTGGTCAGCTGCGACGTCTACATCAGCGAAACCGCCGCCTATGCCGACATCATACTGCCCGAGTCCACCTATCTGGAGCGGGATGAAGAGATCGCCGACAAGTCGGGTAAGAGCCCGGCCTACTATGTGCGCCAACGTGTGGTGGAGACCATAGGCGACACCAAGCCAAGCTGGCAGATCTTCAAGGAGCTGGGCCACGAGATGGGGCTGGAGCAATACTTCCCATGGGAAAACATGGAGAGCCTGCAACTACTACAGCTGGATCGCGACATGGCGCGCTATGACGAGATCAAGCAGAAGGGCTATGTCAGCTACGGCAAGCCACTGATGCTGCGCGAACCGGCCATGGTGGCGGCATTCGTCAAACAATACCCTAACGCCAAGCCCACCGACGAAGATGGCACCTACGCCAGCGCCATGAGCTTCAAGACTCCGAGCGGCAAGATAGAACTCAGCTCTGACAAGGTCGAGAAGATGGCCGCCGGTCGCGGGGTGATCAAGTACCGCGAGGTCAAGCTCAAGCAAGATAACGAGCTCTACTTTATCCAGGGCAAGGTCGCGGTGCACACCAATGGTGCCACCCACAACGTGCCTATGCTGGCCAACCTGATGTCTGACAACGGCGTATGGATCCACCCAGTTACCGCAGGACGCCTCGGCATCAATAGCGGCGATAAGATCCGCCTCACCAGCAGCGTAGGTAGCGAAGAGGGTACCGCACTGGTCACCCCGGGGATTCGCCAGGATACAGTGTTCGCCTACATGGGCTTTGGCTCGAAAAACAAAGAGCTCGCCAGAGCGACCGGCAAGGGCGTTCACTGCGGCAACCTGCTGCCCAACGCGACCGCACCCGTCTGCGGCATGAATATCCACACTACTGGCATCACGCTAGCGAAGATCTAATAGGAGTCCAGTATGAGTAAAAGATATGTAATGGTGCACGACGAGAATCGCTGCATCGGCTGTCAGGCCTGTAGCGTCGCCTGTCGCAGCGAAAACGGTACTCCCGAGGGAGTTACCCGTCTGCAAGTGCGGGTCGAAGGCCCGTTCGGCGATGCCCCGCACCTGCACTTTAAATATAACCGTGTCTCCTGTCAGCAGTGTGAAAACGCGCCCTGCGTTACCGTGTGCCCCACCGGTGCTGCCTATGTGGGCGAGGACGGCCTGGTCTCCATCAAGGAAGACAAGTGCGTCGGCTGTATGTACTGTGTGGCAGCCTGCCCCTACAAGGTGCGCTTCATCAACCCGGAAACCAAGGCGGCCGACAAGTGTAACTTCTGTAAGGACACCCGTCTGGCGCGGGGCGAACTGCCCGCCTGTGTCACTGTGTGCCCAACCGATGCGCTGACCTTTGGCGATGCCAACGATCCGAGCAGCGAGGTGGCCAAACTCATCAACACCAAAGCGACCTATCAGGAGAAGACCCACCTGGGGACTAAGCCCAGGGTCTATCGCATTCCAACTAAACGCGGGGGGATACAGTCATGAACAATACCTGGGGCGATATGGCGCAATATGATCCAGTCACCTGGAACTGGGTAATCGCAGTCTATCTGTTTATGGCCGGCCTCTCGGCAGGCTCGATTCTTATCGGCATAGGACTGCGCTGGTACAGCAAGGAGAAGGCGCTAGAGAGCGCCATTCTCAAGGCGGCGGCGATCATCAGTCCGCTGGCGATCATCATAGGCCTGGCCTGTCTGGTGTTTGACTTAACCAAGCCGTTTGATTTCTGGCTGATCCTGGTCAACTACAACTTCAGCTCTGTCATGTCTATCGGTGTGCTGGCGCTGCTGCTCTACTCACCAATCGGCATCGCCTATTCACTGATAGTGCTGAGAGACGAGCTGAGCCAGTGGAATCTGGGCTTCCTGGTGCCATTGGCCGATGCCCTGGTGCCGATGAGAAAGGCGATCGAGGTCGTGCTATTTGTATTGGCGATAGGTGTGGGCGCTTACACCGGCTTCCTCATCTCGGCGATGAACGCCTACCCAATGCTGAACACGGCGGTACTGCCTGCGCTCTTCCTGGTGTCTGGCCTGTCAGCCGGGGCGGCGGCCAACGCCATCGGCGCGCTGCTGATGTTTAACACCCATCCCCATGACGCCAACCTGAGCAAGATGCATGGCCTGGAGCTGCCGGTGATGCTGAGCGAGCTGATGTTCCTCTTCATGCTGTTCTGCGCGCTTTACTTCAAGGGCGGTGCGGCCGCGGCGGCACTGGTATCGATCACCACGGGTGTCTGGGCCAGTGTATTCTGGGTCGGCGTTGTCGGTATCGGCTTTGCCATCCCGCTGCTGACCATGCTGATGCCATCACAGACCCGCCACAGCAAGGGCGTGATGATCGCCGTGGCCTGCTGTAGCCTCACCGGGGTGTTGGCCCTGAGGCACTTTGTGATCTACGCGGGTCAGAGCTACATCAGCTAATCCCTCTCCACCTAACGCAAAAAGCCCAGCAGATGCTGGGCTTTTTTATCAGATGAATTCGCGATGACTCGTCGTCTTCGTCCCGTTACTCGTCGTCTTCGTCGAAGTCGTCGTCATCGAAATCGCTGTCGCCTGCGGCGTCACGCTCGGCGCGCCATTTCTCGGCGGCGGCTTCTTTAGCCGCTGCGGCCTCGTTGCGCTCGGTGCGTTGCTTGGCGCGGCGCTCGTTACGCACCATCAGGTTGTCGACTATGCCTTTAAGGGTCTCTTCGCCCCAGGCGGTCGCCTCGGCTTCGCTGGCAAAACCGGATTTTGCCTTGGTAACGCCTATCTTACGCGCCGTCATACGACGGGTGACTTCAGCAGTCCAGCTGCCTTCGGCTTCGCTCACGCGAAGACCGTATTTCTTGTTTTGTGCCATGTTAATTTCCTAATTCGATCTTCGAGTGCAAACTTGCCGCTCATTGAGGGAAACAGCGGTCCAATATACCGCTGTCGTCAGAAAGGCGGCTATTGTAGTCTCCTCTGGATAAAACTCAATCATTAGCGCGCACAATTTGCGAAAAAGTTGCCCCTTTCAGCTAAGCATAACTGGCGAATTCGATAGCACTTTGCTATCGCTTAATGTAAGCTGCACGCCCGCCAGCCCGCTGGCACCCAATTATGCGCCATCGTCGCCCAAGAGATCCCTCTATGAGTTTTTCCTCCCTAGGTTTATCCGCCCCCATTTTAACGGCCGTCACAGATAAAGGTTATCAGACCCCTTCGCCCATTCAGGCTCAGGCTATCCCTGCGGTATTGTCTGGCAAAGACGTGATGGCGGCGGCGCAAACCGGGACGGGCAAGACGGCGGGCTTCACCCTGCCGCTGCTGGAGCTGCTCAGCCAGGGCCCTCGCGCCCGCAACAAGCAGGTACGCGCTCTGGTGCTGACCCCAACCCGCGAGCTGGCCGCTCAGGTCGCCGAGAGTGTCACCACCTATGGTAAGCACCTGCCGCTGCGCAGCGCCGTGGTCTTCGGTGGTGTCGGCATAGGACCTCAGATCAGCCGTCTTCAGCGTGGTGTCGATATTCTGGTGGCGACCCCGGGTCGATTACTGGATCTCTATCAGCAACAGGCACTCAGCTTCAGCCAGCTGGAGATCCTGGTACTGGATGAGGCCGATCGCATGCTGGATATGGGCTTCATTCACGACATCAAGAAGATCCTTGCCATCTTACCGCCCAAGCGGCAGAACCTGATGTTCTCCGCCACCTTCTCCGATGAGATCCGCACCCTGGCCAAGGGGCTGGTACACAACCCGGTAGAGGTCTCGGTCACTCCGCGCAACAGCACGGCCAACACAGTCGCCCAGCTGATCTGTCCGGTAGACAAGAGCAAGAAGTCGGCGGCGCTGGTAAAACTCATCCAGCAGGGTGACTGGCAGCAGGTGCTGGTATTTAGCCGTACCAAGCATGGTGCCAACCGCTTGGCCAAGGCCCTGGACGCCAAGGGGATCACCGCCGCGGCCATCCACGGCAACAAGAGTCAAGGGGCCCGCACTAAGGCACTGGCCAACTTCAAGTCGGGCGAGGTACGAGTACTGGTGGCAACCGACATCGCCGCCCGCGGCCTGGATATCGACCAGCTGCCTCAAGTCGTCAATTTCGACCTGCCAAACGTGCCCGAAGATTATGTGCACAGAATCGGTCGCACCGGCCGCGCTGGTGCCGATGGTAAGGCAATCTCCCTGGTGAGCGACGAAGAAGCCAAGCTGCTGGCCGATATCGAGCGCCTGATCGGCAAGAACCTACCGCGCACCCTGGTAGAGGGCCTAGAGCCGAGCCACACGCTACCCGAGACAGATCTGACGCCAAAGCGCCATGGTCAGCACAAGGGGCCACGTAATCCTAAGCCTAAAAGCAACAGCCAACGCAATGGCCAACGCAGCGGCAATCGCTCAGGCAACGGCCAAGGGGCAGACAAGGCAGGTCAGCCTCGCCGCGGTGAGCAAGCTCAGGGCAACAAAGAGGGTCAGGGCCGTCGCCGAACAGGCGCAGGTACTGGTACGAGCAAGCCTGCTAGCGAAGGTCAACAAGCGCAAAATCAAGCGCAAAACCAAGGCAAGCAGGAGCACAGGGACGGTAACGCCCCAGCACGCCGCCGCAGACGCCGCAGACCGAGCCAGGGCACGCCTGCAAATCACTAGTTAAAGAGTCATCTGGGGGCAGAAACAGCTGCGCCCCAGTTTTATTTAGACCCGTCTCAACTTAAGCATCTAGTCTCAATCGAAAGTCCACACCTAACATTTACATCTTAGGTTAAATCGCTGTATTGTAATTCTTTATCGGGATTATTAACTCATTGGTCTACTCATCAATGAGTGAAGAACACAATTGCGTTCCGCTTTTTTAAATGGACTTTTACTATGAAATACATCGCCTTCGCACTCTTGTATCTTCTGCCTCTTTTCACGCTGGCCAACTCTGGCCTTCCCGACCACCGACATATTGTTGCTCATGGTTCAGGGAAAATTGTCACTAAACCTGATATGGCAAGAATCACCTTTGAAGTGAAGAGCATCCAAAAAAATGCCCTCACCGCGAAGAAAGAAGTTGATCAACGGGTCAACGCACTGCTTAAAGGCTTAGACGATTTCAATGTTAGCGAGGATAAGATCTCAGCCTCTAATCTACTCACAGAGCCCCATGTGAACTATACCGACGAAGGTTCAGAGGTTATCGCAGGCTATGTAGCGACTCGAACATTAAAAGTTACCCTTAATGATCTGCAACAGATGAACGGATTTATCGACTTCGCTCTCGGCGTCGGTATCAATGAAATCGAAGATATAGAACTCTTATCTATGCGATCACAAGAATACAAAAAACAAGCAACTGTAATAGCCGTTGAAGATGCAAAAACTAAGGCGACCTCATTAGCCAACGCCTTCGGCGCTGAGTTAGGAAAAATTTACAGCATCAATTCAAGCAGCGACTCTAGCCGATACGGATATAGTGCATACAGTAACGTCGAACGTATCTCGGTAACAGGTTCCAGAATTGATCCCGACGATTTAACTCCAGGGCGATATTTACAAGTCACCATTAGCTTCTCCGCCTCCATAACGGTTGTCTTCGATCTCGAGGTTAAATAACACAATATTCCTAAAACGACTGAATCAAAGAAGCCAATAACAGAGGACACTATGTTGAAATTCATTATGCTCACAATCGGCCTATTAAGTTCAGGCATGGCAATGGCGGTCGACGATGTGTTAACCGTCGATCGCAGCGTATCCGGTAGCTTCCAATCCTCATTTCCCAACGAAAATAATATTCAACCTGATATCAGTGATTTTAAGGTACTCAATAGCGTGCTAATGAGTAATGAAGCAGGTGAACGCTGGGCGGTAATAACCGTTGAAAACTTAGCATCCGGCCAACGTACGTTAAACCAGAACCAGCTAATGGCACTGTTTGCTAATGGTGAGAGACTAGCGCCTCACATCTTTAAAACAAGATTTTTAGCCAACGAGATACTCTCGATTACCTTAGCTTTTGGAGAGCACAAGTTTCCCATTCTTGAGATCTACCCAAGAAACTAAAGACTCACAGATAGCGTTAAGGTATCAATCTTAAGGATAGATTCTAAAGTTAGGCGGCAATTTAGATGAAAACAGCAGAACAATCACAAGGCGGTTGCCTGTGCGGCGCGCTGCGTTACAAGGTATCGGCCGCGCCCTTCGACAGCGACTACTGCCATTGCAGCCAATGCCAGAAGAGTACTGGCGCCATGGCCGTCTGCTGGATGGATTTTAAGGCCGACCAAGTCACTTGGCTCAAGGGGTCGCCCAAGGAATATGCCTCGTCAGACACCATACGCCGCGGCTTTTGCGAGCATTGTGGCACCAGCATCAGCTACCGCAGCACAGATTACCCCGATTACTACAGCCTGAGCATCGCTACCCTAGACGATGCAAACGCCGTGGCGCCCAGATACCACATCTACACAGACAATCAGCCCGACTGGCTAGAGATTGCCGATGACCTGCCTAAGTATCGACGCAGTCGAAGCGAAGGCTAATCCTGGGCTGTCGGTTTTACCGTTTGTAAATTAAGGAACGACCTTTTGTGCAAACACGTTTTTGGCACGGTGAGTGAAGCACAGCTTCATGCTAACGAACGAGAGGCATGGATGCCGAACTGGCCTTTAAACAGGGAGGTTGTTCGAGCACTTCCCTGTGGGCTCTACCAAATAATCTGACCTACATGGATGTAGGGAATGCCGAAAAATGTGGGGAACATTTTCGGCCCTGATTTCGAAGGCCAAAAACGTGTTTACACCGATATTTATCGTCTCTTCGATCGAACGTTAATTGTGTGACTAGCACAAGCTAAAATATTTTGGGACAGAAACGCATTAGAATATTTGATCAGTAACGCTCGCATTTGCGGCTGGTTTGGAGCGCAGCGGAAAACCAGTCCGACAAAATGCGCTTGTTAGCACTAGTTGATACCTAGAATTCCTCGGTACGATGGGTGAACCTCCCAGACTAAGCCGGCATAGCTTAAGGATGGATCTGTTAGCAATTCAGGTCGTTCATCAAAATCGACAAATCTTGGCGGGCTACTAGGATTGGGTACCTCTCTAAGAAGAATAAACCCAATCCTGTAGAGAAGTTGTGCAATCTGAAGTGGTCTTATATATTTTTCACCATCAATATAGCCAACCGTTTCGGAGCCAATTCTATTTACAAAACCACTTTCTATTTTATCTAAGAGGGAATCTGTAGGATACCTTTTATTACCTTTAGAAAACGTTTCAATCAGTTTTTGAAGGTCATTGAACTGGTGAGAATGTTCTTTATAAATATCATTCACCCTTAGACGACCAAAATCACTCAAGATATTATTAATATCTTGAATTCCGGCTTTTTTCATATCTCTATCTGCGGCAGCTTCTGCGGACAATCTGCAAAGTTGGCTCATCCATCGGGGGCGCTTAGCACCTAATATACGAATAGGTGTAAAAGGAGGTACACGACTCCCAGACCAACGCATTTTGTCCATAAATACTAGATTTATAAGACGTTCCCTATCTGAAGAGCTTTCAACATCCCAATGCTTAGTAACCTCATTTCTATGGTATCGATTAACATAGGATAAGATTTTCTTGGATATGATTTTTTCTAGCTCGGTTCTGCTCCAGCTTATATCTATTATATACTGTTCGCATTTATCGAGGTCTTCGTTATAACGGATGGTCGTCCACACGTCAGTTCGTACACTCGCTCTAATATTCAACCCTTTACAATCGCGGGCCAATGACCTACAAGCAGAGAAAAAGCTAGACACTCTTGCCTTTTGTATTTCATCCGCCGAGAAAGTTGAGTCTATGTCATCTACGAACAACCAGATATTAGTATTCTTATTTTCGTTTATATATCTTTCCAGCAAAGCGCTGGAATCTTTAGTGGTCTGAGCAGCGATTTCAATCGGAATGTGCTTACTTTTAATTCTCCCCAGCAGGGAGCCAACTAGATTTTTGCCTTTATACCCGACTATTTCTGAGGCTTCGACTAGGGCCATTTGATCGTCAGTCCAAGCAAAACCAAGTCTACTTCCTAGCTCATGGTTGATTCTCGCAGATAGCGCCTTTTTCCACTCATTCTGTAGTTTTAAATGATCGCCATCTTGGAAGTTTCCAAAACTAAGTAGATCAGCTCCGGTAACTGAAATCACAAGAGCCTTTCGATCACTTTTTACGATATCGTATGCGAGCTTAGAAAGAAGTGAGGATTTCCCCATCCCCTTTCGAGCTCGAACAATTCCGAAATTACGGCTATGAGAAAGAAACTTATTAAATTTGTTTTTTGTAATGAAGTACGAAGATAACACCTCTGGATCTTCGTCTTCCCCAGCTTCATTACCGAACAAATTTTCATCATAAAAATTCATATCGATGCTGAAATTTTTGGTTTCCCTTACTTTGTTCATTATTTTTCCTTATTCTACTCATAGCCTGTATAAGTTTTGTCAATATTTTGGGTGCTAACAGCTTATTAGTGCGCATGCGCGTTTACCTCGTTGGACCAGTGAAAACGCGCACAGCTAACTATCTGTATATAATGAACTTATCAGCATTTTGCCAAATGTACCACCTAGAAAAACGCGCATGCGCGTTTTCCAAACCTATTATCTCAAATCGTGAAGACATAACTGATTGATAAAAATGAATTATATAAATTAGCACGTGTACAAACGCGCAATGGGGCAAAAATCAGTTAGCTTTTACGCCTTAAACACACCAATACCGTCAAATCGAAGAGGCGTTGAATACCGAGTGTAGATACGCCGGTGAGCTTCCGAAACATGGATGTTTCGGTAGAGCCTATAGGGATTTATTCAAATAACATCCGTGTTTAAATGCCAGTTCGGCATCCATGCCTCTCGTTCGTGATCATGAAGCTGCGCTTCACTCACCGTCTCGCAGGCGTATCTGCATATCCCCCGCCGGGCAGGCGTTTAATTGCCATGAAGGTCCCCCCTTCAACTCATTTAATAAATGAGCATGCCGCCAAATGCTAATCAAGCAAACTATAGAAATGCCAAATCTTCATTCCAAGGCCAACACGCAATGGAGCAAAACCAAGTTAGCTTTTCGCCCCCCTCTTCACACCAAACCCGGCCAAATCGAAGAGACGTTATATACCAAGTGCAGATACGCTGGTGAGCTTCCGAAACAGGGATGTTTCGGTAGAGCCTATAGGGATATATCCACGGCGTCTCACAGGCGTAGCTGCACATAAAGCCTGCGGCAGGCAATAAGTATCCATGAAGGGTCGACCTTCAAACTCACTCAACAAATGAACATACCGCCAAACACTACTCGAACAAACTAGAGTTAGGATAACTCGATAAGATCCCCTCTATCCGCCGAGCAGGCAATAAGTTTCCATGAAGGGTCGACCTTCAAATGTAACTCCCCCAATACCAAATCCCGCCAAACCCCAGACAACAAAAAAGGAGCTAACGTCAGTCAGCTCCTTTTCCAATTACCACCCTAGCATAGCGAGAACCCTTACCTTAACTCCCACGCCCGATAACTCTTGCCCTTAAGCTTGCCCTTCACAATCTTGTTGAGCGCCTTGCGCAGCACCTTGCGATCTACCGCTACGTAAGAGCGAAACTCGGTGATCTTAATCTTACCCACCTCACTGCCTTCGATACCGTTCTCGCCGGTGAGACAGCCGAGGATATCCCCAGGGCGAACCTTCTGCTTCTTGCCACCATCTATCTGTATGGTCACCATCTTAGGCTGAGGCGGCAGGGTGTCGAGCAGGCCTTCACCTGGCAGCGTCTCGCCATCAATCTCGCGGCCAAGCAGGTCCGCCAGCATGGTGAGCTTGTAACCATCTTCATGGTTAAACAGGCTGTAGGCCGCGCCCTTGCTACCGGCACGTCCGGTACGACCGATGCGGTGAATGTGCACCTCGGTATCGTAGGCCAGATGATAGTTGACCACCATGTCCAGGGCGTCGATATCCAAGCCGCGGGCCGCTACGTCTGTGGCCACCATGACACTGGCGCTCTTGTTGGCAAACTTGAGCAGCATCTGGTCGCGATCGCGCTGCTCCAAGTCTCCATGCAGGGCCACGACGCTAAAACCTGCGTTGGTCAGCTTGGCCGCCACATCTTTGGTCTCGCGCTTAGTGTTACAGAACACCACGGCGCTCTCGGGCTGATGCTTGAGCAGCAGGAGCTGCAGTGCCTTCATGCGATCATTGTTGTTACCGCACTCATAGAAGTGCTGCTCGATTGTCTCACCGTCGTGGTGAGCCTCGACCTTCACCATGAGAGGGTCGATCATAAACTGCTCGCTGAGGCTCTGTATCTGCTCGGGGAAGGTGGCGCTAAACAGCAGGGTCTGACGCTCGCGGGGCACCTCTTGCATGATGGCGTCCAGCTCACGCTGAAAGCCCATCTCCAACATGCGATCCGCCTCATCCAGCACCAGCGTATCGACGTTGTCGAGATCCAAACGGCCACGTTCGAGGTGATCTATGATGCGCCCCGGTGTACCGACGATAATGTGGGCGCCGTGTTCCAGCGAGCCTATCTGTGGCCCCATGGGCACGCCACCACACAGGGTGAGGATCTTGATGTTGTGGATACCGCGAGCCAGGGTGCGCAGCTCCGCCGCCACCTGATCCGCCAGCTCACGGGTTGGGCAAAGCACCAGAGACTGGATGCGAAAACGCTTCACGTTTAGCTTGTTAAGCAGCCCAAGGCCGAAGGCGGCCGTCTTGCCCGATCCCGTCTTGCCCTGGCCGATCACATCGCCCCCATTGAGAATGGCGGGCAGGCTCTGGGCCTGAATCGGCGTCATCTGGTTAAAACCGATAGATTTCAGGGTATCGAGCAAAGCGGGTTTTAGCGGCAGGCAATCGAAAGCCCCGCTTGGCGTAGTAGCGTCAGATTGACTCACGGTATTTTCCTAATGATGTGTCCAGATAAAACTCATATAGATCAGGCACAAATAAAGCTATGAATGGCAGTGGCCGATGAGAGAGCTCAAGGGCGTGCGTGGATATGGCGGCGATTATAGCAGCAATCGGGTATCAATGCTGCCAATGTGGGCGGGGAATTAGATAAAAGCCGCCGCGAGGGATCGCGACGGCTATGAGCATTAGGCGGTAGCCAGCTCGGCATCGGTATCATTCTTGGCGTCGATACGTTTGATCACCGCGCCATAGATGATCAGCGATACCGCCGACACGCTGGCAATAGCGGCAAACACATACCAGATATAGTGCGCATGTGCCGAGGCCTCGACCCAGGCGGCGTGGTCGTTATACACGCGCGGATCCGGGCAGTAAGCCTCTAGCAGATAACCCGACAGACCGAAGCCCAGCAGGGAGCTGATAAAGGAGTGCAAGTGCGAGAAGCCAAGGTAAAGCCCCTCTTCGCCCTTAGGTGCCTGCAGCGAGAAATACTCCAGGAAACGCGGCGAGATGAAGCACTCGGCCAGGCCCTGGAAGACGATACCGATAATCATCATGGCGGCGATGGGATGCATGCCTAAGATGGTGTCAGTACCTGCAAACATGTTGCCAGACGCCATCAGCAGCGCAGACACCGGCATGATAAACATGCCCACCGTCATTGAGGTCAGCGCGCTGCGCTTGGCCATCAAACCTGTGACAAAGCTGACGCAGAGGAAGACCACCAGCGGGTTAACGTTGGCGTACCATGAAGGCGATGAGCCCTCGCCGGCCATGCGCAGCACATACTTAGGCATGGTGGCATAAAGCTGATGCTGTACCATCCAGAAGCCTGTGATGATCAGGATAAGGGTGATCAGGCGGCCATTAGATAGCACCTTGAGCAGCGCCTGCCAGATCTCGCCCAGGCTCTTGCCCGAACGGTTCTCCTCCGTGCTCTTGAAGAAGAGCATGATGCTAAAGAAGGCGATCAGCGTCATGGTGGCGGCAAAATAGTTAAGGTTAATCAGTCCCAGGTCACCCATGGATTCGCGCAGCGGCTTCACCACTGTCTTACCCGAGAAGGCGCCGATATTGACCATCATGTAGAAGATAGAGAAGCCCTTGGCGCGAGTCTCTGTGGTGGTCGACAGTGCCACTGTGCCTGTGATCACCGCCTTGATAAATGAGCCACCTATCATGATGACGACCAAGATAGGCACGATGGCCCAGCGAATATCCGCCTCCTTCAGGCCGTGGTAGATGGTCTCCTTGCCATACTCCACCAGCCCTTGAGATTCAATAAGCGCCGGGAATATCGCCAGCGAGGCATAGCCTATGGTCAGCAGGCCGAATGCCAGTAGCAGGGCGCCGCGAAAACCTATCTTGTCGGCAAGTGCGCCGCTGAAGGTGGGAAGGAAATAGAGGCCGGCAGAGAATGAACCCGCCAACCAGGCGGCTTCGACATCGCTAAAGCCTAAGATACGTGACAGATAAAGGGTGATAACGATGAACACCCCGTAATATGCCGCTCGTTCGAGTAGCTCGACACCGTTGGCGATCCAGAAGATTCTGGGGAAGCGCGGCGCCGCTGTGGACTGAGTATTGTTATTCATTTTGAGTCTTCCAGGCAAAAAAACACCTCAAACTACCCCGAGCCGCGCCCAGACGCAACCTTAGTGTGATGACGGGGATCAAGTTTCCTTAACCATTGATGACAAAAATGCAACCAAAGCAACCCAATAACGAAAGATCCGATCGGCGCATTGGGGCTTAGGCCGCCGCAAGAGTTCGCGCCAGCCTGGCTTTGGGTTATGCTTAGCGCCATCCATATCAAATAGACGGTGACAAGCCAAATTCTCGCCATGAACCAAGCCAACATCAGCAAGCAACAACTCATCGACCAGCTCACCGCCTGGCAACAGGCCAAGATAGACAACGAACAGTTACAAGACTGGATGGTGACCCACTATGATCCCGACGAGGTCAGCATAGGCCAGGGGGAATGTGAATGGACGGTGGAGGCGATGAATATCGTGATGAACGAATATGAAATCGCCAAGACGGAGAAGTTCAGACAGGAGAACGCCCAGCTGGCGATCGACTTCATACTCGCCGATGAGGCGCGCTTTAATCAAACGCGCCACCTGTTTCTACAGCAGGGTTTTCGCGACTAAATTTTTTACGACTAGGTTTTTCACGACTAAGTTTTTCGCGACTAGGCTTTTCACGCCTAAATAGCGTTAGGGCTTAAACACCCCAATCACGGCGCCGGTGGCCTGCTTGGCCACTTCGGCCTCGGCCTGCTGCTCACGGTAATCACACTCGACGCACTCAACGGTTTCGACCCCCTGCTCCTTAAACAGCACGATACTGTCCTGGGCATGACACTTGGGGCACTTGGCACCGGCAACGAAACGCTTCTTGACTCTGACTCTACTCACGCTTGACTCTACCTGTTGGCATAAAAACTCTGTCGATGTGGCCATTTTGCCACAAGCAGCAACAAAACACCCTATCGGATTCAAAATGTCCCGGCTAAAGAGTGGCAAGCCATACCCCAACTGGGCTATCATCCCAAGCCTATTAATCCTTAGCTATGCATCAAGTCGACCCCAATGATCACCATTACCCAAGCGCAACTTATTCGCGGCTCCAAGACCCTGTTGGATGAAGCCTCTCTGACTGTCTACCCCGGCCACAAGGTCGGCCTGGTGGGTGCCAACGGCACGGGCAAGTCATCCCTGCTTGCGTTGATCATGGGACAACTCAGCCTGGATAAGGGCGAGATCAGCGTGCCCACGGGCTGGCAGATCGCCACCGTCGCCCAGGAAACCCCGGCGCTGGAGGTGAGCGCGCTGGAGTATGTGATCGACGGCGACAGGGAATATCGAGAGCTGGAAGCGGCGCTGCACAAGGCGCAGCTTGATGATGACGGCCACCAAATTGCCTTGCTCCACGGCAAGATAGACGCCATCGGCGGCTACAGCATCCGCGCCCGCGCCGCCAGCCTGCTGGCCGGCCTGGGCTTTAGCGAGGCCGAGCAGCAAAATCCGGTCAAGAGCTTCTCGGGGGGATGGCGTATGCGTCTCAACCTGGCTCAGGCACTGCTGTGCCGCTCCGAACTCTTGCTGCTGGACGAACCCACCAACCACCTCGACTTAGATACCATGTACTGGCTGGAGAGCTGGATCAAGGCCTACCAGGGCACACTTATCCTTATCAGCCACGACAGAGACTTTATCGACGCCATCGTCGACGAGATAGTGCATGTCGAGCACCACAGACTGAACTACTACAAGGGCAACTACACGGCATTCGAGCGGATCCGCGCCGAGCGCATGGCCCAGCAACAGGTGGCCTTCGAGCGCCAACAGAAAGAGCGCGCCCACATGCAATCTTTCGTCGACCGTTTCCGCTACAAGGCCAGCAAGGCCAAGCAAGCCCAGAGCCGCCTCAAGGCGTTAGAGAGAATGACTGAGCTGCTGCCGTCCAAGGCTGACAGCCCCTTTCATATGGCGTTTCGCGCCCCCGAGGCCCTGCCGAACCCGCTGGTGAAGATGGAGCAGGTTTCCGTCGGCTATGGCGACAAGGCGATCCTCAACCATGTGCATTTGAATCTGGTACCCGGTGCCCGCATCGGCCTGCTGGGACGCAACGGCGCGGGTAAATCGACCCTGATCAAGCTGCTGGCCGAACAGCTCAAGCCCATGAGCGGCCTGTATGAGCCGAATCCTGGCCTCAACATAGGTTACTTCGCCCAGCATCAGCTGGAGTTTCTGCGCCTGGACGAGTCACCGCTGCAGCACCTGACGCGACTGGCCCCCACCCACAGAGAGCAGGAGCTGAGAGACTTCCTCGGCGGCTATGGTTTTAACGGTGACATGGCCCTCTCGCCGGTACGCCCCTTCTCCGGCGGCGAAAAGGCCCGCCTGGTGCTGGCGCTGCTAGTATGGCAACGCCCTAACCTCTTGCTGCTCGATGAGCCCACCAACCACCTGGATCTCGAGATGCGTCACGCCCTGACCATGGCGCTGCAGGACTTCGAAGGCGCCATGATCATAGTGTCACACGACAGGCATCTACTGCGTCTGAGCTGTAGCGACTACTACCTGGTCGACGGCGGCGAGGTGAAGAGCTTCGACGGCGACCTGGACGACTACCATCAGTGGCTGCTCGACGCCGCCAAGGAGGCCAACAAACCGGCGGCCTCTGAGGATGCCAGCCCCGCCCAGGATAAGAAGCTACAGAAGCGCCTGGAGGCAGAACTGAGACAGAAGCTGTCGCCGATGAAGAAGGCGCAGGCCAAGCTGGAGAAGATCCAGCAAGCCTGCAGCGATAAGCTGGCAGAGCTGGAAAACCTGCTGGCCGATACCAGCCTGTATGAGACCGACAACAAGGCCAAGCTCACCCAGGTACTGGCCGAGCGCACCCAGCAGACCCAGACACTCGAAGAGAGCGAGATGGAATGGCTCGAGCTGCAAGAGGAGATCGAAGCCATAGAGCAAGAGGCCAGGGCCCTGAGTTAACTTGCGCCCGCGCTTAGCTAAATAATGCAAGGATGAAGCATGAGCCATGTAAATCATTTCGACGCCAGCCTATGGCAGACCTGCGACAGCCTCTACGAGAAGGGGCAGCTGCTCTATCTCAAGCTGCAGGATGACTATGGGCTCAACGTCAACCTACTGCTGCTGGCTCAGTGGCTCGACGAGCAGCACTACTATCTCAGCGACCAGCATTGGCAGCAGCTCAGCCAGCAGGTCGAGACCTGGGAGCAGAAGGTACTCAAGCCCTATCGTCGGCTGAGAAAGCTCAGTAAACATAACCTGGCCGAGGCCGAGTATCGCCAGATGCTATCGGTGGAACTCATGCTGGAGCGAAAGTCCCAGCGGATGATACTACGCCAACTCAGACAGCTACCCAGCGAGCAGGGACAGGCTAACCTGCCCCGCTACCTCGGCCTGTATCAGATAGAGATAGCCCAGTACCACCAGCTGGCACAGACCCTGACCCGCCAGGCCTAAAAAGCGCCTGATTACACGCCGCCGCTCAACTCGCTGGCCAGCAGGCTGGCATTGCGGGCGGTGATGCCATAGATGGACAGCTGAGGGTTCGCCCCCAGACTGGTGGGGAACAGAGAGCCATCCATCACAGACAGATTCTCCAGATAGTGGCTACGTCCCTGACTATTGACCATTGCCTGACTGGTATCTTCGCCCAGCGGGCAGCCGCCCATCACGTGGGCCGAGGCCACCACAGTCTTGAGCGGCGCCAGGGGCATCTCGGCAATGGCCTCCTTGGCCGCCTGCCAGCTCGGCAGATAGGGCATGCCCTCACTCATCGGCAGCACCTTCTGCGCCCCGGCGGCAAACTGTAACTCGGCCATGCTGGCAAAGGCGCGCCGCGCCGCGCGCCAGAAGGCGTCGGTCAGTGGGTAATCCAGGGTATAGCCCTTGTCCGTCAGCTGCACCTGGCCACCCTGGCTGTCCTCATGATAACCGTCTCTTACCAGAGCGATGGTAACCTGTAACTGATTAAACTGCGCCATCAACTCGGCGTGACTCTGGCCATAGCCCAAGGATTTCGAGGCGATCAGCACCGGATGAATGGGCGGCACCTCCAGCTTATAACCCAGCTCACCGTCGGCACCGTCTTGCCAGACAAACTGATCAGAATAGATAGACTGCGGGGCGCCGCTATGGCCATTGATGGCATCATTAAACAGGGCGCCGCTCAGCAGGGTCGGGTGCAGGAAGGTGCGCTTGCCCAGGAGTTTATTGGGATCCGGGAGCTGCGATCGCATCATCAGCGCCGGCGTATGGATAGCGCCGGCGCTGAGGATATAGTGTTTGGCCTTAAACATCAGCTGCACGCCACTGGGGCGCAGAGCTTCGTTTAACGCCTGGGCCTTGAGGGCAAACACCTTGTCGTTATGGTGCTCTATCTTACTCACCTTGGCGCGGCTCACCAGGGTCGCCCCGCGATCCAGCGCCGCGGGTATGGTGGTGACCAGCATAGACTGCTTGGCGTTCACCGGGCAGCCCATGCCGCAATAGCCGGTGTTCCAGCAGCCCGCCACGTTGCGCTTGATAACTGTGTAATCCCAGCCCAGCGCCTCACAGCCCTGTTTCAGTGCCATGTTGTTACGATTGGGCTCGAAGGGCCACTTGGTAATATTGAGCCGCTGCTCCATCTTATCGAACCAGGGCGCCAACGCCTCCTTGGAGAGGCCTTCCACCCCCTTGTGCTCGGCCCAGAATCTTAGGGCGTTCTCCGGGGTGCGGATCGAGGTAGTCCAGTTGATGGTGGTGGAGCCACCGACGGCTCTGCCCTGAAAGATGCCGATCGCCTTATCTTTGGTCTTCATGGAGGCGGCCTGCTGATACAGGTTGGGGTAGGCGCGTCGCTCCTCCATGTTAAAGCTCTCGGACGATTTCAGCGGCCCGCCTTCGACTATGATCACCGACAGACCCGCCTCGGCCATGATCTCGGCCGCCACGCCGCCACCGGCGCCGCTGCCGACAATCACCACATCGGCCTCCAGGGTTTGGTCTTGGGTCAGTTGACTGGCATCTATGTGTTTCCAGCCACCAGCGAGGCCGGTCACTATGGGATCTTCGATGGCCAATGGCGCTCCTTTGCCCTGTTGTCAGGGTCTATGTTTATCGAGGTCTTTGTTTATCAAGGTCTACGTTTATCGATCCGATGCTAGTCGCTCGGCGGATTAGACTCTCAGCAGGTTAGAGTCAAATCAGTTAAACAGCCGCGGCTTCTCGTAATTCAATCGTGTCCAATGCTCTGGGCAACTGTAGTAACTTGCCAGCACCAGCTCACGCAGCCCCTGATAGGCGGTCACCATCAGGTCGAGAAAGCTGGTTCGCCAGGCTTCGAGCATGGCTACCAGCTCCTGGGGCTGTCTCATCAACAGCGGCGTCATATTACCGCTCAGCAGTAGCAGTCCCAGACGAGACTCCAGCAGCTCCAATAACTGCTCGAGTTCTTCACGGGACTCATCGGGCAGCAGATCCATGGTCGCCACTATGGCGTCTAAGGTGCGATTTTGCGCCGCCACGCGCAGCGACTGGGTATTGGGTAAGGCGCCGTCGAGAAATACGGGCACCAGCAGGCTAAACAGCAGGCGATGGGACTGATCCAGGGAGGCACTCACCCTCACCTGAGGCGGATGATACAGGTTCACCCCCAGTGCCAGGGCGCCGGTCCCCACGAGGGCCGTGGTTAAAAAGGTGCGTCGATTCATCTTATTCCCTGTGCTCCGTCATCTGTGGTATCCCATCTGGCCAAAGATAGGCTATAAAGGCCAATATAGGATCTGTGCTACACTAGCGGCCCAGATAACAATTAAACACATGTTTTAATTTTCGGCAATAGCGATTTATGACCCAGCGTAGCTTCACGCCCCCCTGGTGGGCAAGAAATCCCCATGTGCAGACCATACTGCCCGTACTGACAAAGGTTGACAGGCCAGCCCTGACCCGCCAACGCCTGGAGCTGGATGACGGCGACTTTATCGATCTCGACTGGCTGGCCAAACCAGTTCAGGGCGCGCCCATCGTCGTCTTAGTACATGGCTTAGAGGGCAGCGCCGACTCTCACTATGCCAGACGCCTGCTAACACTACTGGGCGAGCATAAGGTCAGCGCCCTGGTGCACCATCACCGCAGCTGCTCGGGAGTGACCAATCGCCTCGCCCGCAGCTATCACAGTGGTGACACTCAAGACCTGCACACCACCCTGAGCCAGTTACGCAAGGACTATCCCGACTCGCCGCTATTGGCGGTGGGCTACAGCCTGGGGGGCAATGTGCTGGCCAAATATATGGGCGAGCAAGGCGATGCCAGCCTGGTAGATCGCGCCGTGGTGATCTCGGCGCCGCTGCAGCTGGGCGCCTGCGCCACACGTCTCAAACATGGCTTCTCTAAGGTCTACCAGAGCTACCTTATCAAGCAGCTACGGCAGAAGGTGCGTGACAAGCTGGCACTACCCGACCTGAGCGCCCAGATGCCGGTGACCCAGAGCGAGGTAGAGAGCCTGACCACCTTTCATCAGTTCGATGACAGGGTGACGGCGCCGCTACATGGCTTCGATGGCGTGGAAGACTACTACACCCGCGCCAGCGGTCTGCCCTACCTGAGCCAAGTCGCCAAGCCGACCCTGGTGATCCACGCCCAGGATGACCCCTTCATGACAGATGAGGTGATTCCAAGCCAGGAGGCGCTGTCGCCTCAGGTCACCTATGAGCTGCACCAACAGGGCGGCCATGTCGGCTTTATCGACGGTGGTCATCCCCTCAAGCCCAGATATTATCTGGAGCAGCGTATCGTCCATTTTCTGCTGGAGGCTTAAAGATGCTAGTGCCCTATCAATCCCTATTACAACTGCCGGCCGAAACCCTGGACAATTTGATCAAGGAATTTTTGTTTACCCAGACCGAAGATGGCAGCTTTGCCAGCCTGGATGACCAGGCCTTGGCCCATGCCATCGCGCAGTGTCGTCAGGCGCTGGCCCGCAATGAGCTTGTGGTCGAATACAGCGAAGAGGAGGAATCGATCGCCATTCGGCAGCGGCAAGATACCTTGACGCAGCAGGGACGAGATGACGAGCCCTGTTGACCTTTAGGTTCTGTGTGCCGTATAACTATTGGTTCACAAATGCCTTTTCTCAGGCATCAGCTCAGCGCTTTTAGGTAGAAGAATGTCAGCTAAACACCCTATTATTGCCGTGACCGGCTCCTCTGGAGCAGGCACCACGACGACCACGACCGCATTTAGCCATATCTTCCGTCAGTTGGGGATCAATGCCGCGATGATCGAGGGTGACAGCTTTCACCACTACACCCGTCCCGAGATGGAACTCAAGATCCGTCAGGCGCAAAACGAAAACCGCAACATCAGTTATTTCGGCCCAGAGGCCAACGACTTCGCCAAGCTGGAACAGTGCTTCAGCGATTATAGTGCCACCGGCCAGGGCGAGACCCGCTCCTACCTGCACACCTTCGACGAGGCCGTGCCCTTCAACCAGATGCCGGGCACCTTCACCCAGTGGCGACCGCTGCCGGAAAACACCGACATGCTCTACTACGAGGGCCTGCATGGCGGCGTGGTCACCGACGACTGCGACGTGGCCCAACACGTGGATCTGCTGATCGGCATGGTGCCTATCGTCAACCTGGAGTGGATCCAGAAGATCATCCGCGACACCTCAGACAGAGGCCACAGTCGCGAGAAGGTGATGGGCTCTATCGTGCGCAGCATGGAAGACTATATCAACCATATGACGCCCCAGTTCTCCCGCACCCATATCAACTTCCAGCGGGTGCCGACGGTTGACACCTCTAACCCCTTTAGCGCCAAGACCATCCCCAGCCTGGATGAGAGCTTCGTGGTGATCCGTTTTCGCGGCATCAAGAATGTCGACTTCCCCTATTATCTGAAGATGATCGACGGTTCCTTCATGTCGCGCATCAACACCTTAGTGGTGCCCGGTGGCAAGATGTCGCTGGCGATGGAGCTTATCCTCACGCCGCTAATCCGCGATCTGCTGGAGAAGCGTCAGCACCTGCTGGATCTGGATAGCGAATAATTTTTAATCGCTTGCACTTGCTTCAGAAAGAGATTGTTTCGCTTAAGCTTTATTTAAGTCTGCTCACATAGAATGCTGGCTATCGGGATTTCAGGCGAAAGACTGATAGTTAGTATACTCTTGGGAGTAAATTCCCCCATCTTGATCTGTTTGCTTCCTCGAGTATGCTAGCGTCCCGACACCTCCTCTTACGCTACACAGCTCCCCAAAACTAGATTCCAGGCATAAAAAAACGCCGACTCGAGTCGACGTTTAAATGATACTGAAGCCAATAATGGCTGAAACCAAAACTACTGTGACAGGGGCACCACTTCACGGTAAGGCTTCTGCTGCCGATAGTTTTCCAGCCTCGATTCAAATTCATCGGACTTATCGAACTCCGCCGTCTGCTTGAGCGCCTTGATCGCCTGCTTTTGCAAATCCACCGCCGCGCTGTAGTCGCCTATCTCAGCGTAGGCCGCGGCCAGGTTATCCAGGTTGGTTGGGTCTTGCTTGTTGGCCTCCACCAGCCCCTTGCCGATGGCCAGGGCCTTACCGCCGTCGCGATACTTAGCCTCAGGACAGGTAGAGAGGATCCACACCACATTGCCCAGGGCGATCTCATCCCCCACGGCCATGAAATTGTCTACAGCCTTGCCGCAGTTGCGGGCCACGCCGTTGCCACCCGCGGCATAGATGAAGCCCAGGCGGAACTGCGCCCACTTGTCCTGCTCGCTCGCCAAGTGCAAGTACCAGCGCTCGGCCAGCGCCAGGTCTCTTGGAATGATCTTACCGTCGAAGGCCAGATCCGCTATGGTCTGAGCCGCCTTCTTGTGGCCCGTCTGTGCGGCGCGTTCGACCCAGCTGGCACCCAATTGAGGATCCTGCTCGACGAAACGACCGGAGAGATACATTAAACCGAGAAGAAATTGCGCCTCAGATTCACCCTGGCTGGCTTTAAGCTGAATATGGGCCAGTTTACTGGCGGGCGCCGCCGCTTCGGTGGCGGGGACAGAAAACGCTAGGGCTTGCTGCTGCACGGCAAACAGCGCCAGCAGGCCTGCGGCCAATTTCCAAACATGTTTTGTCACGATTCAAGACTCTCCTTCACCAGTTCGCGCCTTCTGAATACGACACGAAATAGTCACTACTTTGAGCTGCCCCGGCCCGGGTATGATGCGCCGGCGCAGAGACTAACACTATCAATAATCCCCCCGCCAAGTCGAGTAAAAACCGTATTTTACTGCATGAAAATTAGCGGCTTTATCCCCCTGGCCCGGCAAATAGACGTAGGCAGATGTGATATGGGCAGCATTGTCGGCCAAATAAACTGGCCTGACTAAGGTATTGGTTGACATATATTACTAATGTATCAAAATAAACTCCCACTACTGACAGCAAAGTAAATTAGGTTATTGGCTGCATACTTATTGCCATAATTTGATCTCTGACGAGGTTTTTTGGGCCTAATTGACGTAATCTGCTTATTTAGCATATTCTTGTATTTACATTAATCAGTCGAGGAACATAGGCATGGCTCTGATTGGTAAGCCTAAACCTGATCCAACGTTGGAATGGTTTTTATCACACTGTCACATTCATAAATACCCAGCCAAAAGCACTCTGATCCATGCGGGTGAAGACTCAGACACTCTGTACTACATAGTGAAAGGTTCTGTTGCCGTCTTGATTAAAGATGAAGAAGGCAAAGAGATGATCCTCTCTTACCTGAACCAAGGTGACTTCATCGGTGAACTGGGTCTGTTTGAAGAACAAGCCGAACGTACTGCTTGGGTTCGTGCCAAGCAAGCCTGTGAAATCGCTGAAATCTCTTACAAGAAATTTAAGCAGTTGATCCAGGTAAACCCTGAGATCCTGATGAAGCTGTCATCTCAGATGGCTTACCGTCTACAGAGCACCAGCCAGAAAGTGGGCGACCTCGCCTTCCTGGACGTTGCCGGTCGCATCGCACAGACGCTGCTGCATCTGGCTAAGCAGCCTGATGCCATGACGCATCCAGACGGCATGCAGATCAAGATCACTCGCCAAGAGATTGGTCAGATCGTGGGTTGTTCTCGTGAAACCGTAGGCCGTATCCTCAAGATGCTTGAAGAGCAGAATCTGATCCAAGCACACGGCAAAACTATCGTGGTTTACGGTACCCGATAAGCTAACATTAAGTTAGATTTAATAGATCTTAGTTAAAGTGGCCTGACTCCTTAGTCAGGCCATTTTTTTAGGACAGCTTAGTGAAACCGACCGTCGTTATCAGCACCCTCTTGCTTAGTGTCTGCTCACTGCTCAGTCCCGCCGCCAACGCCGCTATCGAACTGGAACACAACCAGGCCAAGGCCCTGGTCAACGAAGGTAAGATCCTCTCCCTCGACCTCACCCTCAGCCAGGTACAAACCTTTTGTGATGGCAAGCTGGTAGACGCCCACCTGTTTCATGCCCAGGGCAAATGGCAATACGATCTCCAGATAAAGACGACTAACGGCGAACTCATCTCCCTAGATATCGATGCCACCACGGGTCGGCACAGCGACCAGAAGCCCCTGCCCCCAGCCTGCGTGCCACAGAAAAACTAGCGCCGAAATATCCGCTTAGGGTGAAAAAGTGTATTATCAATTCAGGCCGATGCGAGTTGGCCGCCTCCCTGTAGACAGAAGCGCCTCCTGCGCTAAGGTAGAGAAAGACGATGAAATTGCTGCTGGTCGAAGACAACACCCTACTGGTCGATGAACTTGCCAAACAGCTGAAACAGGCCGGCTATGTCACAGATGTCACCGACAGAGCCGCCGAAGCCGACTACCTGATCAAAGAAACTCATTATGATTGTGTCATCCTGGACATCGGCCTGCCCGACGGCAACGGACTCCAGCTACTGGAGACCTGGCGCAACCAGGGCATAAACACGCCGGTGATCATGCTCACCGCCCGCAGTCAGTGGCACGAGAAGGTCGAAGGCTTCAACGCCGGCGCCGACGATTATCTGGGCAAGCCCTTCCACAGCCAGGAGTTGCTGGCACGTATTCACGCGCTGATCAACCGCGCCCACGGCAAGACCAACAGCCCCACCAAGGAGCTGAGTTTCGAGGGTGTCACCCTGGACGAGGGCCAGCAGAGTGTCACTGTGGGTGAGCAAGAATTCGAACTCACCGCCATGGAGTTCCGCCTGCTGAAAATCTTCCTCATGTCGCCCAAGAAGCTGCTCTCCAAGGCGCAGCTCACAGACAAGCTGTATCAGTTTGACGATGAGAAAGAGAGCAACGTGGTGGAGGTCTATGTGACTCACCTGCGCAAGAAGCTGGGTAAGACGGCGATTGAGACCCGCCGCGGACAGGGCTATATCTTCCACGGCCTCAAGCCATGATATCGATTCGCACTAAGCTCAGCCTCTGGCTATCGGCCTTAGTCATCATCTCCACCTTCGTGGCGATCGTCATCTTCGAGTCCATGTTGCGCCAGGCGTTTCACGACTCCATCATCGACCGCCTCGAAGAGGATTTAGAACAGGTGTTGTTGGCTATTCAGTTCGACAACGGCGACATCAGCATAGATCCCAACCAGGTCTCTAACTTCTACAAGCCGGTCTATTCCGGGCGCTATTATCAGCTCAACCTCAAGGATATCGAGCTCAGATCCCGCTCCCTGTGGGATCAACGCCTGGAGATAGAGCCCCTCACCAAGGGCCAGACCCGGGTATGGCAGACCAAGGGACCGCAGAATCACGACATCCAGCTACTCTCCCTGGGGCTAAGCAGCGCCGATGCCAAGGTACAGGCGACCCTCACGGTCGCCCAGGATCTCAGCATCGGTCGTCAGGTATTTTCCCAGGTCTACGGCACTAAGCTGTCGGTCAACCTGGCCATGTTGCTGGCCATGGTGGCGGGGATCTTCATTCTACTGCGCCAATCCTTCAAGCCCATCAACGACATGCAACGGGCGCTGATGAAGCTCAGAGAGGGCGAGATCACCGCGCTGGATACCGGCAAGATCCCGCCCGAGCTTGCGCCACTGGCCCAGACCTATAACGAGCTGTTGCAATACTCGAGTAAGCAGATGGAGCGCAGCCGCAACAACCTGGGCAACCTCAGCCATGGCCTCAAGACGCCGCTGGCGGTGATGCAGCAGCAGGTAGAGGTGCTGGGACTAAAAGACCCCGACGCGGCCGCAGCCATGCAGGCTCAGTTAGATCAGATCCATAAGATGATAGAGCGCAAGCTGGCGGCAGCAAGGATCACCGGTGATATGTTACCCGCGGCCCAGATGCAGCTGCCCAAAGATCTGCAGGACCTGGCGCAGACCCTCACCAAGGTGCACGGTCATAAGGCGATCGACTGCCAGTTTAACCTCGATGAGCAGATCCACCGCCTGCCCATCCATAGAGAAGATGGCATGGAGCTTATTGGCAACCTGCTGGATAATGCCTTCAAGTGGGCCAACGGCCGGGTAGCCGTGTCGACCAAGCAATCCGACGAGCAGAGCTTGTTGACCATAGAAGATGACGGCCCGGGCGTCGCCGACGAGGCCCTCAGCCAGCTGACCCAGAGAGGCAAGCGCCTGGATGAAGCGATCATGGGCCACGGCCTGGGGCTATCCATCGTCAAGGATATTGCCGAGCAGTATGAGATAAGCCTAGACTTCGAGCATAGCCAGCAGCTGGGCGGGCTCAAGATCACCCTGGGCTTTAGGAGCTAAAGCCTAAAGATCATGAGTTAAGATAGTGAATTAAGAGCACAATTTAAGCTCTTTAGTTAAAAACCAAAAAAGCCGATGCAGTGCATCGGCTTTTTGCTCACAGGGCTTCACCTAAGAATTAGCCTGCGTTGTTGGTACTCTCGAAGATCTTATCCGCAGAGGCTGCCACGAAGCCTGTGTACAGCTCACCATCCGCCTTAGGGTAGCGCAAGGCAAACTCATAGAAACAGCTTGGAATCGTCTTCTGAGTGTCTTTAAAGGCCACATTGACCTTGTCGGCCATGGTCGATGACTGCTCGAGCAGGACCTCGGCAGACCCCTTCACCTCGCCGCCGACACTGTTCAGCACGAAGTCGCCCTGCTTCAGGGTGTCGTTCACCTCGAGTATGGTGTTGTAGCCAGGCAGGTGGTTGATCGAAACCGTGAAGTGGTTAGCGCGGTAGCCAAATGCCGCAACCCATGCCGCGTACTCGCTCTCGGCCAGTAGCTGCTCGTAGGTTGTATAGTCCAGCTCCCAGTGACGACCTGAGTAGAGAAAGTTATCCGCCGTAGTTGCGGCTTCATCAACCTGCTCCACCAGACCATGAACTATGGCCTGCAGCTCGGGACTGAAGGCTTCGACCATCAGCTCAGAGATAAATACCTTAGGCTGAGTCGGGTCCGGATGCTCGAAGTGCTTGGCCTTAAGCTTCTTGGCTTCGAAGTCGTAGTCACCACAGGCCACATAGCCCAAAGACTCGAAATGCTTCGCCAGAACGCTCAGGTTCACCTTGGCAATGTTGAAGGTACGCAGGGCGATATGATCGTTGATGATGGTCTCACCCTTGGCCAATAGCTGGTGTACCTTGGCGGCTGAGGGGGTCATTTCAACATAGTCGTCCCATAGGGCGGCAAATAGCTGGTTTACATCGGTATGCATCAATTTCTTCCTTAACATCATCGTGTTACCGGTCGTTATCGCGCCGGTTTGTTTGTTTTCACGATATAAGTACAACGAGAATCTTCGTGTACGCCTATAAAAATGGGAGCAGGCAAGACGCCCACTCCCATGCTTGTTTTACTAAAGGGTCAGACCCGGACTCAGGTTGGCTGGCATGGCCAGGGCATCGGCCTCGACCGAAGCCACTGGGTAGGCACAGTAGTCGGCGGCATAGAAGGCGCTCGCTCTGTGGTTACCCGAGGCGCCGACACCACCAAAGGGTGCCGAACCTGATGCGCCGGTGATCTGCTTGTTCCAGTTGACGATACCCGCACGGATACGCGCCAGGAAGTAGTCATAGTCTTCGCGGCTGTCAGCCAGGATACCGGCAGAGAGACCGTAGCGGGTGTTATTCGCCAGCTCGATCGCTTCGTCAAAGTCAGTGTAACGCACCACCTGCAGCAGCGGACCGAAGTATTCTTCGTCTGGCAGCTCGATCACCTGAGTGACATCGATAAGACCGGGTGATACCAGGCCGGTGCCGGCTTCCAGGTGCTTAAGTTCAACCAGCGGAGTACCGCCCAGGTTGACTAGGTTACGCTGCGCTTCCACCATGCCTTTGGCCGCCGCCTCGGAGATCATAGACCCCATGAATGGCTGTGGCTGAGCATTCCAAGGGCCCACCTTGATCTGCTTAACCGCCTCGGCAAGCTTGGCCAGCAGCGCATCACCCTCGGCGCCCTTCTCCACATAGAGACGACGGGCACAGGTGCAGCGTTGACCCGATGAGATATAGGCCGACTGAATGATGTCATGAACCGCAGCCAGGGTATCTTTAACACCCTTGATGATCAGCGGGTTATTACCGCCCATCTCCAGCGCCAGGATCTTACCCGGGTGACCCGCATACTGCTGATGCAGGATATGGCCGGTGCGCGAGCTACCGGTGAAGAAGAGGCCGTCGATCTGTGGGTGTGAAGCCAGTGCCTTACCGGTTTCCACTTCCCCTTGAACCAGGTTGATCACGCCAGCCGGCAGACCCGCCTTTTCCCACAGCTTAAGCATCAGCTCGGCCGTCTTAGGGGTCAGTTCAGATGGCTTAAACACCACGGTATTACCCGCCAGCAGCGCAGGTACGATATGGCCATTTGGCAGGTGGCCCGGGAAGTTATAGGGACCAAATACCGCCACTACGCCGTGTGGCTTGTGACGCAGCACGGCGCGACCGGCCGGTGTATCGTTCTCTGTGGTGCCGGTACGCTTGTGATAGGCTGCAACAGACAGGCCGATCTTACCGATCATGGCCGCCGCTTCGGTGGCGGTCTCCCACTGTGGCTTACCGGTTTCCTGGGCGATCACCTCGGCGATATCGCCTTTGTGCGCCTCGAGTTGATCGCGGTAGGCTTCGACAATCGCCAGACGGGCGTCGAAACCCAGCATGAACCAGTCGAACTGGGCGGCGCGGGCCGCCTCGACTGCAGCGTTAACCTGCTCTGGGGTCGCCGTCTTGCTTTCCCAGATTACTTCTTGATTTGCTGGGTTCTTAGAGACCACATCATGGCCCTGACCGGCAACCCACTGGCCGTTAATAAATTGACTCATTATAAATTCCTACATTGCCAAGACACGGATCTGTTCACCTTCGGCTACCAGCAGTGCACCGGCAAGCTCAGGGGAAAGAATCACCTCGTCGGTTTCGTCGCTGACCATCAGATTGGCCGAGGTGGCTCGGTAACCCGCTAACAAGGTATTTGAGATAATAAAACTACAGCTCGAGGCAGGCATCTCGCCCACCTTGACCGTCAGCAGACGGCTCTCTTTCACCGAGCGGATATCGTTTAAGTTACATTCGACCGTCGGGCCGCCGTCGAAGATATCCACATAGCCGCGACATCTAAAGCCCTCTGCCTGCAGCAGGTTGAGCGCCGGACGGGTGTTGGTGTGCACCTCGCCGATCACCTTCTGCGCCTCTTCGGGCAGCAGACAGACATAGACGCTGTTTTTCGGCATCATCTCGGCCATGAAGGCCTTCTGCCCTAGGCCCGACAGATAGTCGGCCTGCACGAAGTCTATGCCTAAGAAGTTCTTCTGCAGCCAGCCGTAGAATGGCGAGTTGCCTTCGGCATCGCTCTCGCCACGCATCTCGGCGATCACTGTCTCACCGAATCGCTCGGCATGTTGTGCCAGGAAGAGGAAACGGCTGCGGGACAGCATGCGGCCATTGTTGTTCTTGCGGTAGGTATCACGCAAGAACAGGGTGCATAGCTCGGCGGCGCCCGTGTAGTCGTGACACAGGGTCAGGGTTTCCACCTCGTTGCGCACATCGATCTGTTCTGAATAGTAGACCTCTGTGCCCAGGCGATAGTGATAGAACGCATCGACCATGCCGACCGCGGCCTCGAGGCCACAGGTACCGACCACTTCGCCAGTCTCTGTGTCTTCCAGCACCATAAGATAACCTTCGTCGAAGGGCTTCTCGATCTCTTTGACGAACGAGGCCTCCACGCGGGCGATCTTATTTCTTAATAGTTCTTCATTGACGGGTAAAGACGTGAATCCATGACCTGACTCGATGGCGATCTGATACAAGGCATCGTAATCGCTCGATCGTATGGGGCGGATAATTAACATCTTCGGGTCTCCTCACTTGTCCTTGTCGTTCAAACGCAGACAGCCTTAACAATTAAGACCGACATGCCACGCTTGAGGTTCAAGTATTTCTTTCAGACAAAAAAGCGCGGCTGTTACCCCGCGCTTATGCCGTCGCTTAGCCAGCTACAACCTTGGCTACTGCACGTTCGAAACGAGCAAGACCCTCGGCGATATCTGCCTCAGGAATAACAAGAGAAGGAGTAAAGCGGATCACGTTTGGACCGGCAACCAGGCTCATCAGGCCTTCGGCGATACCGGCAACCAAGAAATCTTTTGAACGACCCTGGTACTGCTCATTAAGCACGGCGCCCAACAGCAGGCCTTGACCGCGAACCTCGGTGAACACATGGTACTTTTCGTTGATCTTGTTCAGGCCGTCACGTAGCAGCTGCTCGCGACGTTTAACACCATCAAGCACCTCAGGGGTATTGACTACGTCCAGTACCGCATTACCTATGGCACAAGCCAATGGGTTACCGCCGTAAGTCGAACCATGGGTACCTATCTTAAGGTGAGAGGCGATCTCTGTGGTGGTCAGCATAGCCGCGATAGGGAAACCGCCACCGAGCGCCTTAGCAGTGGTGAGGATATCCGGCGTGACTTCGGTGCGCATGTAGGCGTAAAGCTCACCCAGACGACCAACACCTGTCTGCACCTCATCGAAGATCACCAGGGCGTTGTGCTTGTCGGCCAGGGCGCGTACGGCGCGCAGGAACTCAGGATCGGCGTCTATGATGCCGCCTTCGCCCTGTAGTGGCTCGAGCATGATGGCACAAGTCTTGTCAGATACCGTGGCTTCCAGCGCCGCGATATCGTTGAATGGTAGGTGGGTAATAGACTGTGGCTTAGGACCGAAGCCGTCTGAATAGGCCGCCTGGCCACCCACGCTTACGGTAAAGAAAGTACGGCCGTGGAAGGCCTTATCGAAGGCGATGATCTGATCTTTGTCGGCGCCAAACTTGTCCAGGGCGTAACGACGGGCCAGCTTAAGGGCCGCTTCGTTGGCTTCTGCGCCTGAGTTAGCAAAATAAACCTTCTCTGCGAAGGTGGCTTCAACCAGCTTGGTCGCCAGTGCCAGTGCTGGCTCGTTAGTCATCACGTTAGCCAGGTGCCAAATCTTCTCACCCTGCTCTTTCAAGGCGCCAACCAGCGCTGGATGACAATGACCCAGACAGTTCACCGCAATACCGCCGGCGAAGTCGACAAACTCTTTGCCTTCCTGGTCCCAAACACGGCTACCCTCACCACGGACAGGGATCACAGCCGAAGGTGCATAGTTAGGCACCATTACTTCATCAAACTGGGCTCGGGTTAGCTTTTGGTTTACGCTCATTCTACTCATCCTTTCAATGTTGCCGAAGGCTTCAATCGCCTGTCGTACCCGTCTTTTTCCGAAAAGCCATGCCTTTCGGTGACGGTTATTTTGTTATCTAGGGGGACATTAATAGCGAAAACGTGATCAAAATACCAGTTCCTACCATATCGCCTTCTTAGCATGTGCATAACAAATGCATAAAGATTTGAGCTTAAAGGTTATACAAGCGTTTATAACCTAGCCTTGAGCATAAATAGTCAGAAAAAAAATTATCGACCACAATTCCGCGTAACAATGTGAATTTTATGAATATAAAGTCATGTTTTGACGTGGTCTGGATAGTAAAACATTTCCATAGCAAAGCATACTAAAACCATCGAAATGACTGCTCCCTCTCAAGAGCCGTGTTGACCATAGGCTCTGACTGGCTTCAATCAAGGATTAAAACGATTGCTAGGCTCTGACGGAAAGCCGAGTGATGCAATAAATATCAACAGGATAGGTAACAAAAAAAAGGGGGGTAAGGAGAAGGCGCCGCGTTAAATCGTATCTAGGGCGCCGGGTGGATGAGCCATGTTCTACGCGCTATCGACTAGTAGAGATCTAGCTTACGGTAGTTCTGCCCCTTGAGACGGATCTGCTCCTGCTCGGAGAGCTGATAATAGTCGAACATCATCTGCTTCTCTTTGGGCGAGATCAACCGCATCTCCTCGAGCATCAACACCTTGGCATAACAGCTAGCCCTAGCAACCAGGGCGGCCTCGCTCGAGAGCTCACTGTAACTCAGGCAGGTGTCCAGCTCTCTCTGGGTTTGTGTCAGACTGCTGGCCGAGAAATCGAGCAGCTCGGGTAAACGCCAGTTGAGGGTATGGGCGTGGTGTAGCACCTGCTGATAGATATCCTCGGCGGGAAACTCGGTAGCTAACACGGCGTCATGTAGCTCCTTATCGCGACTACCACTGGCTTCCCTCAGCCAGTTGCCCCAAATACTCTCGTAGACCTTGGCACCATTCTTGAGCACCACTGAGATCCCCAACTGATAGAACAAGCTACTTGTGTAGGCCGTTGCCATATCCTGCTCATTGAGCTGCGCCATGGCCTTGGCGGCGATGCCGGTTACCATGGCGTAACGCCACAGCTTGCGTGTGGTCCAGAGCAAGTTAGCATGCCCGGTTGGTAGCCAGTTACGCAGACAATAATAGGGGATCAGCAGCCTGAGGTTTTCCACGCCGATAAAATTGAGTACCAGCTTTATCTCGGTCACCTTTACATCGGAGCGCTGCTGGCGCTTATGGCGAAACGAGGGGCTGTTGACCATGTTGGTCAGATCACGCGCCAGCCAGGGCAGATCCGCGATCAGCAGGCGCAGCCGACTCAGATCCAGATTCTTCTGCTGTAACAGCTCAAGTATCAACATCTGACTGGCGTTGATGCCCGAGTGCTGTATCAGCAGCTCTGGCGAGGCCAGTTGATTGTCCAGCGTGCTATTGACCGTAGTGATCAGCTGCTTGGATACCGCCTCGAACACCTGCCTGGCCTGGATCTGCTTTGAGAGGCGCTCAAACACGGCGTCGCGCTCGATGGCGAGCTTATTGGCGTCGTTCTCCAGTTCTCTATCTAAGTCATCAAACATGGAGGCCACGCCCTTCTGTTTACCCACGATGATCTGTTTCAGAAGCTGTGTTCGATATCTATGATGATCCCCGGACGGACCCCGCCGGCAATGGACTTTGCCACCTAAGCTGTTCTCCTCAGCAATCTGGATGCTTAAGGCATATATTACACCAAATCCCTGACTTAACAGTGATAAGTTAGCAATAAAAAGGGCCTCTATTGAGGCCCTTGTCGTTATTTCAGCTCTTGCTCGAACAACTTGAAGATACGGCGGTATTCATCCAGCCAGCTCGACGGCTGACGGAAACCGTGAGGCTCGACCGGATAGATGGCGGTCTCGAACATCGGCTTCTCCAGCTCAATCAGGCGCTGCACCAGACGTACGCTGTCCTGGAAGAAGACGTTATCGTCCAGCACGCCACTCATCACCAACAGCGGCTTCTGCAGCCCCTGGGCGTGTTCGATAGGCGAGCTACGCTCATAGGCGATGGCGTCCACATCAGGCGTGTTGAGGATATTAGAGGTATAAGGCGCGTTGTAGTGAGCCCAGTCGCTCACGGGGCGCAGCGCGGCGCCGGCCTGGAACAGCTCTGGCTCGGTAAACAGCGCCATGAAGGTTAGGAAGCCACCGTAAGAACCGCCATAGGTGCCCACTCGCTGGCCATCCACATGGGTATTGGCCACCATCCAGCTCACGCCATCTTTCAGATCTTCCACCTCGGGATGACCCATGTTGCGGTAGATCGCCGTACGCCAGTCGCGGCCGTAACCCTTAGAGCCGCGATAGTCCATGTCCATCACCACATAGCCCTGTTGTGTCAGCAGGTTGTGGAACATAAACTCACGGAAGTAGCCTGAGAAACCATAATGGGCATTCTGCAGATAACCGGCGCCATGGTTAAAGATCACCGCGGGATACTTATCGCTGCGCGTCTTATCGAAGCCCTGTGGCAGATAGACCCTGGCATAGACATCGCCCGCACCATGGCTAGATGGCACCTTAACCACCTCAGGAGCCTGCCAAGGGTATTGCTTGAAGGCATCCGAGGTGTAGTGGGTCAGCTGCTTTAGCTCACCGCCGATGGCCTGCACATAGAGCTCGCTCGGCTGAGTACGACGTGAGGCCTTGAGTAGCAGCTTGCTGCCATCTGGGCTCAGGCTGTAATCCAGCTGACCATCCCACTGGGTAAGCTGCTCGCTCTGACCGTCGGCGATTTTGACACGATAAACATTGTCGATGCCCGGATGGTCTTTGTTGGCCTTGTAGTAGATATACTCGGCCTTAGGGCCTAGGGTGATGTCGCTGACCACATACTTACCCTGAGTCAGGGCCTGTGGCTTGGCATCGCTGGCCTTGAGATAGAGGTGCGAATAGCCAGTCTCTTCCGAGAGGTAATAGAGGGTATCGCTCTGTGGCAACCAGCCAAACTGGTTAAAGTTGTAGTTCACCCAAGCATCGTCGTGCAGCCTGTGCTGGGTCTTGAGCGAACCCGACTTGAGGTTGAGGGTCGCGATCCATCTGTCCTTGTTATCCACCGCTTCGAGCATGATGGCGACCTTATTGTCCTTGGCTTGCCACTGCATGGCGCTCTGGGTCCAGCCCCAGTCCTGCATCAGCTGCACCTTACGCGGCGCCTTCTCGCTCTTATAGGTCTCGCCCTTCGCCTTGGCATTTTCTGCCTTCACCGAGGCCAATACGTCTTCATCGAACCCAGTTAACCCTTCGATGGTGATGTCACGTTTCTCATGCTGCTCAAGATCCAGGAGCACCAGGCGCTCGCCAGGATACTTGTCTTCGGCGACACGCGCCCTGGCCGGTACGGCATCCACATATCCCTGGCTGCCAAGGTAGTTAGGCATGATGTCATGCTCGGCGCGCCAGCTGTAGTTCTTGTCCACCAATGACAGCAGCAGATAGCGGCCATCCGGAGATAGGCTCATCTGGGAAACGATTTCCTCGTCACCCAGGAACCAGGTCTTGGCGCTCATGGTGGGATCTTGCTTGGCCAGTTCCGCCTGATACTGCTCTTTCTCTTTCGCCTGAGTCTGCTTGAGGGCGACATATTGGATCAGTCTATGCTGCTGCTTGGCGATATAGCTGCTTGGCGCCTCGACTCCTTTAGGCTGCTTGGCCATCTTGATGTTGGCGATCTGTTCATACAGGCCGGTATCACCATGAATGCGGAACACCTGATCGCCCTGCCAGTAGGCGATATCGCCATTGGTGAGGAAACGCACCCCGTCTACCTTAGTGTTTTGGCGGGTCAGCTGCGAGACTTTCCCGCTCAGCAGATCTTTAACAAACAGGTTGCCCTGATAGATATAGGCCTTACGGGTACGCGCCTCGTCAAACACGCCATACTGCTGATCCGCCTGATGCAGGGCATCCAACGCTAGCTTAGCCGCCTCTGCCGAATTAAGTGGCTGTTGATAATAGTCAAGCAGCGGTGATTGATGCGCCTGGCGCGCAAAATAGACCGACTGGCTGTCGTCGCTCCAATACTCGCCCTTAGCCAAGATCCCCATCCAATCCGGGTTAGCCATAATCTGCTTGAGTGTCAGGGCCTGATCGACACTTGGCGGCGTCGCTAACGCCACCTGAGTGCTTGCCTGAGTGTTTGCCTGAGTCTGTTGAGTATCGGTTGAAGGGGTGGCTGCACAGCCCCCCAAGATGGTGAGGGTCAAAATGCTGAGACCAAATCCACGAAACGCGCCCGTCATCGTCCTTCCTTATGATTTATACCGTCAGGGCAAAGCCCCAACCTTGTTATTTTGCTGCCTTTTATATCACAAAATGGCGGAGGGACGGGGATAAGGTCGGGATAAAACTTGTAACAGTTTGAAAAAGAATAGACCTAATGGTTAACCATTGTCGCTGACATCATCAGACTAAGACACAGGTTTAGCGGCTTGATTAGGGCCTTTTTATCTTTCGCGTTCATTTTTTCAGCATTCTGTATCGATTTTATACAATACAGAGCGATTGTAATCTAGTGTGCTAGATCAATGAGCGATAACGCAGTAGAAAAATGATACAGACGCTGCCCGCAGGGTTCGTCTTGAGCACGTTCAACGCTTTGTTACTCGGCTTTTATATAGAATAACTATATCTCAAGCCTCGAGCCGCGATTTGAACGTGCTCAATTAGAACAAAATTTGTTCTCAAAAGGTCAACAGGCCCTAGATGGTCTGCTTGACGAAGTTTGCCAGCAGCTCAAGTCCCTGCTCGGTCAGGATAGACTCTGGGTGAAACTGCACGCCGAACAGGCCTAGTTCGGGTCGACTCATGGCCATGATCTCGCGGCCATGGACGGGGTCGTCGAACCAGGCATCCAGAATAAAGCCACCGGGCAGCTGCTCAACCAAGAGTGAGTGATAACGGGTAACGGTTAAGGGCTGATTCAGCCCGGCAAACAGCCCTTCGCCTGTGTGAGCTATGGCACTTGTCTTGCCGTGCATCACTCGCTTGGCCCGCACCACCTCGACGCCGTAGACCTGGGCGATCGCCTGATGACCGAGACAGACCCCCAATATAGGCAGTTTACCGGCAAAGGCCTCTATCGCCGCCAGCGAGATACCCGCCTCGTTGGGTGAGCATGGGCCGGGGGAGATCACCAGTCTGCTTGGTGCAAGCGCCTTAATCTCCTCGAGGCTCAGTTCATCATTGCGCCTGACGACAATCTCCTCCCCCAGCTGCTGAAAATACTGCACCAGATTGAAGGTAAAGGAGTCATAGTTGTCGATCATCAGGATCATGGATAAATTGCTCGTATGAATTGGGTGTGAGTTACGCCACATTTTTCTGGCGCAGATGCTAACACAGAGTCCAGACAGGATCATCCATTCTACTGACGCCTGGCGTATACCGCGCTCGACTCGCTTGCCTCATTCCCTGTCCCGGCCTCTTCCCTACTCATACCATAGGAATAGCTTAGGCGTAGCTTAGCCATAACTTGGGCGTAGCTTAGGTATACCCCCGGCCAGTCTTTTTACAGGCACAAAAAAACCAGCCTAAGCTGGTTTTTTATGTCGTTATGTCGCCTATGCGTCTAATTCAGAATAGCTGCTTACTTCACCAGGGTGAGATGACCACGGCGTTTCGGCTTTTCCTGCTCGGCGGAAGGCTCGGCAGCGACAGGCTCTTCACTCTTAGTCTCATCGACTACGGAGAGCCCCAAGTCGCTGGCGTCGGCCTCTAGCTGATAGGCTTCTTCCTGATCGAACACGGTTCCGGCGCCATTTTCTCTGGCGTAGATGGCGACGATCGAGGCCATAGGCAGTACCACTTGCTGCGGCACACCACCGAAGCGGGCATTAAACTCGATGAAGTCATGACCTATCTGCAAATTACCCACGGCGCTGGCGGTAATATTAAGCACTATCTGTCCATCTTTCACATACTGCTGCGGTACTTGAGTACCGGGCACGTAAGCATCGACCACTACATGAGGGGTCAGCTCGTTATCCATGAGCCAGTCGTAATAGGCCTGTAACAGGTAAGGACGGTTAGGGGTCATAGGTTTCATCTTAGATACCCATGCGCATTTCGCGCTCTGCCTCGGTCAAAGATGCCTTGAATGATTCACGATCGAATAGACGTGTCATATAGGCTTTAACTTCCTTGGCGGTACGGCTGTCCAGCTCGATGCCCAGTACAGGTAGACGCCACAACAGTGGGCCCAGGTAGCAGTCGGCCAGGCCAAACTCTTCGGCCATGAAGTATGGCATCTCGTTGAAGATAGGTGCGATAGCGGTCAGGCTTTCCTGCAGCTCTTTACGCGCCTCATCGGCACGGTCACCCTTGCGGATACGATCCACCAGGCTGTACCAATCGTTCTCGATACGGTGCATCATCAGACGAGTCTGACCGCGAGAAACCGGGTAGACAGGCATCAGCGGAGGATGCGGGAAACGCTCATCTAAGTATTCCATGATGATGCGTGAGTTATAAAGCACCAACTCACGGTCAACCAAAGTTGGCACTGTGTTGTATGGGTTTAGCTCAATAAGATCTTCAGGCATATCGCTAGGATCCACCTGCAGAACATCGACAGTCACTCCCTTTTCCGCCAAGACGATACGGACTTGATGGCTATAGAGATCGTCGGCGCCTGAAAACAGGGTCATGATTGAGCGTTTATTGGCAGCAACAGCCATTGATACCCTCCAAGATTTAAAATATGAAAGCTAAAAAAGCAAAAACAAACGAGGGGCAGAGCCCCCCGTTTATAATATGCGGATAATATATTCTAACCTCTAACGGGGGTTAGTGTACATCTTTCCAGTACTCTTTCTTCAAGAGGTAGGCCACAATAAAGAAAATAAACAGGAAGCCCATTACCCACCAACCTAAGCTTTCACGCTCAAGTTTGACCGGCTCGCCTGAGTAAACCAGGAAGCCTGTGATGTCACGAACGACTTGATCATATTCTTCGGCAGTCAGCTTTCCGCCAGTAGCCACCAAGCTACCGTCTTCTTGCTTAACCTGCAGACCTTGCAGCTCTTGCAGTACGTGCGGCATAGCCACTGAAGGGAAGACTGTGTTGTTTACACCAAATGGACGAGTCTCATCTTGGTAGAAACTCTTCAGGTAGGTGTAGATCCAGTCTTCGCCACGTACACGTGCAACCAGCGTCAGATCCGGTGGCGCAGCACCGAACCACTTGGCCGCGTCGACTTCAGGAATGGCATTTTCCATCAGATCGCCCACTTTGGCATCGGCATTGAACATATACTTGTTACGCATATCGTCCACTGAAATACCTAGGTCTTCGGCAACACGGTTATAACGCTGATACTGAGTGCTGTGACAGCCTGAGCAGTAGTGCTGGAAGCTGTCCAGACCACGTTGCAGCGACTCTTTGTCATTCAGGTCGACGTTAGCACTTTCTAGATGAACATGGGCACCACCTGCAGCAAACGCAAGAGATGGTACTAATGTAACTAATGCAATCAGTAATTTTTTCATTAGTGGGTCAACCTCTCTGGTACAGGCTTAGTTTTCTCATTCTTACTGTATAGCCACAGTGCTAAGAAGAAACCGAAGTATGTCAGAGTGAAAATACGCGCAGCAATTGTCAGCGTTGGCGTCGCAGGTACGGCACCCAGGTAGCCTAAGATAACGAAAGATACGGCAAACTGACCAATATTCAGCTTATGAATCATGCTACGGTAGCGGATTGACTTCACCTTACAACGATCTAACCAAGGCAGAACGAAGAGTACGGCAATCGCTAGACCCATACCCACAACCCCTAACAGCTTGTCAGGAATCGCACGTAGGATGGCGTAGAAAGGTGTGAAGTACCAAACTGGTGCAATATGCTCAGGAGTCTTCATCGGGTTAGCCGCTTCGAAGTTAGGCTTCTCGAGGAAGTATCCACCGCCTTCAGGCATGAAGAACAACACGTAGCAGAAGACGATCAGGAAGCCAGCGACGCCCATGATATCTTTCACTGTGTAGTATGGGTGGAATGGAATACCATCTTTCGGCCAGCCATTCTCATCTTTGTTCTTCTTGATCTCGATACCGTCTGGGTTGTTAGAACCCACTTCGTGCAGGGCGATAAGGTGTAGGAACACCAGTACCACAAGCACCAATGGCAGCGCGATAACGTGCAGCGCGAAGAAGCGGTTCAGTGTCGCACCAGAAACAACGAAGTCACCACGAATCCATAGTGTCAGGTCGTCACCGATAACAGGGATAGCACCAAACAGAGAGATAATTACCTGTGCGCCCCAGTAAGACATCTGTCCCCACGGAAGCAGGTAACCCATGAAAGCTTCTGCCATCAGTACGAGGAAGATCAACATACCGAACAGCCACAGCAGTTCACGCGGCTTCTGGTAAGAACCGTAGAGCAGGCCACGGAACATGTGCAGATAAACCACCACGAAGAAGGCCGATGCACCGGTTGAGTGCATGTAACGCAGTAGCCAGCCGTACTCAACATCACGCATGATGTATTCGACAGAGGCGAAGGCACCTTCTGCGGTTGGTACATAGTTCATGGTCAACCAGATACCGGTCAGCAGCTGGTTTACCAGTACTAGCATGGCCAGAGAGCCAAAGAAGTACCAGAAGTTGAAGTTGGTTGGCGTCGCATATTGACCTACGTGACGGTTGTAGGTAGCCGTCATAGGGATGCGCGCATCAATCCAATCGATAATATTTTTAACCATTACGCAGCCCCCTGGTCGACACCGATAATCACGTTGCCGTCATCAATGTACTGATGAGGTGGAACAACTAGGTTCAACGGCGCTGGAACCCCCTGGAATACACGACCAGCCATATCAAACTTAGAACCATGACATGGACAGAAGAAACCAGAAGCGACGCCTTCAACCTGTTCACCGAATGTATCAGGCAGATACGTTGGAGAACAACCTAAGTGCGTACACAGACCAACGGCAATAAAGTACTCAGGCTTGATTGAGCGAACGGCGTTCTGCGCATAGGCAGGTTGTTGCTCTTCGTTAGACGCTGGATCGCGCAACTGATCATCGTGAGTAGCAAGACCTTTTAAGATCTCTTCGGTACGGCGGACAACCCATACAGGCTTTCCACGCCATTCAACACGGATCAGCTGACCCGGCTCTAACTTACTAATATTTACTTCTACCGGTGCACCTGCAGCTTTCGCTTTGGCACTCGGATTCCATGACTTTATAAAAGGAACCGCTACAGCGACGGCACCAGCACCACCCACTACGGCGGTTGCTGCGGTCAGGAATCTGCGACGTCCGGTATCGACTGGCGCATTGCTCATCCACTTATCTCCAGAGAGTGTTGGAATTTTTGTTTTAAAAACTTTTGAAATTGGGGTTTTACCCCAAAGCGCAAAAGTCAAATTTGAGGCGGGGCCCATTATAGCCAAAAATTAGAAGCAGATCATAGTAAAACAAAGCACAAAGTTAACTATGTTAGGAAATTGGGCATTCCAGAAGAAAATGGGCAGCAAGTGTGGGATGAAACGCGGGAGATTTTAGCCAATAAAATGGTAAACGAGAATAACAATCAAAGCTAAATTAGCAACTTGCGACAATTAGCAATAAAAAAGCCCGAACTCGTCGGGCTTTAATCTTAATAATCCTCAATGAGAACTATTTCGCATCGGAACTCTTCATGTACTTGAAGAAGTCGCCTTCCGGCTCGAGCACCATCACATTAGAGCCATTACCGAAACTCGCCTGATAAGCCTCTAGGCTACGCAGGAAAGAGAAAAACTCTGGGTCTTTCTTGTAGGCATCGGCGTAGATCTTAGCGGCGATGGCATCGCCCTCACCACGTACCTGTAGCGCCTTACGCTCGGCTTCGGCGATCTGAATGGTCACACTGGCATCCGTCTTGGCGCGAATGATTTCAGACTGCTCCTTACCCTGAGCGCGATGCTCCTTAGCCACAGCGGTACGCTCGGCGCGCATACGCTGGTAGATGCTTGAGCTCACGTTGGCCGGCAGGTTGATCTGCTTAACACGCACGTCAACGACTTCGATACCCAGGTCCTGCGCGCTGTCAGAAGCGTTTCTCAGCGCATCTTGCTGCAGCTCATCACGGCTACCCGAAACGATATCCTTGATGGTACGGCGACCAAACTCGGTACGCAGATCGTTGTTGATCTTCCGTTGGAGTAGCGATTCGGCCTGGACCTTGTTACCACCGTTGGTCGCAAGATAGTACTTCTCGTGATCCTTGATGCGCCACTTCACATAAGAGTCGACCATAAGGTCTTTCTTCTCAGAGGTAACGAAACGGTCCGCCGCGCCATCCATTGTCTGGATGCGAGAGTCGAGATACTTGATCTTATCGATCACCGGCAACTTGATATGCAGACCCGGCTTATAGATGCGCGTCACGCCCTCATCTTTGATGATCTTACCAAAGCGCGACACGATAGCGCGTTCACCCTCGTTGACCACCATCAGGGACGATAGACCCATAGCAACTAAGATGGCCGCAATAATAACAGATAATCTACCCATGATTAGTTTCTCCCCTGGCGAGTGCGGTCGCTACGAGAAGGCCTTCCATCTAACGGCATGCCAACACTATTTACTATGCTGTTCACTGAGTCATTGACCGTGTCCACCTCGACATGCTTGCTCGTCTTAGTCTGTGGACGCTGCTCCATTAACTTATCCAGCGGCAGATACATCATGTTGTTGCCCGCCTTCGAGTCCACCAGCACCTTGTTGGTACCCGATAAGACCTTAGACATGGCATCGATGTAGAGACGATTGCGGGTCACTTCCGGCGCCGCCTTATATTCAGGCAACAGCTTCTCGAAGCGAGCCACCTTACCGCGCGCCTCTAAGATCTCACGCTCTTTATAAGCGTTCGCCTGCTGCTCCATGCGCTGCACCGTACCACGGGCCTTAGGCTCGATTTCGCGAGAATAAGCTTCGGCTTCACGGATGAAACGCTGCTCATCTTCCTGTGCGGCAATGGCGTCATCGAAGGCGTCTTTCACCTCTTCCGGCGGACGGGCCGGCAGGAAGTTCACGTCGCGGATCTCGATGCCCAGGTTGTAGGGCTTGATGATACGCTCAACCTCTTCCCAGGTATCGCGACGGATCTGATCACGTCCCGTGGTCAGGATATCGTCCATCCTGTTGTGGCCCACCACATAACGCAGGGCGCTATCCGTTGCCTCACGCAGGCTCGAATTAGCATCAACCGCGCTGAACAGGTAACGATAAGGATCGACCACAATATACTGTACATCCAGCTCTACCAGCACGACGTTCTCGTCGGCGGTCAGCATGCTGCCTGAGGCTGGAATTGAGCGAACATTGCTCACATTCACTGGGAAGACTTCATCGATAAAGGTCGCCTTCCACTGTAGGCCAGGCTCTACTTCGCCAATATATTTACCAAAGCGAAGCGCCACACCCTTCTCGGCTTCTTTCACCGTATAGAAACCTGATAGTCCCCATACGACAACGGCGATGCCTAATACAATGATAAAACCTAGTGCGCTGAATCCGCCGCCAGCGCCATTTCCTTTACCCCCAAAACGCTTCGAAATATTCTTAAATACTTCGTCGAGATCTGGCGGCCCCTTGTCATTGCCGTTCTTGTTTCCCCAAGGGTCTTGACCCTTGTTACCGGGCTCGTTCCAAGCCATTTAGCACTCCATAGGTGTATGAAATAAACGAGATTACTAAAAACTACTCTATTGCTGCGGTTTCAACAATAAAGGTTTCCAACTCCCCTTGGCTCTGCTTGGCTAATCGGTGCCAATCGGCCTCCAATAAGCGCACAGATAAGATACAGTTCCCCAGATCGTCATACTCTTTCTGCTGTATCACATCCAGTCGATAAAACTGACCAAGATAATGTCCGGCCGTCGCCGGAATACGCAAGGTAAGCTCTAATACGGCCCGCCCAACCAACTGGTTGATGGCCTTCTCGAGCAAGTCCAAGCCTAGTCGCTGCTGGGCCGAAACCCACACACGCGTTGGGACCCCATCGCTGTCATAGTCGATCTTAGGGCCCACCTCTTCCAAGAGATCTATCTTGTTACAGACGATCAACTGTGGAATCTCTTCGGCGCCAATCTCTTTGAGTACCAACTGTACCTGTTCAAAATTGTCGCCCATGTTTTCATCAGCACTGTCGACCACATGTAGCAGAAGATCCGCTTCGCGGGTTTCCTGCAGGGTGGCCTTAAACGCCGCCACGAGATCATGGGGAAGATGTCTGATGAAACCGACCGTGTCGGCCAAAATGACCGAACCGTCTTGTAAGTCTAACTTACGCAGGGTCGGATCGAGTGTCGCAAACAGCTGGTCGGCGGCATAGACCTCGGAAACGGTCAAGGCGTTAAATAGGGTCGACTTACCGGCGTTGGTGTAGCCCACCAAGGACACGGTCGCGAGTTCGCTTCGCTGCCTCGCCCGGCGACTCTGTTCACGCTGCTTATCGACCTTTTCCAGTCGCTTGTTGATGGTCTTGATGCGACCACGCAACAGACGTCTGTCGGTTTCCAGCTGTGTTTCACCCGGTCCCCGCAGGCCGATACCACCTTTTTGCCTTTCAAGGTGCGTCCAACCACGAATCAGGCGCGTCGACATGTGGCGCAATTGCGCTAGCTCCACCTGCAACTTACCCTCATAGGTCCTGGCGCGCTGAGCAAAAATATCCAAAATCAGCGTCGTACGGTCTAAGACCCGACACTGACAGATCAGCTCAAGATTACGCTCTTGTGCAGGACTCAAGGCATGGTTAAAAATCACCACATTCGCGTCGGTGGCTGCCACCATGGCCGCCAACTCTTCCGCTTTACCTGTACCAACAAAATACTTTCTATCTGGAGAACGACGACTTCCCGTGATCACGCCAACGGTTTCAGCGCCTGCCGACTCGACCAGTAAACGAAGTTCGGTAATATCTTCCCTACTGTCTTCATCTGAAAAGTCGATATGGACAAGTACTGCAGCTTCTCCCGCCTCATAGCGTTCAAACAAAAAGCGAACTCCTCAGGAAATTACTCAGCGCTATCGTCATGTTGTGCATTGTAACCCGCCGCCTGGTTAGGCGTGTTGTGATGGTTGCTCACGTTAAATGGACGTGCAGGCACCACGGTAGAGATAGCGTGCTTGTATACCATCTGGCTGACAGTGTTCTTCAATAAAATAACAAACTGATCGAATGACTCAACTTGTCCCTGAAGCTTGATACCGTTAACTAGGTAGATAGATACCGGAACGCGTTCACGTCGTAATGCGTTCAAAAATGGGTCTTGTAAAGATTGCCCCTTTGCCATTATGTAATTTCCTTTTTATTAAAATTAATTAAAACCTAATACAGCATCAATTTCTGGTTTGGTTTTAGTATTATATAGAGTGAATGAATTAGCTAGCGACAATGTTCTAATAGTCGCGCCAGATTAGCTTCATCGCCACTCTCCAGCCAATTTAGATCTGTCCATCCTCGCAACCATGTTAATTGACGCTTGGCCAATTGCCTAGTCGCAACTATGGATTTTTCGACCATAGTATCATAGTCATATTCCCCATCGAGATACTGCCACACCTGGCGATATCCGACACATCTCATCGAAGGTAGGTCTAGATGCAGATCCTCTCGGGCCTTGAGCCGCTGCACCTCTTCGACGAAACCTTGATTTAACATCAATTTGAATCTTTCTGCTATAGCAAGGTGTAGCACTTTGCGATCTTTCGGTGCTATGCCAAATTGCACCACCTTATAGGGCAAGGCATCGGCCTTCACCTGGGTCAACTCGGTCAGGCTTTTACCGCTAATGCGGTATACCTCCAATGCCCGCGACAGACGCTGGGGATCATTAGGGTGAATTCGCTCTGCCGATACCGGGTCCACGCGGCGCAGCTCATCATGCAACGCCTGCCAGCCCTTGGTTTCGACCTCGCTGGCTATCTCGGCCCGGATGGCCTCATCCGCCGATGGCAATGGCGACAGGCCTTCGAGTAGCGCCTTGAAATAAAGCATGGTGCCGCCCACGAGAAGGGGCGTCTTGCCCGCCGCTAAGATCGCCTCGATGTTGGCGATGGCGTCGCTACGAAAATCCGCCGCGGAGTAACTCTCGCTGGGATCGCGAATATCGATCAAACGGTGCGGCGCGCGGCTCAGCTCTTCCTGGGTCGGTTTGGCGCTGCCGATATCCATACCGCGATAGATGAGCGCCGAGTCGACCGAGATAATCTCGCAGTTGTGCTGCTCGGCCAATGCCATCGCGAGCGCTGTCTTACCGGACGCCGTCGGCCCCATCAGGGTGATAATTGTCGGCTGACTCTCGCTATTCACTCGTTTGCTCACCTAACCATTCTTGCCAAGGCATCACCTTGGCCATAGATAAAATTTCTTGCTGCTGCGACTCGGGCAGTCCTATGAGTTCGCCCCAGAGTCGACTCGCCGAACTAAACTGTTCGCTCGCTTGATTCACCAGCCAATTGACCAGCGCATCGTTTGTCGGCTCTTCGAAGCGTATCCATTGGAGAAACTCAGGGATCACGCTCGCCAGCTGACTCTGCCTTAGATATGGGGGCACTTTTTTAATTATCAACTGGCCGAGGCGAATAGTTAGCTCTAATCCCAATTTTCTCACTAAAAGGTCTCTCTCGGCCAAGGTCTGCTGCCAATCCTCATCGACCTTGACCGACACGGGCATCAGGAGCGGCTGGCCAATGAGACCGGCATCCAGCTTGACCAGGATCTCCCGGCGCGTCACTTCACGCACAGCGGTCTGCAGGCTGAGCAGGGCAAGCTCGCTACCCCGAACCAGCAGCCAATATTGTCCGTCGAGCAGCTGTGGCATGGGCGGAAGGTCACCTGCTTGTTGAACCGACTGACTCGTCACGCCTGGTGTGGTCATCAGCTGGGCATAACTGTCGACGGCCGCCTGACTGGGCAGCTCGGCGCTCGCATGGCTGCGTCCTCGCCCGGCAAACTGACTTCCGCCATAGGCGCTCACCTGCGTCTCTCGCACCCGCTCACCGCCGGCTCCTACCCCAGCATTGAGTCCCGTGTAGGCACGGCGCTCATCTCCTGACCATGCTTCGTCCTGCTCAGTCGTTTTAGCAGCATAGTTACTCTGCTCACCCCTATTAGACTCAGGTTGCAGTGGACGAATATAGGAGGCGGGCGTCTCCTGGCCTGCCACCTCTCTGCCCAGAGCCGCCTCTAAGGCCAACTCACTCGACTGACGCAGCGCCGATTCCAGCGCCTGCAAGATAAAGTCATGCACATAACGGCTCTCGTGGAAGCGCACCTCATGCTTAGCCGGATGCACGTTGACATCCACCTGATGGGGATCCAGGGTCAACATAAGCACGAAGGCAACCTGCTCACCTTGCAGCTGCTGAGCAAATGCCTGACGCACCGCATGATTAACCAGGCGGTCACGCACCAAACGGCCGTTAACATAGAAATATTGGGTGTCGCCGACGGCCTGCTCGCCAAATGGCGATTGAATATAGCCGCTGAGACTTAAGCCGTTGTGGGTACAGTCGACCCTGAGCGCGTTGTCGGCAAAGGCCTTACCGCTGACCTGGGCCATACGCTGTAGATATTGCGCCTCTGTCTTGGCCGGGCGATAGTTGCGCACCTGCTTACCGTTGTGCTTGAGGGTAAAATGAATGTCACGGCGCACCAAGGCGATTCGCTTGAGCCACTCATCGATATGGGTAAATTCTGTCTTGTCGCTCTTTAAGAAACGGCGTCTGGCCGGCGTATTGAAGAAGAGATCCGCCGCCTCCACCGTCGAGCCCACGGGATGCGCCGCCGGGATCACCCTGACCGCCATCTCTGAGCCCTCGGCATAGGCCTGCCATGCCTCACTCTGTTGCTGCGTTCGCGAGGTCAGGGTCAGACGGGAGACAGAGCTGATACTGGCAAGCGCCTCACCGCGAAAGCCGAAACTCAGGATGGCATCCAGATCATCTAACGAGGCCAGCTTAGAGGTGGCATGGCGAGACAGCGCCAGACTCAGCTCCTCCTTGGGGATGCCTGAGCCGTTGTCTGTGATCTTAATCAGCTTGCTGCCGCCCTTGTCTATCTCGATATCGACGCGGGTGGCACCGGCGTCCAGGCTGTTTTCCACCAGCTCTTTGATAACGGAAGCAGGACGCTCTACCACCTCCCCGGCGGCAATCTGGTTAGCCAGTTGAGGAGGCAAAATTCGAATAGTCATCTTGGTTCCTTACGCCCGGGGAATGATCAGCTTCTGACCAATGTAGAGGGTGTTGGACTTAAGCTTGTTAGCCTTCTTGATGCTGGCGACTGATACCTGATAGCGATGGGCGATCACCGACAATGACTCGCCGGCCGTCACCTTATGCTTGATGCCGCTCTTACTGGCCATCATGGTGTTAGCCGGGGGATTATTCTCGAAATAGCGCACCACACCCTTGTGGACGGCGTTGGCGATATTGTTCTGATGATCCCTCTGGGTCAGCAGGCGTTCCTCTTTGTGATTCGAGATAAAGCCCGTCTCCACCAGGATAGAGGGAATATCCGGCGACTTGAGCACGGCCAGGCTGGCTGCCTCCGGCTTATGCTTATGCAGGCGTGTCACCTTCCCCAGGTTAGCGAGCACGTCTCCGGCGATGTTATGGCTGATCGCCATGGATCTGTCCATCGACATATCCAGCAGGGTCATGGCCAGATACTGCTCGTTGTCCGCGTTCTGGATAATCTCACCGGCACCACCCAGCAGTTCAGAGTGCTTCTCTTTCTGCTCTAACCAGCGACCGATCTCACTGTTGGCGCGGCGCATCGACAGCACCCACACAGAGGCGCCCTGAGGCTTAGGCGAGGTAAAGGCGTCGGCGTGAATAGACACCAGCAGATCGGCCTTGCTGTTACGGGCGATCTCAGAGCGTTTATTCAGGTTGACGAAGTAGTCACCCGAGCGGGTCATAATGGCGCGCATGCCCGGCGTGGCATTGATCTTGGCCTCTACCTTCTTGGCGATCTGTAACGCGACCTTCTTCTCATAGATCCCCGAGGGGCCGATAGAGCCCGGATCATCGCCGCCATGTCCGGCGTCGATGGCGACAATAATGTCTCTCAGCTCCTGCTGGGGTTCAGCCTTTGCCGTTTTAGGGCTCTGGCTGCCGCCTTCAAGATCCACCACTAGGCGATTGCCATAGGGGGCCGTGGGCGACAAGGCAAACAGGTTGGCCTTGGCGGGCTTGACCAAATCGATCACCAGCCTAAGGGTGCCCTTCTTGGGCGGTTTGCTGATGCGCACCCGCTTAACCAGCTTGCTGTTATTCTCAATCTTGCTCAGATTGAGCCCTGTTGCCGTGGTGGTCAGATCGACCACCAAGCGATAGGGACTGGTGAGGGTAAAATGGGAATACTTCGGCGGTTCACGCAGGTCAAACACCACACGTGTGGATTCTGGCGCCGCCCAGATACGTACGCCTTCCAGTTTATTTGCGCTGTAGGCAATGGAAGGAATACACAGCAAGACAATCAATAATAGGCGTTTTATTAGTGACTCAGTTCTTATCATTATTAATTATGTAAACTATCTAACAAAATCTCTCCGGCGCGCGAATGCGCCGTCAGCGTGACTTCTCGGCCCTGTTGGTGATATTGAATGTGTATCGCCAGATCGGCCTCGGGCAGGAGGCCGACGCCCTTATCGGGCCACTCGACAATACACAGGCTCGAGTCGGTAAAGTAGTCTCGAATCCCCATAAACTCGAGCTCTTCTGGATCACTTAATCTATATAGATCAAAATGATATACATCAATATCACCTAACTCGTAAGGCTCAACCAGCGTATAGGTCGGGCTCTTCACCGCCCCCTGATGCCCCAGACTCTGAATCAGACCACGACTAAAGGTGGTTTTCCCCGCCCCCAATTCACCACTCAGATAGAGGGTCAATGGCGGCTTAATCGCACTGGCTAGCCTTTGGCCTAAGCTAACGGTTTCTGCTTCATTTTCAAGATAAACTTTTACTGATGTCATCGTATCTATCGCTAATTAAGGACAATCCTTTTTTGAACCAGATACTTTAACCTAAACCGGCGTTTATCTAAACAAACATTAGCGCATTTTAATCTGCCCAGGCTAAATCCTATCGACCAGCGCACGTATATGAGCAAACAGGTCACAGGCCAGCATGCCTCGCTCGCCATCTTTGGCCGCAAGATCCGCCGCGGCGCCATGAACCACCACCCCGGCGCTGGCCGCATCCATCTTAGACATCCCCTGTGCCATCAGGGCCGCTATGATGCCGCCTAGCACGTCACCACTGCCGCCACTGGCGAGCCCAGGGTTACCCACGGGCGCCACGTGACACACCTTGCCGTCATATATCAAAGTGCCGGCCCCTTTAAGTACCACGACGCCGCCATATTTTGCCTGCAGAGCATAGACGGCGGCAAAGCGATCCGCCTCCACCTCGGCGATACTGATACCCAAAAGACGAGCCGCCTCACCGCTGTGGGGAGTCAGCACCCAGTTACTCTGCCGGGATGGGTCAAGCGCCAGTAGATTGAGGGCATCGGCGTCCATCACACAGGGCTTGTCACTGAGACTCGTCGCCTTAAGCAAGTTATAGCCCCAGTCATGTTTGCCCAGTCCGGGCCCGATCAGCAAAATATCGGCCCACCCCAGGCGCTGGTACACCTCCATATCCACCAGCTCACAGCCCCAGAACATAATTTCCGGTCTGCCCGAGTTAACCACGGTCAAATGCTCGGGCCGCGAGATCACCGCCACTAGGCCGGCTCCGGCCCGCAGACAACTCTCGGCCGCTAAACGCGGCGCCCCGGCCATCCCATTGTCACCACCGATAACGGTCACCTTGCCACAGGCGCCCTTGTGGCTGTTCTGCGCCCTGGCAGGCAATCCCAAATCGGTTAGCCTATAGGCAATATTGAGCACCTTAGAGTCCGGCAGATAGTCCTGCAACCCTATATCGGCAAACCAGAGGCGTCCGACACAGTCCCTCGCCTTACCCGTGATAAGCCCCTGTTTCGGCGCGCCGAAAGTCAGGGTCACATCGGCCTTGACCGCCAGCTGCCCGGCGCCGGTATCCACATCGATCCCAGAGGGTACGTCTAAGGATAAGATCCAGGGAAAATAAGCATTCAGCACCTTAATCATCTCGGCAAAGGGGGCGCGAGGCTCTCCCTTTACCCCTGTGCCCAGCAGGCCATCGACGACGACCTCGGCCTCCTTGAGTACCTCTTCATAATCAGATAGCTGATGTCCGCCCGCCGCGAGAAAGGCCGCCTTGGCGTAGCTAATCCCCTCGCCTGGCTCGGGACGCTCTACGGCATAGAGGGCGACATCACATCCAGATTCGAGCAGCAAGGTGGCACAGATATAGGCATCGGCGCCGTTGTTACCATAGCCCGCCAATACCAAAATTTTGTTGTTGAGCCTGCCTTCCCGTTGCAATAGTTCGAAGGCCGACTGACCGGCGCTATCGATCAACTGACATAAGTTAGCCTCACCGGACGCGATAAAGCGCGCTTCGGCATCACGAATCATCTGCGCCGTATATAAGGCCGGTGGCAGCTGGCCGTCACTAAACAACATCTGGATTCTCCTTAACAAGACTCATCACCGGGGCGGGTTGCCCTATGCCTAAGCATATTCGATATTTGAGTTTTTAATCGCCAAGAGATTCCGTTAAAACGCCAGAGATTGGAGGAAGTTTGATCTGGCACAATAAATCCGCCAGCTCAGAGCCCCGAAGGCCAGCGAAGAGATAACAAAACATTTCATCGAACTGAGAAAAAATCACTTAGGCAGTCAGCCAAATTACTGAACTATTGAGGCTATAAAACCCTAAGTGAAGGTAGATAATTGAAGTTTTCACCCTGGTTGAAACACAAAAAAGCAATCAAAAAGAGATAGCTATAACCTTAGGCTTAAAATAAGCTGGGTGAGAATAGAAAAAGGCGCCCAAGGCGCCTTTTTCATATGTATCTTTATCCGAAATGGTCAAATAGCTCTGCTTAAAAAACCAAGCCTACATAACTCGACTTAAATAACTCGGCTTAAATATCTTCCATTCTCAGGCTGCTGTGCACCAGACGTTGCTGCTGAATCTTCTCGACCCGCACCAGATCGTTGAGGGCGTTCTTCACATCGCCCGGCACAGAGGATTCCGCCGTCTTCTCAAACAGACCGATCAGTCGGTTGTCGAGATCCAGGTGTAGCTCAAGCAGATCATCTTCATTCATGTTGGCTGCTGGAATCACATCCTGACAACGCTTGATGAAGTCTTCAAACACAATGTCGTTATACCAGAGTTCCAGCAGACGGCTTGGCGCCTCTTCGATGTAGTCATCGATCTTCTTAGACACCTCTTTCTCATGTTGTTGCAAATACTCCAGCATCAATTTCACACGAGACGAATCTACCGCGCTGTGTAAACGCGCATACAAACGGGCCATTTCCAAGCGACACTTAGAGACATATGCCAACTGTTCATTAAGTTGTTGAAATCTCATTTTTCCTACTCCAATCGATGCCAAGCTTTAGGCGTTAATACTGACTTGATTTCATTATGGGAGTAATTAGCGCAGTTTTTTTTGAACAATGTCATAGTTTGCGCACTTCCGAAGTCGCTACATTAGACAAGCTTAAAGAATTTTATCTCACATCACGCTAATGACAATTTTGTGATCTTCACGCCGATAAAGAGCCAATAATCGTTAACTTAACGGCTCTGGCAATAGATAAAACGACAAAACACTCCTCAAAATTACTCTTCAATAGTGCATAGAAATTCACCAAGACCAAAATCTATGGCACCTAAGCGCGTTCGAAGATGAATGAAGGATAAAGAATGTGGGTTGCAGACAGAAACAAAGAGCCAACTGAGCTAATGTCGCATAGGGACAATACACGTAAGCAGCGGAACCAATATTAAGTACTATTGGAAACTGAAGTTTAGAGAGGAAAATTTGGAACGACATATCGGGTTCGAATCGGTAGCGCTAAACGCTCGACCTATACCTTGGCAAGGTATCGCCTAACGCAGTGAACAAAGAGCCAACTGAGCTAATGTCGCATAAGGACAATACACGCAAGCAGCGGGATAGATATTAACTTCTATTGGAAACCCAAGCTTAGAGAGAAAAATTTGGAGCGACATATCGGGTTCGAATCGGTAGCGCTAAACGCTCGACCTATACCTTGGCAAGGTATCGCCTAACGCAGTGAACAAAGAGCCAACTGAGCTAATGTCGCATAAGGACAATACACGCAAGCAGCGGGAGCATTATTAAGTGCTATTCGAAACTGAAGCTTAGAGAGGAAAATTTGGAGCGACATATCGGGTTCGAACCGATGACCTATACCTTGGCAAGGTATCGCTCTACCAACTGAGCTAATGTCGCATAAATTTTGGAGCGACATATCGGGTTCGAACCGATGACCTATACCTTGGCAAGGTATCGCTCTACCAACTGAGCTAATGTCGCATAATTTTGGAGCGACATATCGGGTTCGAACCGATGACCTATACCTTGGCAAGGTATCGCTCTACCAACTGAGCTAATGTCGCATAATCTTTGAGTCTGGATATTGGTGTAACCAAACTTTTGTAATTTGGAGCGACATATCGGGTTCGAACCGATGACCTATACCTTGGCAAGGTATCGCTCTACCAACTGAGCTAATGTCGCATAAATTTTTCGTGCTACCTTAGCTGTCATCATCAACAAAGGCATCGTGTTACCTTTTATCAACTGAGCTAATGTCGCATTTCAATCATCACCGGCGATTGCGCCAGTAAAAAGTTGAGGCCGCATTATAGGAGAATTTCGCCCCTCTGCAACCCCCTAATTTAAAATTTTCTACCGTTTGGTTAAATTTTAAATACTTTCTCACGATAATATTGCAGTTCGGCAATCGACTCCTGAATATCAACCAGTGCCTGATGAGTGCCCTGCTTCTTAAAACCGTTCATAACTTCCGGCTTCCAGCGACGCACTAACTCTTTGACAGAACTGACATCTATGTTGCGATAGTGGAAATAGTCTTCCAGGGCTGGCATGTAACGATTCATGAAACGTCTGTCCTGACCTATGCTGTTACCGCACATTGGCGACACACCGGCTGGCACATGCTCGGATAAGAAGGCAATCGTCTGAGTGATGGCATCTTGCTCACTGAAGTCACTCGCCCTGACTCTGTCGATCAGGCCTGACTCGCCGTGATGCTTCTGGTTCCAGTCATCCATCGCCGCAAGTACATCCTCACTCTGATGGATGGCAATCACCGGCCCTTCGGCCAATATGTTCAGTTCCTTGTCGGTAACGATAGTCGCAATTTCAATGATTCTGTCGACCTCGGGCTCTAGCCCCGTCATCTCCAGATCAACCCAGATCAGATTTGTTTCATCTGCAGCCATATATCTGCCTTATCAATGCGTGTTTGCCTAAATTCAGGCTTTTTTATTTAAGACCGTGTATCATACTGCTTTTTTAGAAGACACAAAATAACCTTATTTTGACGATGACGACACTGTGAGTAAAAAGAAACCCCTAAGCCAAGGCCAACGCCGCCGCATGCGCGCCAATCATGAGAAACGATTGCAGCGCAAAGACGCAAAAGAGACGACCATTGAGTTACAGGATAGCTCACTGGGGCCAGAACAGCTGGGCACCGTCATCTCTCGCTTCGGCCAACACGCTGATGTCGAAACGGAAAGCGGAGAACTGGTTCGCTGTAACATTCGCCGAAATATTCAAAGCCTGGTCACCGGTGACAAGGTGATCATGCGCCAAGCCAACGAGACCACGGCCACCATCGCCGGTGTGGTCGAGGCCGTTCACCCGAGACACTCCTCGCTATCACGACCGGATCTCTATGACGGCATCAAGATCATCGCCGCCAACATCGACCAGATCCTTATCGTCTCTTCTGTGGTGCCTAGCTTCACCACCCAGATCATCGACCGTTATCTGGTGGCCGCCGAAGACACAGGCATAGCCCCGGTCATCATACTCAACAAGATAGACCTGCTTAGCGACGAAGAAGCACCAGCCGTCGAAGCCGCGCTGCAACGCTATCAAGCCATCGGCTACCAGGTATATCGCGTCAGCAGTAAGTCCGGCGAAGGGGTCGATACCATCAAGTCGCTATTAAAAGACAAGGTGAGCGTGTTTGTCGGCCAATCTGGCGTAGGCAAGTCATCCCTGATCAACGCCCTGCTACCTGAGGCCGAACTGATCACCGGCGACGTGTCCGAGAACTCTGGCCTCGGTCAACACACCACCACCACAGCCAAGTTGCTGCACTTCCCTAGCGGCGGTGACCTGGTAGACTCTCCCGGCGTGCGCGAATTCGCCCTGTGGCACCTGCCCGCCGAGCGCGTCGGCTGGTGCTTCGTCGAATTCAGGGATTACCTGGGCACCTGCAAGTTTAGAGACTGTAAACACAAGAATGACCCAGGCTGCGCCATCACCCAGGCATTCGAGGAAGGTAAGATCGCCGAAGACAGGTATCAGAACTACCATAGAATTATCGACAGCCTGGATGAGCAGCGACACGCCCGTCATTTCAAAAACGACAACGACTAACAGCCAAACTGGATTTGAAGGAAAACAGACAGTGGACAAATTGAAGATTGCCTTGCAATACATAATGCCGAAACACCTGCTATCGCGACTCGTGGGTAAGCTGGCTGCCGCCGAACTCGGCGCGGTAACGACAAGCGTAATTAAATGGTTTATCAAGCAATATAAGATAGACATGAGCGAGGCCGCCGAGAGTGCACCAGAGGCCTATGCCAGCTTCAACCAGTTCTTTACCCGCGCTTTGAAGCCAGGCATTCGTCCCCTGTGTGAAGATGACGACTATATCGTTCATCCGGTCGATGGCGCCGTAAGCCAATGCGGGCCGATCAAAGAGGGGCGCATCTTTCAAGCCAAGGGACATGAATATTCGTCACTTGCCCTTTTAGGCGATCAGGCCGATGATGCCAAACGCTTCGAAGGCGGTGACTTTGCCACCATCTATCTGGCACCTAAGGATTACCATAGAATTCACATGCCCATCAAAGGCACCCTGTCGAAGATGACCTATGTGCCGGGCGAGCTGTTTTCGGTTAACCCGCTAACGGCCGAGAATGTGCCTGGCCTGTTTGCCCGTAACGAGCGGGTCGTGGCCATCTTCGAAACCGAAATCGGTCCCATGGCCATGGTCCTGGTTGGCGCCACCATAGTTGCCAGCATAGAAACCGTCTGGGCCGGTACCGTTACTCCGCCGACGGGCAGGAAGGTATTCAGCTGGGACTATCCGACCGAGGGCCCAGAGGCGATCACCCTGGACAAGGGCGACGAGATGGGACGCTTCAAACTTGGCAGCACTGTGGTGATGCTATTTGCTAAAGACGCACTGGAAAACTTTGCCGATGGCGTAGAGCCTAAGGCCGTTACCCGCATGGGTCAGGCCTTTGCCAAAATCGATTAGAGGAAATCTTGAACACAAGTAGCAGCGAACGCTCTGGCTTAATCGAACTGCATCTGGCCGTCCTCCTGTTTGGGGGGACGGCCCTTTTCTCTAAGCTTATTCCGCTCAGCGCCCTGGATATCACGGCACTTCGCTGCTGCATCGCCGCCCTCGCCCTTGCCCTATTGGTCAAACTTAGCGGTCAACGTCTGCGCCTCAATTGCGGCAAAGACTACGCCATCGCCCTGGGCCTCGGCATCATAGTCAGCCTGCACTGGGTCACCTACTTTGCCGCCATGCAACTCTCCTCGGTGGCCATAGGCATGATAGCCTTCTTTACCTACCCGGTCATGACGGTGCTAGTCGAACCCTTCTTTACCGGCAAGCGCCTGGAGCTGGCCGATATCATCAGCGGCATCTGCGTCCTGCTCGGTGTCAGCCTGCTGATCCCAGAGGCCAACCTAGGCAACGATGTCACCCAGGGGATCATCATAGGCATACTGTCGGCGGCCCTGTTCACCGCCAGAAACCTGCTACACAAACGCTACTTTGCCACCTACGGCGGTGCCCAGGCCATGTATTATCAGACAGGGGTCAGCGCCCTCTTCCTGCTACCCTGGCTCGAGGTCGACCCAGGTGCCATCCAAGCCAACGTCTGGTGGTTAGTGATCCTGTTAGGCATAGTCTTTACCGCCGCGCCCCACGCCCTGTTTACCTCGGCGCTGCGTCAGCTGAGCGCCAAGACGGTCAGCCTGGTCTCCTGCCTGCAACCCCTCTACGGTGCCCTGTTGGCCCTCTTGATTCTCGGTGAGGGACTCGCCATGAAGACGCTGATTGGCGGCGCCTTAGTGGTCTTTACCGCCGTCTACGAGACCCAGAAAAGCCATAAGGCCAATCGCGCTCAACAGGCAAAATCCTGAGGCATTTTCCTTGGTGGTAAATGAAACGCCACACGGGTCAAATTAACCGATTCATAGATATCATTTTTGAACTAACTTGGTAATATATAAGCGTCCATTGATGCTGGTGTGAACAAAGCGGCTTATGTCTCGTATATTACTGATTATTCTCTGTCTAATCTCATTCTCGGGTGCCGCCAATTCGCCCCTGAACCTCAATAAACGCCTGGGCATAGGACAAGAGCCCCAGGTTGCTAGCAAGAGCACCGCCGAGCAACTCAGTCTGCTCGAAGAACAACTCACCGAACAGCAGGCCCTACAGTCCAGCTTCGATGCCATCATTCACCAGTATCAGAGCCAGAAGCAGGCGCTGACACAGCAGCTTAAAGAAGCCGCTACGCCACTGGAATACAACCCTAATCAAGACCTGAGCCAGCAAGCATCACTCTCCTACCTGAGATTGGCTGAGCTCAAGGAGACAGAGGCCAACCTGGCCACCCAGGTCAACGAGCTGATCAAGCGCCAGCAACAGCTGCCCAGCCTGATAAGCCAAGCCAACCTGACCCTGGCCAAGCACAAACAGGCGACCGGCAACGACAACCAGCCCCTGAGCGAGATGCAGCGCCGGGTCTATGTTCAGAGCCTGTCGACCCTAGAATCGGAGTTGGCCAGCAGCCAGAAACAGATTGCCCTGACCCAGCAACAGCTGGCGCTGGTGCGTAGTCAGTTGGTTCAGCAGGAAGCCCTGATCGAAAGGCTCAACGGCGCCATCGCCGAACAACGTCATAAGGCCACGGCGGCCACCATTGCCGCCAGCCAGATCGAAACCTCCATCACAGACGATGCCATCGCCATCAAGCTGAACGACCAGAATCAGGCCTATGGCGAGCAGCTGAAACAGCTCACCCATGAAGTGACCAATGTGATGACGCTGCAGGAGCAGGCCGAGACCCAATACCAATTTCAGGCTAAGCAGATCACTAACATTCAGCAGCAGATCGCCCTGGTAAAGCTCAACTCGGCCTTCGGCGAGCGCTTCCTGCGTATCCTCTATTCGCTGCCCAAACCCCCGAATCAGGACAAGATCAGTAATGAGATCGCCAATGCCCGCCTGGCACGCTACCAGATAGAGCAAGATCAGACCCTGCACCCGCTGCTCGGCGCCGCAGAGCAGCTCTCGCCGCTGCAAAGCAAGCTTCTGAGTGCCCAAAAAGAGCTGCAGCGTCAGCTACTGGAAAACTATGACCTCTATATTGGTGAGCTCGCCGAACTCAGGGTCTTATATGAACAGTTAAGCCAGCAATATCAAACCCTCAAGACCACACTCAACGAACACCTGTTTTGGGTGGCCAACGCCAATAGCATAGACGGCTACTGGATAAGCGACCTGTACCAGAGTACCCAATGGTTGCTCACTCAGGCCCCCTGGCACCAGGTACACGACGCCTTAAGCGAGCAGAGCACCCTCTGGTCATGGTGGGTGATCTTGATGGTGCTCTGTCTGGTGATGCAGGATCTGCTAACGCCCAAGTTTACCCAGCTACTGGCGAAGAACGTCACCTATGTGGGCAATGTCACCCAAGATAAATTTATCTATAGTTTCAATACCCTGGTTGGCTCGCTCCTCTATAGCTGTATCAAGCCACTGCCATTGATCTGCGGCGGCCTAATCTTCTACCTCAGCAACCACAACCTGGTCTCCTCGGTCGGCATGGGCATACTGGCCATAGGTATGCTGTATCAGCTCTATCGCCTCACCTATCTGCTCGCGCTAGACAAGGGGCTGCTGATTGGTCATTTCAAGGGCGATAAGCCCATCATACGAGCCGGTCAGCAACGCCTGCGCGCCCTGACCATTCTGGCCATGCCTATCGTGGGCGTTATCGGCTTTACCGAGGTGTTAGAGACCTCGCTGGTACGCAACAGCCTGGGCCGCGGCGCCTTCATCCTGCTGGCCCTCATGCTGTTCTGGTTCTACCGGGACATGCTGAGCCTGTCCAAGCAGGAGCATCATTATCATCAGGACGATAAAAACAAACGCCTGCTACAGAAGGCGCTCTGGTCGATACTCATCCTCTTACCGCCGGCCTGCGCCGTGCTGGCCTTCAGGGGCTACTACTTCACCGCCTATCAGATGCTGCTGCAGCTACAGCTGTCATTGATCTTATCCCTAAGCTTTATGCTGCTGTATCAGTTGATTAAGCGCTGGATGTTGATCGAACGCCGCCGCATCGCCTTCAACCGTGCCAAGGCCAAGCGCGCCGAGATATTGGCCCAGCGGGAAAAAGAGGACGACCCCAACGGCAACGAACCACCGGACACCTATGAAGAACCCGTGGTAGATCTTGAGACCATCTCCAGTCAATCTCTGGGGCTGGTGCGCTCACTGCTGACCCTGGCCTTCCTGATCAGCCTGATCGGCCTCTGGACCCAGACACATAGCGCCATCTTCTCCTTCCTGGATGGCATCACCCTATGGACCAGTTCGAGCACGGTCGATGGCATCGCCCAGCAGTTGCCAATCACCCTCAAGTCCTTGTTGCTTGGGCTGATCATCGTCGGCTTCTCGCTGATGATCGCCACCAATCTGCCGGGCCTGCTGGAGCTGATGATCCTGCAGCGACTGGATCTGTCCCAGGGTACAGGCTTCGCCATCACCACGGTGAGCCGCTACCTGGTGGTCTTCTTCGGTATGCTTAGTGGTTTCTCGACCCTGGGGATGGAGTGGTCTAAGCTGCAATGGCTGGTCGCGGCGCTCTCTGTGGGCCTGGGTTTCGGCCTGCAGGAGATCTTCGCCAACTTCATCTCGGGCCTGATCATCTTATTCGAGAAACCTGTGCGTATCGGCGATACCGTCACCATTCGCGAGCTGACTGGCACTGTGAGTAAGATTCAAATCCGCGCCACCACTATCGTCGACTGGGACAGGAAAGAGATCATAGTGCCCAACAAGGCCTTTATTACCGAGCAGCTGATCAACTGGTCGCTGTCGGATCCCATCACCCGGGTAATCGTCTACGTCTCGGTCGCCAGAGACTCAGACCCAGCGCGGGTGGAGGCGGCCCTGTACCAGGCCGTCAAGGAGTGTGACGATGCCCTGACCACACCCGAGCCAGAGGTCTGGTTTGCCGGATTTGGTCAGCATACCCAGGACTACGAGATCCGCGCCTATGCCAAGGATATGAACACCCGCTGGCCACTAAGGCATAAGCTACACAAGCAGGTCAGCAAGAAACTCAGAGAAAATCATCTAGAGCTCGCCTATCCGCAGCTAGAGGTGCATATTAGTGGTCAAAGTAAAGAGACTCAGGGATTAATTAGAAGCTAATGCGTGTCTATGCTCACCGGGGCGCCAGCGGCTACGGCGCCGAAAATACCCTGGCCGCCATCAAAAAATCGGTCGCCCTGGGCTGTAATGCCGTCGAAATCGATGTGCACAGCGTCGAGGGCGAACTCTATGTGTTTCACGACAGGCGTCTCGACGGTAAGAGTTCCGGCACAGGTCTTATCGAGGCCGTCACCCAGGAGTATCTAGCGAGCGTTAGCGTGGATGGCGAGCCCATACCCAAACTCTGGGAGCTCCTCGAGTATCTGCAGCCCTTCGACGCCCTGATTAACATTGAGCTCAAGGGGCTTAACTCCCTCGGTCCCTTCATGGCGCTCTACCCTGAGCTCCTCAATAAACTCAACTACCGCACCGATCAACTGCTGATCTCCTCTTTCCATCACGGCTTCCTGTTTGCCCTGAGACAGGCCTATCCCGAGATAGTGCTGGCGCCATTAATCGAAGGGGTACCGGAAGACCTGGCGGCCATAGTCACCCGATTAGAGGCCTTCTCACTGCATCTTAGCGTCAACTTCGTCACCCGGGAGTTAGTGGAAGATGCCCACGCCCGCGGCGCCAAGGTGTTTGTCTATACCGTGGATAATCGTGACGATATCCACTACCTGTCGCTGCTTGGGGTCGATGGGATCTTCAGTAATTTCCCTGACGTCAGCGCCGACTGCGTGCATCAACTCCTGCTGACACGCTAGGGCCTGTTGACCTTTTGAGAACAATTTTCGTTCTAATTGAGCACGTTCAAATCGCGGCATGAGGCTTGAAGTATAGTTACTCTATATAAAAGCCGAGTAACAAAGAGTTGAACGTGCTCAAGACGAACCCTGCGGGCAGCGTCTGTATCATTTTTCTACTGCGTTATCGCTCATTGATGTAGCACACCACATTACAATCGCTCTGCCTTGTATAAAAGCGATACAGAATGCTGAAAAATGAACGCGAAAGATAAACAGGCCCTAGTACTTACTCACGCCAAACCGCCCAACAAATAAGCAAGGTCCGCACTAGCGGTGGACACCTCTGCCATTTTTTGTAACTGTAGAACTAGCCCCCCACTTAAGTACTAAGGCCGGCGGGAACATCTATAATGACTAAGTGCGACTGAATAAAGTTCGCCACAAAAATAAACCAGCCATTTTCTGGGTCTCATACAAAAATAATAACAGCCAAAAGGACTCGCTATGGAACACAAGCTACTGCTGCTGACCAGCGATAACGACAAATACCGCAACCTGCTCGGCTCCTGTCATCTGCCGCACCTGACGCTGCTAGGTGACAATCCCCAGAGTATTCTCGAGGCCGATATCTGGCTGGCCGAACCGCCATTGGCCGCCCCCTTGGTGGGTCATGCCAAGCAGATCCAATGGATGCAATCTACCTATGCCGGCGTCGATCTCCTGGTCAAACCCAGGCTGCGCCGCGACTATCAGCTCACCAATGTGAGGGGAATTTTCGGCCCCCTGATGAGCGAGTACCTGTTTGGCTACCTACTGGCCCACCAGCGCCAACATAAGCAGTATCAGTCCCAACAGGCGGAGAAGATCTGGCGCCCGGCTAACTTTCGTACCCTGCAAGGGCAGGAGCTGCTGCTATTAGGCACGGGCAACATCGCCAAGCACCTCGCCCAGACCGCTAAACATTTTGGCATGCGGGTCACCGGCATCAACCGCGGTGCCAAGCCCACCATAGGCTTCGACAGGGTCGATACTCTGGCGAATCTGGCTCAGCACATAGGTAATGCGGATGCCATCGCCGCGATCCTGCCCAGCACACCACAGACCCAGGGCGCCCTCAATCAGGAGATGCTCGCCTTGATGAAGCCTGAGGCGATCCTCTTTAATCTGGGCCGCGGCGACGTGCTGGATCTCGATGCCCTCTATGCCCAGCTGCTGAGCCACCCTCAGCAAAACGCCATCTTGGATGTCTTCAATCAGGAGCCCCTGCCCCAGGAGCATCCCATCTGGTCGCTGGAGAATGTCATCATCACCCCTCATATCGCCGCCCCGAGTTTTCCCGAGCAGGTCGTGGAGATCTTCGCCAATAACTACCACAAGTTCATCAAGGGAGAGCCACTGAGCCACAGGGTTAACTTTGAGCGCGGCTACTAAGGAAGCCGCGAGCAAGCCCCATGTGTGCTCAGCACCGGCTTACCGGCATGGATGCAAGGCTCGACCAGGTTATTACCATCACCTCTTAAATTAATCCGGCCTAGCTGGCGCACTTGCCAGCATTACTGCGTAGGTCAAAATCTAAGCCCAACGAGACAAAATCCGATCCCTAAATGGGCTAGAGGCCCCGTGTTTAGTGGGATAGCTCACAATTTTTAATGCCCCGTAAAGGCGTCATTGTGCACATTCTATAACCAGGAGTTATTAGCATTGAGAATCGTTTTCATTTATACTTGCGTGCATCTGAAGTAGGGGAGTCACCTGTATGTATGTTTGCCTTTGCCACGCCATTACCGACAAGCAAATAAAAGAAGCTGTCGATCAAGGAGATATGTCTCTTGCCGACGTTAAACGTCGTCTGGGTGTTGGCAACCAATGCGGTAAATGTAGCAAGATGGCGACCGAGATCATCCAGGCGCGACTCGATGTTACCCCCAACTTCTACGAAGTGGCTTAATACCTGCTTCAAACAGACATAAAAAAAGCTGCTCTAGAGCAGCTTTTTTTATGTCTGGATTTTATGTCTGAAAGTAGACTAGAGGCTGGTTTCGTCCTCACCCAACTCCACCTTATCCACTCGTTGCAGACCTCGAGGCAGCTTGGCGCCACGACGACCGCGCTCACCACGGTAATGCTCGAGATCGCTCGGCTTGAGGGTGAGCTTGCGCTTACCCGCCCACAGGGTGACGGCGGTATCTTGGGGCACCACATGCAGATGCACCAGCAGCTCCTCGCGGCTCTTGGCCCTGTCGCTGGCGATGCCGATGATCTTGTTCCCCTTACCCTTAGCCAGTTGCGGCAGGGCGTCGACAGAGAAGAGCAACATGCGACCCTCGTTGGTGATCGCCAAGATAGACTCGCTGCGGCTCTTATCCACGCGTCTCGGTGGCAGCACCTGCGCATTGGCTGGCAGGCTCAGCAGCGCCTTACCCGCCTTGTTGCGAGACACCATATCCTTATAGTCGCCGATAAAGCCATAGCCCGCATCCGAGGCCAGCAGGAAGCATTGTCCATCCTCACCCAGCAGCGCATGAGCCATAGACTCGCCCGGTGACAGCTGGAAGCGGGTGGTCACGGGCTCACCCTGGCTCCTGGCCGATGGCAGGGTATGGGTATCGGTCGCGAAGGCGCGTCCGGTCGAACCGATAAAGACGGTGGCGTGATTGCTCCTGCCCGAGGCGGCGCAGAGGAAGGCGTCACCGGCCTTGTAGGAGAGCGCCGTAGGGTCGATATCATGCCCCTTGGCACAGCGTACCCATCCCTTCTCCGACAGCACTACGGTTACCGCTTCGGCCGGTACCAGCTCCTGCTCAGACAGGGCACGGGATTCGCTACGCTCGACAAGCGGCGAGCGACGCTCATCGCCATAGGTCTCGGCGTCTTGCTTAAGTTCTTTCTTGATCAGCGTCTTCATGCGGCGATCTGAGCTCAGCAGTAGCTCAAGCTTCTCGCGCTCCGCCTCTAGCTCGCTCTGTTCCGTCTTGATCTTAAACTCTTCCAGCTTCGCCAGGTGACGCAGTTTAAGATCCAGGATGGCGTTGGCCTGCTCGTCGGTCAGGTTAAAACGCGACATCAGCTCGGCTTTGGGATCATCGTGGTAACGAATGATCTCGATCACCTCATCGATATTGAGGAAGGCGATCATCAAGGCCTCAAGAATATGTAGCCTTGCCAATACCTTATCTAATCTATGCTCTAAACGACGTCTGACCGTGGTCAGCCTGAACTCCAGCCACTCGGTCAACAGCAGTTTCAGCCCCTTGACCTGAGGACGACCGTTAAGCCCAAGCACGTTGAGGTTAACGCGGAAGTTCTTCTCCAAATCTGTGGTGGCAAACAGGTGCGCCATCAGCTGGTCGCAATCGACGCGGTTGGAGCGCGGCACAATGACGATGCGCACCGGGCTCTCGTGATCCGATTCGTCTCGCAGGTCGGCCACCATGGGCAGCTTCTTGGCCTGCATCTGGGCGGCGATCTGCTCGAGGATCTTACCGCCACTGGCCTGATGTGGCAGCGCGGTGATCACTATCTCACCCGACTCCACCGTATAGACGGCGCGAGCCTTGATAGAGCCTCGGCCGGTCTCGTAGATCTTGGCGATCTCGTTTCTCGGGCTGATGATCTCCGCCTCGGTCGGATAATCGGGGCCTGGCACCAGCTCCATCAGCCTTTCCAGATCTGCCTTAGGGTTGTCGATCAGCTCGACACAGGCATCCACCAGTTCGCGGGCATTGTGTGGCGGCACGTCGGTGGCCATACCCACGGCGATCCCTGTGATGCCGTTGAGCAGTATGTGCGGCAGGCGCGCAGGCAACACCATGGGCTCTTTCAGCGTGCCGTCGAAGTTGACGCCCCAATCTACCGTGCCCTGACCCAGTTCGGTCAGCAGCACCTCGGAGAACTTAGAGAGACGCGCCTCGGTATAACGCATGGCCGCAAATGACTTAGGATCGTCCGGCGCCCCCCAGTTACCCTGACCATCTACCAAGGGGTAGCGGTATGAGAACGGCTGCGCCATCAAGACCATGGCCTCGTAACAGGCACTGTCGCCATGGGGGTGATACTTACCCAGTACATCACCCACAGTTCTTGCCGACTTCTTGTGCTTAGATTGCGCCGACAGCCCAAGTTCGCTCATGGCGTAGACGATACGGCGCTGCACCGGTTTTAATCCGTCGCCGATATGTGGCAGGGCGCGATCCATGATGACGTACATGGAATAGTTTAGATACGCCTCTTCGGTGAAACGTCTCAAGGGCATCTGTTCGACGCCATCGAGGCTTAAATCTATCGCATCACTCATTGATTAGGATCCTGTTGTTCACTCGCTTCACTCGATTCGCTCTCTTCGCTCGTGTTCTCTTTATAAAACAGACGATACACATTGCCTTTGAGATCGTCTGAGATATACATGGCCCCATCGGGCGCCATGATTAAGTCATAGGGCCGGGCAACGGGAAACTCTCCATCGAGAAAGCTCACCACCGTCTGGCGCTTGCTGATACTGTCATCTTCCAGGGTCAACATGGTGACCTGGTAGCCAATCTTACTGGAACGGTTCCAGGAGCCGTTTTCGGCCACGAATAGCTGGTCACGATACTTATCGGGGAACTGCTCGCCGCGGTAAAACTCGAGCCCCATAGGCGCCACGTGGGCCGGTAGCTCGAAGACGGGCGTCGTCACCTTAAGGCCCTTGGGCTTCTCGTAGGCGGGTTCTAGCACGCTGCTGGCATGAATATAGGGAAAGCCGTAGTGGGCACCGACAATATCGACACGGTTAATCTCATCCGGCGGCAGTCTGTCGCCCATCCAGTCGCGGCCCAGATCGGCAAACCATAGCTTGTTATCTTTGGGGGCCCAGTCGAAGCCAGTGACGTTGCGTATGCCGGTGGCGATCTGCTCGCTGCTGCCACTCTCGAGATCGATGGCGATGATGCTGCCAAAGGGCGCATGGGCCTCACACACGTTACAGGGGGCGCCGATGGCGACATAGAGGCGA